>JASHON010000120.1 GCA_030041095.1 Terriglobia bacterium
TAACGCAGCTCTACGGCTCAAGACGACGTTGTTGCGAGCCTTGCTCAGCTTGAGGATTTTGGCTTCGATCTCCTGACCCAGGAGCGATTCCGGATTTCGAAGCGGGCGGACGTCCGCCTGCGATCCTGGAAGAAATGCTGGCACACCGATATCAACGGTTAGACCGCCCTTGGTCCGCTCGAGCACCCGTCCGTGAACATTAGTTTGGCTACGGAAGGCATTTTCGATCTCATCCCAAACTTTTTGGTGAGCCACTTTGCGATGGGATAAGCTGATCGCGCCTTCATCTTCATCGTAGCTGACGATTTCTACGTCGATCAGGTCACCCGGTTCGACCGTTAGCAAGCCGTCCAACCCCAAGAATTCGCTGTGCGGCAATGCGCTTTCGCTCTTTTGTCCGATATCGACCAGTACTTCTTCCGGAGTGATCTTGACAACTTTCCCTCGGACAATCTTTCCTTCAGCCAGTTCCTGCATAGGCGCAACGCCGATCAATAGCTCGCCAGCCGCACCGGCGTCCACCGCCTCATTTCCGGAACTGCCATCCGCTTCAGGGACGAGATTGCCCGTAGCCGCGGCATCGGTGTTCTCCGCAATCGACATCCCCCGTTCTCCTTTCCCAACAACCAAAAACAAAGAACCCAACAGAGATATTATTCTAAAGTTCGCTCGAAAGCCATGTCAACGCAAGGCATACATGAGTCACGGAGTCGGCATGAGTGACAGGAGCACAATCGGAGCCGGAAGATGAGGGTGTTAGCGGGCGTTGATAGGTGACCACTAACACGGGCGTGGGCAGCCGTTTCCGCGCACCACTGCTCCAGCTATTCAGGTTACACTAAATGAGGATGAGTACTCACTGCGTATCTTCCCAGGACGCAATTGTGGTGGGCGGTGGGCTGATCGGCTGCGCCATCGCGCTCCGGCTGGCGCGGAAGAATCTGCGGGTCAGCGTCTTTGACCGAGGAAAGCACGGCGCCGAAGCCAGCGGCGCCGCTGCCGGAATGATTGCGCCACAAGGTGAAACCATAGAGCCCGATGAGTTTTACCGTCTCTGTGCCGCGAGCCGGGACCTTTATCGCGAATTCATCGCCGAGGTGGAAGAACTCAGTGGTTTATGTGTAAACTTTCGGCGGGACGGCACCCTGATGGTCGCGATGGACAAGGCCGAGGCCCTCGAGCTCGAGCGCGCCTACAAAGGTCAAGCGAGCGCCGGTTTGGCCATCGAGCGGCTGTCAGCGGACGAAGCGCGCCGCCTTGTCCCCCAACTTTCTCCCGGGCTTTTGAGCGCTTTATACATTCCGGGGGATTATTGGCTGGACAACGAGCGGTTGACGGAATCCCTTCAACTTGCAGGCGCGAAATGCGGGGTGACATTTCGTCCCCACACGGCAGTACGCGCCATCCGCACACGCGGAGAGAGCGTCGAGGGCATTCAAACTGATACGGGCTTCCATTCCGCGGATATCTGCTTGCTGGCGGCAGGGGCGTGGTCGGGCGAAGTTGCGGCGCCACTAGGTCTGAAGCTCCCCGTCAAGCCGTGCCGCGGGCAGATGATTGAGTTTGAGGGAGCCGGCCACTTCCCAATGACGGTTCGCGCCGGCCACCATTATCTGGTGCCTCGTTCCTCCGGCAGGCTGTTGGCCGGGAGCACAATGGAATATGCCGGCTACGATAAGAGCGTGACGGCAGGAGGCCTAAAGTCGATCCTGGAAGGCGCGGAAAGGATCGCTCCAGGCATAAGAAATCTTCGCGTCCGGCGCATTTGGGCAGGCCTCCGGCCGGATACGGACGATCACCTTCCCATCCTCGGGCGCGGCGCACTGCGGAATCTCATTATTGCCACCGGACATTTCCGGAACGGGATTCTTCTGGCCCCCGTGACCGCGCGACTGACGGCAGAGTTGATCGCTGACGGGTCAACATTCCTCCCGATTCATGCGTATTCTCCGGAACGCTTCAGCCGATGAAAAACGGGCTAACCTTCACGGCCTCGCGCCGATGCGCGGAGCAACGCCGCGAAGGAGCCCTTTCAAACGTGCCTTGCCACGTAAAGCATCAGCGCAAAAATGATGATGGGAATGAGCGCGAGCAGCAGATAGAACAAAACCTTTCCGTGCCACGGTGTGCGCCGCCGCTTCCAGTCACGAAGCTCGGCGCGTTCTGCGACCCCAACCTGATCGAGGTGGGCTAGGTCCCAGGCAAGCTCGTGCGCGTTCGCATAACGCTTTCTGGGGTCACGCTCGATCGCACGGTAGATCACTTCTTGCAATTGCGGAGAGATGGCGGCGTCGATTTCACGGGGAGGAACGGGATTGTTGACGAGGCGATCGTTCATAACGGCAAATGCGTTGGGCCCACGAAAAGGTGTTTGGCCGGTGAGCATTTCGTACAGCATTACGCCCAGAGCGTAAATGTCACTTCGTCCGTCGCCCCGCTTCCCTTTCACCTGTTCGGGCGAGATGTAGTCAGGCGTTCCCATCACTTGAGAGAGGTTGGCAAATGTCAGCCGTCGGGAGCCCTCCGAGCCGGCGATCCCGAAATCGATGAGCTTCACGCCGTCGTCCCGGTCAACCATGATGTTTTCCGGCTTGAGATCGCGGTGCACCACACCGTGCTGGTGAATGTAGTCGAGAGCGTCAGCGATGCCCACGACGATGTTGACGGCACGCTCGGGCGGCAGCTTCTTCTCTTCCCGAATAATCTCCCGGAGCAGGCGCCCCTTCGCCCACTCCATGACCATGTAAAGCCTACTTTGGCCATCTTCCGGCAGGACCTTGACGACCCCTGGATGATCGAGCTTTTTGCCGATTTCCAACTCACGCTTGAAGCGATCAAAATAAACAACGTCACCTTCCATCTCCGGGTGCGGCACCTTGATGGCCACGGCGTTACCAGTTCGCAGATCCGTTCCGCGAAAGATCGACGCCATGCCGCTGCGCGCCGTTAACGCGTCGATGCGGTAATGGTCAAGCTGGTCACCGGGATGAAGTGCAGACATGCTCTATGGATTGTGAACAGCAGGTTCAGGATACACCCTTCGCCGTTCACTGACGCAGCCGGTAAGGTCTCCCGCGGTACATTCCAACGCGTTCCACGCTTTGGATTCGGATGAGTTGGACGGTGATATTATCGCTGCCGTCGCGCTCCTTGGCAATGGCCACCAACTGATGTGCAGCGTGTTCCAGCGCGACGCTTTCGCCCGCAATGCGGCTCACCTCAGCCTCCTCCAATGAGCCAGACAGCCCATCCGTGCAGAGCATCAGGACGTCTCCAGGGTTCAGTGTGATCTCGAGCGTATCCGGATGAACAAACATCTCGTTGCCGAGTGACCGGCTGAGCAGGTGGCGACGGGAAGAGGTCGCGGCTTTTTCCGTCGAGATCAGACCCAGGCGCACTTGCTCGCCGACAAAAGTATGATCCTCTGTGAGAGGTTTGGCGCGGCTACGGCGAATCAGGTAACACCTGGAATCGCCCACGTGGGCGATGGTAGCGCGATCGAAGCGAAGCGCGCAGGCCACAAGCGTGGTGGCCATGGATGAAATCTGCGCGGTGGCATGGCGAGCTTCGAAAACCCGTGTGTTGGCCCGTTGGATCAGCCGGCGCATCAGCGCGCCATGCAACTCTCCGGCGCCGGCGGTCTCGAAATCTTCGATCAGGCTCTCAACCGCCAGTCGTGACGCCACTTCACCATGGTCCTGCCCACCCACACCGTCGGCCAGGGCGAACAGCCAGCCGCGGGACCGGGCGTCGGCCGGCGTAGCGGGAAGGCTGTAACCGGGGAAGTCTTCATTGGCTTCACGCACCCGTCCACGGTCACTCAACTGGGCAAATTCAAGTGCCAGCATACATCTCTACATTTCAGGGGCAGCTCGCGTCCTCATCTTGCAAGCAAAGAAGCCGCGGCAGGAAGACTCCCAGCCGCGGCCGATTTTCCTTCCAATGCTGCTTTCCCATCAGTTCACGGGTTCCTCCCTCGCCGCTCGCGTGACGAGCGTCGTTCGGCCCATGACGCGGGTCCTCCTGGTGAAGTAGATGCCTCCGTAAATCGCCCAGACAAGCGCAATGCCCAAGGCGAGCAATGGTTCTTTTGGCGTGCCGTAACCCATGAAAGGGCCAATCAGGTAAAACGCCATGCAGGCAAGATTGGCAAGCAGCCCAAAAATCGGAATAGCAAGGTGGCGGACAGGATGGAAGTTCAGATGGTTCTGGTAAGCCACAATGCAGATGAGACAGCTCAAGCCATAAAGGAGGAATGTTCCGAAGTTCGACGCGAGCGTTATGGTGATCAGCGAATTGGGCATGGCCGCCATCACGGCGTGGCTCGTATAACCCCAACTCGACCAGAAGCCGTGTGGCAACGCTTTGATGGTGGCATCCGATAGCGCTCCGGCGTCACCAAACAGCATCGAGACTGCCAGGCATCCGATCACGGCCGAGATTCCCGCCAACGTCCAAATGGCGCGATGTGGAGTGAGATTCTTGGAGTGCAACAGCCCGAAGTGCTCCGGCACTTCCTCGTCCTTTCCCATCGCGTAGGTCACGCGCGCTCCCGTGTTCATGCAAGCCAGCGTGGTGCCAATCAGTGCCAGGAACACCGTGAACGCCTCGGCAAGCATAAAGTATCGGCCTCTCCCCGGCCCGAAGATCGCGTCGCCTACCATCACCATCATGTCACCGATGGGCGCAGCAGAGGCCGTCGCATTCGTCATGGCGTATCCACTATTCAAGAAATAATTTGCCGCGAAGTATTCAAAGAGGTAGCAGAAGGCGCCTTGAATCAGCAGAGAAGTAATCACTGCGATCGGAATGTGGTGCTTGGGATTCTTGGCTTCGCCTCCCAGCGCCGTCACGGACTCAAAGCCGACAAGGATCAGGATCGCAATGGTGGCTTGTACGAAGACCCAGCCCCACTCGTGCGGCGAAATCACGGAAGGCGCACTTTTGTGCGTGAGGAAATTTCCACTGGCGTCGTGAGCTGGGTAGCTGACGTGGTAAGGAACTGCCTTCCCTGACGCGTCAAGCTCCGGCAAAGGTCGCCCGCTCGAGTCGCGCGAGATCTCGACTGTGGCCTGGCCGTGGTCCACGACGGTCTTCGTGCGGAACTGATAAGCGTAGGCATCGCCGGACTGCGCATCCCATTGCCAAGCCACGCTCCCGCTGGGGTGATTCATCCGGTAGCCAAGAAGCAGAACCGAAAACAACACGAGCGCGGAAATCTGAATGACGTTAATGGCAATGTTCACCATCGTCGAGCCCACCACGCCGCGATACGCGATGTATGCCACAAAAAATGAGAAAACGATGGCCACCAATCCCATGAAAGCAGGTCCAGGGTTCGACGCGCTCATGAAATTCGGCCACAGCGTTCCCACAATGTATCCAACGAAGATGCCGGTGACCCCCACCATCACTCCGGGATAGACCCAGTAATAAAGGTGCGAGCCCCAGCCTACGATGAACTTGGAAAGGCGGGCGTACCGCCATGCTTTATCGTGATTCAGAAAAGCCTGCTCGGCAAAAAAATACGAACTGCCCGGCCCCGGATAGAGCTTGGCCAGTTCGGCATAACAAGAGGCCGTCGCCAGACAAAGCAAGAGCGCGATAAAGATTCCCAGCCACATGGCCGGCGCCGTGGTCCCTTCAGTTGCTTGAGGCGCGAAAGTGAGCCATAAAAAGGCGCCCGGAGCAATCAATGCCATCGCATTAAACGTCAAACCCGTCAAGCCCAAGGTTGGCTTCATCTCGGAAGTGGGGTTGTCCGCCATCAATGCCTCCTTTGCAACTTAGAGTGGATGAGTGTCATAATGCGGGCAACCACAGCGCATGTAAAACGCAAAGTTTCTATGGAAGTTATAATGGATTCGAATCTCGGAAAGCCGGGTTCGCGTTTATCAGCATCATAAATCTGATCGATTGGACGGATCTCCGGGCGCACACTAGGATCTTAAGGATTCAAGAATGAAACTTGCCGGTTTCCTTCTTCTGGTGGCGGGTTGGCTCATCGCGTTGGCCGCGCCAGCACTGCTTTCCTCCGCTGCGCCACGGGCTCGTGCAGCATTTGTTCTGGCCGGAATCAGCATCGAAATCCTTGGGCTTGCTTTCGTCGTACGGTCTCACACTGATGCTCGAGGAGATCGAGCGTGAGTTTCCCGACTGCTCCCGCTCTCTCGGGAACGTCGCTTGTCCTCTGCATCATCTCCGTCTTCTTCATTCCCTTCGCCATCGCCGGGCTTGCGCTGATCAATACGGGGTTGGGACGATCGCGCAGCGCCACGCACGCCATGATCGCAGCGCTGCTGGCTGTGGCTGTCACGGCCATCGTGTATCTGATTTGCGGCGGTGCGTGGCTCGGCGGGTCTGGCCAGGCGGCGCACGTGATCACCATCGCCGGGCGCACGTGGAACTGGCTCGGCAGAGGCGGAGCTTTCCTATCCGGTTTAGCCTCGCGAAACTCGATGCTTACGGTCGCCGTGTGGATGCAAATTCTAAGCGTGGGGCTCGCGGCGACCATACCGTTAGGTAGCGGAGCTGACCGATGGCGGCTCGGCGCAAGCTGCGCGTCAGCAGCTCTGATGGCGGGATGGATTTATCCGTTATTTGCGCACTGGGTTTGGGGCGGCGGTTGGCTGGCGGAGCTCGGAGTTCAGTACGGGCTGGGCAGGGGGGTTCTGGACGCCGGCGGTTCCGGAGTAATCCAATGCGTCGGCGGATTGACGGCTCTCAGCGTTACGTGGATTCTCGGACCGAGGACCGGGAAGTACTCTTCCGAAGGTCCGCCCACGGCCATCCCTGGCCACAACGCGGTCTTCGTGCTGTTCGGCTGTTGGCTGGCGTGGCTGGGTTGGTGCGGGCTGAACGGCGCGGGCGCCATTCTTTTCGCGGGAGCCGCACCGGCGGCCATCCCGCGCGTTTCGATCAACGTCACTCTCGCCGCCGCTGCCGCGGCGCTTGGCGCGGCATGGCTTACGCGAGTGCGATTCGGAAAGCCCGACGCCTCTCTTACGGCCAACGCCTGGGTAGCCGGCATGGTATCGGTGAGCGCTTCGAGCCCTTTCATCATGCCTCTGGCCTCGGTTGTGATCGGCGCAATTGCCGGAGTCCTGATCGTGTTTGCCGCGGAGTGGCTGGAGCTGAAAGCGAAGGTGGACGATCCTGGCGGCGCGGTTTCTGTCCATGCCGTTGCGGGCATATGGGGACTGCTTGCCCTTCCCGCCGTGACTCTTTTTCCTCGCCTCATGGTTTATTGGGGGAACGTGGT
Source organism: Terriglobia bacterium (assembly GCA_030041095.1). Lineage (GTDB taxonomy): Bacteria > Acidobacteriota > Terriglobia > UBA7540 > UBA7540 > JASHON01. The sequence goes on from JASHON010000120.1 coordinate 7,262, forward strand.
TCCCGCATCCTACAGAGGCCAGTGGTTGGCGCAACTGATCGCCGTTGCCACACTCCTTGGTTGCGTTCTGCCCATGACGTATCTTCTGAACTGGCTGCTGAATCGGATTTACCCTTATCGGGTTTCGGAAGAAGGCGAGCGGCAGGGGATGGACCTTCAGGAACTGGGCGCTGGCGCCTACCCGGAGTTCCTGACCCATGCGGAAGATTTCTTTGAGCGGTAACCGACCACAACAGAGCGCCGTACTGAAAGGAGCGAACCCACCCCTCGCAAGCGCTGTCTTGGGCTTTCTCCCAAACTGCCACGAAGCCGTGGTACGTTCGAATGCAGACGGAAAGGAGCCTTCCATGAGGATGGTCGTGTTGGGAGCTACGGGTGGCACCGGCATCGAAATCGTGCGCTACGGAATCGAACGAGGCCATTCAATTACGGCATTTGTCCGTGCGCCGGAGCGGCTTCGGGTATTTCAAGATCGCATTAACATAAGGCAGGGAGATCTGCTGGATCGAGCTGCTCTTGAGAGCGTGATTAAGGGGCACGACGCCGTGGTTTCGGGATTCGGACCGAGGGCGCCCATTGCGCCGGGTGACAGGGGCCTTCTTCAGAGGTTCGCCATCGCGCTGACCAGCGCCATGCGGGGAGCGGAAGTTCGTAGGCTGGTTGTCATGTCCACCGCTTTTCTCTTCAGGGACTGTTTGCTGCCACCGACATACCTGATCGGCCGGCTGTTTTTCCCGGGCGTCGTCCAGGATGCTACGGCGATGGAAGAGGTGCTCCAGAGCAGCGGGCTCGACTGGACGATCGTTCGACCGCCCCAGCTCCAGGACAAAGTGCATACCGGAAGTTATCGAGTGCGAGACGGTCACCTGCCGCGCTTCGGCTTTACCATCCCGCGTCCGGATGTGGCCGAATATATGGTCAAAGCCGCCGAGAATCACTCATCGATAGGAAAGGTGATTGGGGTTGCTTCGTAGCGCTCAGGCGAGCATGCCAATTCCAACAGGCCTCCAGAATTCCGGGTCGAAGCGTGCGGGAGTACGGATTAGCTCACTGAACTTCGCCTCTCCGTGATTCACACCATTCTGGCGATAAGCCGGGTACAGGTCGAGCCCGTGGAAGCAGGAGTATTTCCCTGCGGCGCCTGTTGGTACCATTCCTGGCCACTTTAGAAAATAAACCCGGCTTCCACCACGCCTCGAGGCTGGTTGGCACTCGTGCCGAACTGGCCGAACGCGTCGCCTGCCGTGATGCTGGAGGCGTGAACGATGGCCAAATCGCCGCGAATGAAAAAACCGTGGTTTTGGTAGGTCGGCGTCACCGTGAATGACCACGCTCCGCTGCCCGGCCCATACAGCAGATTCACTGCACCCTCAGCGGCATTTCCGGCGCTCGAGATGTACTCGCCGCGACCCGCAAGTGATAGGTGGTGCTTGAAGTTGTAAGTCACAAGTACCGCCCCGCCCCGCGTCGACGCGCCGTGCCTGATCCCGATTTTGGTGTCCGTCGGAACGTTCGTGTATTGAAGATAAGGGCTGATCACCCAGGACTCGTGGCTGTAAGTGTAAATCACGTTGTAGATTTGTTCGTTGTTCTGGATGGGCGTTGCGAACGTCGTGAAAGCCGTTTGTCCGAGGTTGCCACCGCCAACGAAAGCGATCGTATTGGACCCATTCAGCGTGTAGCTGAGCGAGCCGGTGAGCCACGTATAACGATTGGAATAGAAGCCGTCGTTCCAGGAAATGGATCCGCTGAGATGGCCGATGCTGTCGTTGATTTGGATGCCGCGATTCACGGCGTTTTCCTGGTTCCAGAGCAGGCCGCGCTCCACGTTCATGTTTTCGAAATCAAACGTGTATTCGTCGCCGATCAGGGTGGGCAGCGCGCCGACCAGAATCGAGAAGTTTCCCTTGGGATTCGGCGCGATCTTCAGATAGCCTTGCGGAAACGCACCGTATAGGTCGCTCACCGTGTTGGAAGTGGACAGAAACGGAGCGCCCAGGTCCGGGATGTTGTACGCGCCGGCTTGCACGTAAAACTGCCACCAGCCAGCGGTTTTTTGAATCATAATCTGGCCGTTGCTGATGTCCCAATGGGTCGATTGGTTGCCCGGAATCCAATTTCCCTGGACGAGTCCCATGCCGCTGATGACGCCCATCACGCTCAGTTTTCCGAGCGGCCCGGCGTTCACCGTCAGCGGCGTGCCGAGTTGGAGCGGCCCAGACATCGAGGGCCCCACTTGGGCCCGACAAAACCTTACGCCAATGAACAAGAGACAAACAGTCAGCCCCGCCCGAATCATGTTCGATTGCCTCTTTCCAATTCGAGCCGAAACCACCATGGATATGTTCTCCTTTCGGTCACTCAGTCGAGACGTGGCCACCGCCCGTGAGATATCGCTGGGGCTCAGCGGTTCGTCGCACGACGCTATGAATGGCGAACCACTCATACTTGTGCCCCTTTAACTCCACGTCTCCCTGACCGCCTCTGACAGAACTTCCAATTAGGATTACGATCGGAATCAGGATCGCCTGGGTTGAACGTACAGGAGGACCGGCAGGAGGGTCAAAACAATAGTTCTTCTGCTAGCTATAGGAGAAGTTTGGCAAAAGGTTTTTTGTAGGCTTGATAAGTGGATTTGTTATTCGTGTCGCAGAGCCACGACTGGATCGACCCTGGCGGCGCGGCGCGCCGGAATGGCGCACGCGAGCAGCGCCACGATTGCCACCAGCAGCGTGGCGCTTACGAACGCAACGGGATCGTAAGCGCTGATGCCGTAGACTACGTTGGCCATGAACTTCGCGAGCCCGAGCGCCAGCAGCACTCCGATGGCCGCGCCAACGGCGATCAGCGCCACTGCCTGGCGAAGCGCCATCCATAAAATGTCAGAACGTTGCGCTCCCACGGCGATTCGAACGCCAATTTCATGCGTGCGCCGCGCCATGCTGTAAGAGACCACGCCATAAACGCCCACAACTGCCAGAATCAGCCCCAGGAAACCCAGCGCCGCTGCCAGATCCGTCCCAAGGTGAAAGGCATAGAAGCCGGTGAAAGAACCGTTCAACGCTTGGCGCAGCGTGCGCACGTTGAAGACCGGCAGGCCGGGAGCTAAGCGCCGCACCCCGCGTTCCACGCCTGGAATGGCGGAGTCAGGCGGGCCTGCCGTCTTCACCAGAAGAGTTTCGAAAGAGGAAAAGTGCTGCTTCAGCGGCAAGTAAAAATAGGGAGCAGGCCTGGCCGTCATGCTATCAAAGTTAGTTTTGCTGTTTCGCGAGATTCCAACCACTTCGATCCATGGCCCGGCCGCCGCGCCACTGGTGCTGAACTTTCTTCCGAGCGCCTCCTGATGCGGCCAGAACCGCTGCGCCATGGCCTGGTTGATCACGGCCACAAGCGGAGCCTTCTCATCGTCTGAATCCCGGAAGGGGCGGCCGCGAACAATGGGTATTCCCATCGTGGGGAAATAGCCGGGCGATACCGTATCGCCGAAAATCATGGGTGGAACCTGTCCGGGCTGCAGCGGGCGATTCTGCACGAGAATGGGTGCGACGTCGGCCACCATGCCATTCGACGGGTAGGTAAACGCCAGGCTGACTTGCCGAACACCCGGCAGCGCCCGCATGCGGCGGAGCAAATGGTCATAGAATTCCTGCCCTTGCGCCTGGTTATAACCCGTTTCACCCGGATCCATCGCCACCATGAGAATGTGGTCGGGATTGAAGCCCAGATTCATCTTCTGAGCTGCCAGTAGGCTCCGCGTGAAGAGTCCCGCCACGATGAGAAGAAGCACTGAGCCAGCGATTTGGGCCATCACCAAAAGCCTGCGCAAACGATGACGGCCTCCGGCCACGCTATGCTGACCCTCACGCAACGCGGAGTGCGCGTTGGCGCGGGCGGCCCGCAGCGCAGGCAGAATCCCAACCACCAGCGCGGCCAGAATTGCCGCTCCGACGGCATAAGCGAAAACGCGCCCGTCGAAGCCGAAGTGAAAAATTACCGGCAGGGCCGTCGACAAGTGTATGGATTGCAGCACTGCGGCGCTCCAGATGCTGACGACGATACCGGCTATACATCCAAAGAACGCCAGCAGGCAACTCTCTGTCAGCACTTGCCGCAAAAGCCGTCTGCCCGCAGCGCCGAGCGCCGCCCGCACGGCCATTTCGTGCTCGCGGGCACTGGCCCGGACCAAAAGGACACTGGCCAGATTGAAACAAGCCAGCAACAAGACCAGAAGCGCCAGCGCGAGAAAGAAACCAATCACAACCAGTTGCTGCTGATATTCGCCCGGTTTGGGAAATGGATTGAGCATGGCTTCTTTCTGCGGCAATAGCCATATACGCGCGCCCTGATCGGTCTTGGGATAATCTTTAGCGAGGCGCCCGGCAATCAGCTTCATAGCCGCATCGGCGCCGGCCAGCCCCACGCCGGGCCGGAGCCGGCCCAGCACGAAAAGATTGCGGTCGGCGCGATCCATCCGAGGACTGTTCGCGGAAGGCGCCATCATCGGTAGAAACACTTGAACGTTCATCGCGCCCAATACTCCGTGGAAGCCTTTTTGTGCCACACCGACGATGGTAACCGGATGTCCATTGAGCCGGACGGCCTTGCCCAGGATCGACGGTTTGCCGCCGAAATGAGATTTCCAGAAGGGATACGCCAGCACGATGACGCGATCGGGGCCAGGAGCTTTGCTCTCGGATGGCAAAATCAGCCGGCCGAGCGCGGGCTTCACGCCGAGCGTACTGAAATAATTGCCGTCGACATTACTGGTCATGATGTGATCGGCCTGATTGCCGATGCCAAGCCCGGCCATGCCCAGTCGGTACGCAAAAAGGTTCACCCATTGACCGCCTTGCCGGCGAATATCCTGCAAGTCCGAATAGGAAACCGTGGGGATGCCCGGGTTGCCCTTGGCGAGAAAACCGAGCGAAACCAGTTCACCCGGATTGGGTACAGGCAGCTCGGTGAAGTAAAGAGCGTTAGCCACGCTGAAGATCGCCGTGTTTGCTCCGATTCCGAGCGCGAGAGTGATGATGCCGACGGCCGTGAAGCCCGGATTTCGGCGCAGTTGCCGCAAACCGTACCGGACGTCTTGCAGCAGCGTTTCGACGAAGCTGATGCCGCGAGCCTCGCGGCATTCTTCCTTCACTCCGTCGAGCCCGCCAAATTCCAGCCGGGCCTGTCGCATGGCTTCTTCCCGGCTAAAACCGGATGCCACGAGTTTCTCCGTCTCTTGTTCCAGATGTGCTCGCAGCTCGTCCTCCATTTCGCGCTCCACGGCGCTCTTTCGAAATAACGCGCGCATACGATAAAGAAAATCGGTCAGCATGTGATTCCTCCCTCCGGTGGCGTCCAGCCGTTTTCAGATCCGTAGTTTTCCGTCCTCACCGGGCGCTCGCTGCGCCTCGCGTGAGTTTTCACATTCGGAAGGTCCGGCAGGCCCTCCCAACCCCGCCCGGGGAAACTGACCTCGCCCGGCAACATTTTCAGCCCTGAAGGGGGAGAGCTACCGTTCCTTCGGCCGCCGCACGTCGCATGGCATCCCAATCCTAACCTCCAACTCCCGCTTCCAACACCTGATCGACCGCCGCCGTCAACTTCCGCCACGTAGTGGTATCCGTTTCAAGCTGCTTGCGTCCTCGCCCCGTAAGCTCGTAGTATTTCGCGCGGCGATTGTTTTCAGACGCGCCCCAGCGAGCCTTGATCCATCCGCGCCGCTCCAGGCGATGCAGGGCCGGATACAGCGAGCCCTGCCGGACCCTCAGCGCGTCGCTCGAGATCTGCTGTATCCGCTCCGAGACAGCCCAGCCGTGCTGGGGCCCAAGAGCGAGAGTTTTAAGGATCAGCAGGTCCAGAGTGCCCTGCGGTAAGTCGAGATGATCGCCAGCCATCGCACGCCTCCCTTGCGCTTCTACAAGAGACAGTACACCTTTTGTTGTCGAAGCGCAAGGGGTACGTGGGCGCACCAACGTGTTCTGGGGTCCGCGCCTTGACGGCGCGCTTCACGGGACAGGTCTCTGACCCCAAGGCGGGCTGCCGCCGCCATGGAAAGCTACAGCCGCGTCAGGTGACGCTCGGGAATATAATGAGGTGGTCGGATTTCTTCGAATTCCTGGCGGCTGTGATCGACGGACCACAGGCAACGGACCCAGGACAAAGGATCAACGCAATGGACTCTCTGCAAAGCCAGCTCGAACAGATTTTGCGCAGGCTTGCCCGCGCGCCACGCTTTACCATCATTGCTCTGATCACAATCGCAATCGGCATTGGCGCCAACACGGCGATATTCAGCGTGGTGCAAGGCGTCTTGCTCAAGCCTCTGCCTTATCCGCGCGCCAACCGGCTTGTAGAAGTTGAACACACGGCGCCCGGCTTCCCTGATTTCTCCAGTGCGCCGATGGCCCCGTTTCTATACTTCACGTATCGTGACGATAGCCGCACGTTCCAAGATATCGGGCTTTATCAGGGTGATTCCGTGAACGTCACGGGTTCGGGAAAGCCGGAGCATGTGGCCGCCGAAGACGTGACGGACGGCGTACTTCCCATTCTCGGTGTTTCTCCCTTGCTCGGACGCTCATTTACGCGTGCAGACGATAAGGCAGGCAGCCCGGACACCGTGATGCTGACTTACGGCTATTGGCAGCGCAGGTTCGGCGGCAACCGGTCTGTCATCGGCAAGACGATCGATATCGACGGCGCGCCGCATACGATCATCGGCGTCATGCCGAAACGTTTCCGGTTTTTGGATGAATCAAACCTCGCCGCGCTCCTGCCCATCAAACTCAACCGCCCCAAGACTTACTTGGGAAACTTCAGTTACCCGGGCGTTGCCCGCCTGAAGCCGGGAGTGACACTCGCGGAAGCCAACGCGGATGTGGCTCGAATGATCCCGATCGCGATGAGAAGCTTTCCGGTTCCTCCCGGTTTTAGCCTTGATCTCTTCACACAAGCGCGGCTCGGACCTAAGGTTGTTCCTCTGAAGCAAGCCGTGGTCGGCAGCGTGAGCAAAATCTTGTGGGTATTGATGGCCGGAATCGGCCTGGTGCTCCTGATTGCCTGTGCGAATGTGGCGAATCTTCTTTTGGTGAGAGTTGAAGGGCGGCGGCAGGAGCTTGCCATTCGAGCCGCGCTGGGCGCCACTCCGCGGCAGATAGCCGGTGATTTGTGGCTTGAAAGCCTCGTGCTCGCGCTCATCGGCGGCGCGCTGGGCCTCGTGTTGGCATACGGAGGACTGCGTGTTCTGATCGCCATGGCGCCCAGCGGCCTTCCACGTCTCAATGACATCGCAATCAATGGTCCCGTTCTGCTGTTCACTTTGGGTGTCGCAATCGTCGCCAGCCTTTTGTTTGGCTCGATCGCGGTCGGGAAGTATGCCGGCGTCCGTCTCGGAACCGGCTTGCGAGAAGCGGGACGATCGCTCAGTCCAAGCCGCGAGCGGAATCGGGCGCGAAGTTTACTGGTAGTTGTTCAAGTCGGGCTGGCATTGCTCCTGCTCATCGGCTCCGGCCTTATGATCCGCACCTTTCGAGCGTTGATCCGCGTTCAGCCGGGATTTATTTCGCCCGCCACGCTACAAACCTTCAGTGTCTACATTCCGGAAGCCGCAGTGAAAGCGCCCGAGCAGGTCGTCCACATGGAGCAGGCCATGCTCGAAAAAATCCAGGGTCTGCCGGGCGTCTCTTCGGCCAGTGTTGGTTTTGCCGTTCCGATGGACGGAAACAGTTGGAATGACCCCGTGGCCGTAAGAGATCGCACCCCGGAGGGCCAGGCGCCTCCACTTCGCCGCTTCTTTTTTGTCTCTCCCGGATTCTTCAAGACGCTCGGCACTCCACTCGTTGCCGGCAGCGACGTCACCTGGGACGACATCTTCAATAAGCGCCCCGTCGCCATCATCTCTGAGAATTTCGCCCGCGATTACTGGCAGAACCCAGCCGATGCTCTGGGCAAGCAGGTTCGCGTGAGCGCCAAAGATGCATGGCGGCAAATCGTGGGCGTGGCGGGAAATGTATACGACGATGGCACGAACAAGAAAGCTCCCGCCATGATTTACTGGCCGCTGCTGAACGCGCAATTCGAGGGCAACTCCTCTGAGGTGATCCGGAACCTGACGTTCGTCATCCGCACCCCGCTTGCCGGCTCGCAAAGCTTGATCAAAGAAGTTCGGCAGGCGGTGTGGTCGGTTGATCCTGATCTTCCGCTGGCGTACGTGCACACCGAACAGTATTACTACCAAAAAAAGCTGGCGCCGTTTTCCTTCACGTTAGTGATGCTGGCGATTGCGGGCGGCATGGCGTTCCTGCTCGGCATCGTGGGTCTGTATGGCGTGATCGCCTACTCCGTCTCGCAGCGAACGCGTGAGATTGGCGTTCGCATGGCTCTTGGCGCCGAGCGGTCAGACCTTATTGGGATGTTTGTGGGTCACGCGTTGCGGCTGACGGCCGCGGGCATCATCTGCGGCCTCGCCGTGGCGTTCCTCGTGATGCGGCTGATGTCGTCGCTTCTTTTTGGAGTGAAGACTGCCGATCCCCTCACGTATGTGGTCGTGTCAATTGGCCTCATAGCGACCACCGCTCTGGCCAGCTACATTCCCGCGCGCCGCGCCGCCACGGTCAATCCAAACGAGGCATTGCGGATGGAGTGATGCGCCGAGCAGGGCCGGCCCGACCCCGTGCGGCTCTGCCGCACGATGTGCGCAAAGGCTTGCCTTCCCCTGGAGTTTCTACATCTCACACCCCGTTTCCAGGGCGCTCCGGCAGCCACTTCGTACCCCTGTATCAGTTGCTCATGTCGCTTCGCGATACCCACGAAGCGATGAAAGCGTTTGGGGTAGGGGCGGGTTTCAAACCCAGGGCTGTCCAAATTAGCTTCGGGCCAGCAAACCGCTTGTTGATTCTATTGAACAAACTTCGCCCCTGAAGGCTGGTTTGAAAACCAGGTTCCCC
>JASHON010000121.1 GCA_030041095.1 Terriglobia bacterium
AGAGAGCGACAAGCCTCTTGCCATTACGCGGCACGGCGATACCGTCGGTTATTATCTTCCCGCCCGGCGAAGACGATCAGAAGCGGAGCGGTCCGCACTGAGGGAGGCGGCAGCCCGACTCCAGGAGATGCTGGCCGCCGAAGGTCTTACCGAAGATGAGATCATCGCCGACTTCAAGCGCTGGCGTGCCGGAAGGCGTAAATGAACCGGCGAAGAGGCTTGGTGCTTGACGCCAACATCCTGATGCGGGCCGTGCTGGGCCACCGAGTTTGCTCGCTGCTGGAACATTACGAAGAGGCAGCCACTTTCTACAGCCCCGATATTTGCTTTGAGGACGCCCGTCAATATCTGTGTCAGGTTCTCCAAAAGCGCGGCCTTCACGTGGAATCCGGCCTTGCCATTCTCGAACAGATCAGTCAGCTTGTCGTGCCAGTGGACTCGAGTCTGTATAGTGATTATGAGCGCTTGGCCCGCGAACGAATAGATATTCGCGATCCAGACGACTGGCCCGTGGTCGCTGTGGCCATGATGCTTGATCTGCCGATATGGACCGAGGATCAGGACCTGTTCGGGAGCGGCGTGGCAACCTGGACGACGGATCGGGTTGAGCTATACCTTAAAGCGGGCCACGAGACCTGATTCGGCAGTCTGCGTCGAAATGCGAGTGTTGCCCAAACAGGCGATCCGCAAATCCACTTCACGGTTGACTGCCGTGCCCTGTGGGCCGCCCGCCAGAGACGGGATACGTTTTCACGATCAGTCCACGGTCTAACGTAGAGACTGAAAGGTAGTCAGGCTTCACGATGTGGATTGTATTTAAGAGTTCTCGACGCTTGGTCGAGAAGGAAAGACCCAACAAAAGATCGTCCGGATCTCCGCCAGCCTCCCATATGTTGCCCTCAACCGTTTGGGAAGGGGTTGTGCGATACTACCCTTGAAAGATATGTCCTCCCTTAAAAAAGAAGACTAACTTTTGGTGCGCCTGTTCAGGCGTGACATCGGCCCGTCTCACGCGGCAAATCGCAAACGAAGAGCCGTAAAGCTGTGTACCATTCAGCAGCACCGCTATCCTTATTTCTCTGCTTTCCTTGCAGTGGCCGAACCAGTACCAAACTGTCTCCAGAGCCGCTTTCTGCATTTGAGGGTGCGTCTTCGGTCGGCCTAATCCCGGACAGGTCGCAACCATGAAGGAGAACGAGAGTCCGCTGATTGAGGAGATCAGCATTGCCACCATCAAACCGTCGAAAGCCAACCCGCGCCGATGCATGGATGAATCGGCTTTGGTGGAGCTGGCCGAGTCGATTCGAACCCACGGCGTGTTCCAGCCTGTTCTCATCGGCCCTGTGGCCGCTGGCGGCTTCGAAATTGTGTGCGGGGAGGGCGATGGAAGGCTTCGAAGATGGCGAGCAAAGAAAGCATCCCTGCGCGTATTGTGAACCTCTCGGACGCCGAGGCACTTGAGCTCGCCGTGAACGACAATTTGCCCCTGCGCCTTAAAATGCGGCGTGCTGCGATCCAGGAGAGCGGGCAAAAATCTGCTTTCGCTCGAGCCAAAGCCCTGCCAGCAGCCCGATCCCCAACAGCAACAGAGACCCGGACTCAGGCACCGGCTCGATGCTGCCTTGGGTCACAGTCGATTGTCCCCCGTTGAACCCAACGAACGATCCGCTATAGATTGCCGAACCTGGGTTAGTTGGCACGACGGCGCCTCCAGCGAAAGCGGTGGGCACAATCAGCTCCAGGTAATCACTGCCGCTGCTATTGGAGAACAGAATATAGTCACAACTTCCCGCTGTCGCACCGTTCCAGCAGTTGGAGCTAAGAACCCCGTCAAATGCAAAGTCACCTGCGGTCGAGTTCGTCAGGTCGACCCCGAGGCTTCCGGAGGGATAGAAGAGATTGATATTGAAGGTTGTGATGTTCTCACCGCTGGTAAAAGGCAAGCTCGCTGAGAACGTCCCGCTGAAAGTCCCGCCGCCGAGCGAGCTGTTGCCGAAGGTCGTTCCGAAGGTTCCGCTGACGTCGTAAACTGTATTGGCCCTAGCTGCGCTGGCGGCTGATAGCAGCAACGCGGCCGTTATGCACGGCAGCACGAGGCGCTTGAAAGACGAATTTACCGATTTTCTCATTGCTTCCCTCCATACCCAAAAGGATTATGCAGCCCGACTGTTCTACTTCACCCACCTCACTCCCTCAAAGTGCCGTCTACCCGGTGATGTCAAGCTGCTTGTGTAAAAACTCGGAGGATGTGGTTTCGCCAGTCTTCATTGAAGCGGTTAAAGATCGAGAAAATAATGCGATCCACGCTTTCGACGTTGACGAAGCAAACCATCGGCCGCGTTCTTCTCCGCACTTCCACGAAGCAACGCTCGATGGCATTCGTAGTCCGCAGGCTGCGCCACAGATGCTTGGGAAAGCAATAGAAGTTGAGCAGCTCCGGCAAGTCGCGCTCCAACCGCCTGACCATCGCGGGATGGCTGTTCCGCCACCGAGCTTGAAACCTTCGAAAGGCGGCCTACGCCGCCTTGCGGTTCTCGGCTCGATAGATCGCCTGCGCGTCAGCTTTCACGGTGTCGTAGTCAGGCTTCCGCACCTGCTCTAAGATGTTCCGCATCTTGTGTACCCAGCAGCGCTGATGCTGCGCGTGGGGATAGACGGTCTGAATCGCCGCCGCCAGCCCTTCGCAGCCGTCGGTGATAATCAACTTCAGATTCTTGCCCTCCAGCCCACGCCGGGCTGCGCTTCTGATTCATCTTCAGTCCGTTTCTTGGTTTAACGCACTCGGTCACGTCTCCTTTTCACCCTATTCTCGCGGGCACGGCGAGATCGGCAGAGTTCCTCGGCGCTGGCGGCTCTGCGGGCTTCTGCTTTCCTGCTGCGCGTGACCCTCTGGGTTTTGGCCCTCCGAAAAATCAAAAAATCTGACTTTTCAGACCCTCCAAAAAAGCGGCCCTTGGCACTTGCGAGGAGGTTCCACTCGCCCATTTGTGTCGCGCGAGAAGCAGGGCGGCGGCGAGCAGGACAAGCAGTTCACCATCACGCACTCCACTTACAAAAAGCACTGTGACCACAAAAGAGTAAGAAACGTGCCAAACACATTGAAAACTCAAGGGAAAGATATGTGAGAAAGCCAGGTAGGGGAGGCCGTTTTCGGCACGGTCACTCCATCGCTCATTGACAGCGATTTCGGCGCTCTGAAGAATGTGTACGCAGGCGAACGCAAATGGAGACGCTAAAAGTCGGCATTCGCGAGTTCCGTGAAAAGCTCGCAAGCTATTTATCAGAGAGCGACAAGCCTCTTGCCATTACGCGGCACGGAGATACCGTCGGTTATTATCTTCCCGCCGGAGGCCAAGGGTTAGGTGGCGACGAATAATGTGTGGGATTCGGCGCGGGAAGTATAGAAGAAAAGCGCGCGGCGTGGCGAAAGCCTCTATCGGGGCTTCCGAGCCGCACCGTGGCCCTTGGTGTGCCGGACTAGCTTTTCGACTTCGCGCCGCCGTGACGACGCGCTCTTCGCCAACCAATAATTCTCCGGCATCGATTTAACAATGTCCCTCATGAACGCTTCTTGCTCCCTTTCTCATTCTTCTTTCCCGGCGCCTGAAAATCCTTTGTCAGAACATAACTCGTACTCCTGCCGCCCGCTGCGCCGCGCACGAGTATTCCGCGTCCCAAGAGGTCGAGAATGTCGCGGTACGCCGTATCCTGCGACGTGTCGGTAAGCTTCGCCCACTTACTCGTGGTGAGCTTACCCTCGAATCCGTCTAGCAACTTGTTGAGAACCAGACGCTGACGCTCGTTCACACGAGTCTGGCCAACGCTCTCCCAGAACCGCGCCTTCGCAAGTACACTGCCCAGAAGCGTCTCGGCCTCGCCGATTGCACGGCCAAGACAGCCCAGGAACCACGCCTGCCAAGGTGTTATATCTGTCCCGTCCTTGTGCGTTTCCTCGAGAACGTCGTAATAAGCCTTGCGTTCCTGGCGAATCTGCGCCGACATGCTGTAGAACCGCTGGCTGCTTTGCTCCGACCGCGCCAGGCACAGATCGGCTATGGCGCGCGCAATCCGCCCGTTGCCATCGTCGAATGGATGTATCGTCACAAACCATAGATGCGCCAGCCCCGCCTTCATCACCGGGTCAATTGTTTCCCCGCTATTGAGCCATTCGAGAAAACCCGCCATTTCGCGATCAAGTCTAGGGGCGGCCGGCGCCTCGAAATGGACCCTCTCCCTTCCAACCGCCCCGGACACCACCTGCATTGGGCCATCCCTGTCGTCACGCCACGTCCCGACCCGGATGCGCCGCATCCCGCTCCGCCCTGTCGGGAACAAACTGGCGTGCCATCCGAAAAGCCGCTCCTCTGTCAATGGTTTGTCGTAATTCCTGGTCGCATCCAGCGTCATTTCCACCACGCCCTCGACATTCCGATCTGCCGCGGCCTTCAAGCCACCGGCATCCATTCCCAAGCGCCGCGCGATTGAGGAGCGAACAGCTTCGGCGTCCAGTTTCTCCCCTTCGATTTCACTTGACTTCACCACGTCCTCGGTCAGTGTCCGCAACACTGCCTCCTCGCGCAGCCCAAACCCCAGCGCTTCCATTTGGCCCAGGAGGCGGCCCTGACGGTGACGAACGTCCGCCAAAACGTCGGCGAGCGTTTCGCTGTTCCAGTGAAGGCGCGGCCACTCTGGTCTCTCGTGTACGTACATACTCATTCTCCGCAGTTAATGCGGATATTATACATTCTATTCTCCGCAAGAGCTACTATAATCTCCGCATAAGAAGCGGAGGATAATGTGCTTAATCTCCGCATCTGACTAAAATCTCTAAGGAAAATGAATGGACTAAGATACTGAGGAAAACGCCTAACAAAAAAGTAAGTATCCTCCGGCAAAGCCGCAGGCTTTACGATTGCTGGTCCCTCAAAGGGGCCTGATCGCAGTCGGCGAAAAGCAACCGCCCGACGCGACTTGCTTGGCAGGGGCAGCTTTCCTATCACCCTCGTCGTCCAGAGTGGTGGCCGGAATGGGGAACGATTTCCGGAACTGTCAAACTTTTACAGCCACCCCGGCAGAGCCGGGGGAACTCCCACGACATTAGGCAGGCGAGGGAATCTGTTTATGTCCAAACGCGGCAGTCAACTTCTCGATGAAGCGCTCGCTTTGCCACCATCCGAGCGCGCGGAAAGAGCCGACCGGCTTCTCCGCAGCCTGGAACCCTCTACGCAGGACGAGGTCGACACGCTCTGGGCTGTGGAGTCTGAGGACCGCCTCGAGACGTACGACCGAGGAGATCTCCATTCCATTCCCGCCGCAGGACTGTTCAGCGACGGCAAGCGCTTCGATAGCTGATGCGCAATGCCCTCTCGATTCCACAACCAGTGACGGGCACGCACCGGAAAATTAACCCACCCGTCCGCATACGCCGGAACAAAGACATCAATCGTCGCAAAACCTCACTGAGCCACTGCATGATTCCCTCCCTCAGGCCCGTGTAGCACGGACCGCGCGTTCGGTCCGCGGCTCTTTCGTCACGTTCAGCCGGTAGCGCAGAGTTTCCCGTTTTTGGAAACTCTGCGGTTTGTTGGCGCAGACCTAAGAAAAAACCGCAGGCTTCGAAAGGCACGAATTCCGCGCCCCGGCGCCCGAAACCTGCGACCTGACGCCTATTCGTGTCGCAGGGCAACCATCGGATCGACCTTGGCCGCGCGTCGCGCGGGAATCCAACAGGCAAAGAGCGCAACAACGGTGAGCAGCAGGGATACTGCCGCGAACGTCAACGGGTCGGTGGGCTTAACGCCGTAGAGCAGGCTGGATAAGAAGCGGGTCAGGGCAAGGGAGGCCGCAATTCCGATGCCCACACCAATCACTATCAAGCTCATCCCTCCGGCAAGAACCAGCCTCAGCACGTCGCGTTTCTGTGCCCCTAATGCCATGCGAATCCCGATTTCGTGCGTGCGCTGAGTTACAACGTAAGCCATCAGGCCATAGATCCCCACGGCCGCCAGTATCAAGGCCACAGACGCAAGAAAAGACATCAATATTGTTTCGAAGCGCGGCTTGCCCGAGATATGGTCGCGAATTTGTATCATAGTCTCAACTTCGTAAACAGGCACATCCCTGTCGACTGTTCGAATCTCGGACGGAATCTCCGCGCTAACGCTTGACGGAGACAACCCCGTGCGAACAGCAAGATTCAGCAGCGTGGTATGGGTAGGTTCTTGTGCATAGGGGAAGTAGGCTTGTGGCCAAGCCGGGCTTACCAACCCGTGCTGCAACACGTCATCGACTACACCAACGACCTCGTAGAATTTGTGAGGGTCGCCTCGCGTAAACCGCCTGCCGATGGGGTTCTCGTTTGGCCAAAAGCGGCGGGTCATCGCTTCGTTGATTACCGCCACCCGAGGTGCGTTAGCATCATCGGCCCATGTCAAAACGCGACCACCCAGTAGGGCAACGCTCATGACCCGAAAGTATCCGGGAGTGATATAGCTGAATTCGACCATGGGACCCTGTAATCCGGGATGAATTGGCTGGCCTTCCGGCGTTACGTTTCCTGCGTAGCCGCCTTCCAATGGAAGCTCGCTAGTAAAAGCCGCCGCTTTGATTCCCGGTAACTCCCTGACATGATGCACCACACTTTGAAAGAAATCTACTCGATCTTGGTTCTTAGCATACTTGGCTCCCGGTTGAATCCACATTGTGAGCACGTTGCGAGGATTGAACCCCGCATGAACTTTCAGCAGATTTGTCAGGGTTCGAATAAACAGGCCGCAGCCTATTAGCAACAGAAGGGCCAAGGCGACTTCACCGATCGCCAAACTGTTCCTGTAACGGAGGCCGACGAGACGACCCCTGAAACGGCTTGATCCCTCTTTGAGCGCCTCTTGCAACTCCATCTTCGAGGCTTGGAGTGCGGGTATCAAGCCGAAAAGGAGTCCTGTGACCAATGAGAGTCCAATGGCGAATGCAAGTACGAAAAGATTTAAGCTCACTGGATTAACCATTGGAAGAAGACCGGCAGGGCTCAACGCAACCATTGATTTCTTTGCCCAAACCGCAACAAGAATTCCCGCGGTACCGCCAATGAGCCCTAGAAGAAGACTTTCCGTCACCAACTGACGAATCACCCGCCCCGGACTCGCACCCACAGCTAACCGAACGGCAATTTCTCTCTTTCGTCTACCTGCTTGCGCTAGCAGCAAGTTGGCCGCGTTAGCGCAGGCGATGAGCAACAGAACGCCGACAGCGCACAGAAGCATAACTAACACAGGGCGTGTTTTACCAACGAGCTGCTCATGCAGTGGAACAATGCGGACACCCACGTGAGCGTTGGTGTCGGAGTATTGTTGTGCAAGACGATGTGCTAGGCTCGTCATCTCCGCCTGTGCCCGGGCAATGCTAATGCTGGCCTTAAGCCGACCCACTACCCACATCGAGTGGTCACCGCGGTTCGTCTGGAGATATTTGATTGGAAAGGGCACGTAGAAGTCGGGGCTGGTCACACCCAGAAGCTGGGGAAAGCGAAATGTCTCCGGCATCACGCCGATAGTGGTAAATTTATGACCGTTGAGCTCAATGTCTCTTCCAACAATGCCGGAAGCGCCTCCGAAAGCTCCTTTCCAAAGTCCGTAGCTCAGGATCACTACTCGCGTGCGCCCTTCTTGGCTCTCATCGGGAAGGAAAGTTCTCCCGAGCGCAGGTGCAGTCCCGAGCAACCGGAAGAACCCTGGCGAGATAAGTACCCCCTCAACGTGTTCAGGCTGGCTTGTACCTATAAGGTTGGCGGGAGCAAATGTCCCGACAGCAATACGCGAAAATACGCCGTTTTGCTGTTTCCAATCCAGAAAATCGGGACCACTCACCGGTACCTGGGGCGAGCGTGGCATCGTTTCCCACAAGGCAACGAGTCGTGAAGGATGCCTGTACGGCAGAGAGCGAATTAACACTGCATCCACTACGCTGAAAATGGCAGTACTGGCGCCAATCCCGAGTGCCAGCGTCAGCACCGCTACAGCGGTGAAACCCGGATTACGGCGAAGTTGGCGCAGGCCGTAGCGGAGGTCCTGGAGAAGGGTTTCAAGCCAAGCGAGGCCCCAGGCATCACGGCTTCGCTCGCGCAGAAGAAGCGCGTTGCCAAACTCCCGCCTCGCGGTGTTGCGAGCTTCGTTGGGCGGCACTCCCTCGTCCGCAAGCTCTCTTTCCTTCATTCGCACATGGTCGGCCATTTCCTCTCTCAGATCGCGCTGAAACTGCCCACGCCGAAATAAGAACATCAATCGCCGCCAAGCTTCGCCTAGCCAGTCCATGTTTCGCCTCCGCAAGGAGAGCGGTGAACAGTCAGCATCCAGCGGCCAGCGAGCCAATAGGGGACAGCGTAGTTTTTGCTGATCGCTGAAAGCCGATGGCTTGCCTCTTGCTCGCCACTCGTCTCTTGCCTCTCGTCTCTGCTTTCTTACGCCGTCTGGATAACTTGCCTGATCGCTTGCGTCACCCGGGCAAATTCTGAAAGCTCTGCACCAAGCTGTTTCTTGCCGGAAGCGGTGAGCCAGTAATATCGCGAACGTCGATTGTTTTCCGATGGCCGCCACTCCGCTTTTACCCAGCCCTTGATCAGCATTCGCTGTAAAGCCGGATAAAGCGAGCCTTCCTCAACCTCGAAAACCTCATCCGAGAGCTGCTTAATACGCTGTGCAATGCCGTAACCGTGCATGGCGCGCCGTTCGAGCGTTTTAAGGATCATCATGTCAAGCGTTCCAGGGGGAATCTCAGTTCTAGGCACGAAGTCGATCCTCCAATAGATAGTCTGTTGGTGATTCTGCTACTCTCGGGAAGAATTGTCAACCCCCAACTTGCCTGGTGAAATTTTTGGGGCTTAGCAGACGGTTCGCTTTCGTCAGACGCATGGTGCGGCGCTCAGAAGGACATTCGTTGAAAGCCTTTTTCAGCATCCTTCAGCATTCTGTTAGCGGCGGTGGTGGCGTGTTTGCTCGGAAATAAGGCACGGTGGTAAACTGATCGGCGTTTCACTCATCCCATCGAACAAGCGAGGGCAAAATTATGAGGTTCCTGGTCAAGATTTCTTTTCCCGTCGAGGCCGGCAACGCCATGGCCAAAAAAGACCGCTTCAGAACGGTTGAGAAAATACTCGAGGAACAGAAACCCGAGGCTGCTTACTTCGTCGCGCTGGATGGTAAACGAACCGGGATACTTATTGTTCATCTCAACGACCCATCCGAAATTCCGGCCTTTGCCGAGCCATGGTTCCTGGCGTTCAATGCCAGCATCGAAGCAACGCCTGCGATGGTCCCCGAAGACTTACGGAAGGCGGGCCCGGCCATCGAGAAGGCCGTGAAACACTACGGCTCGTAGGCGGCACAACAGACTGGATCGTCAAATCGCCCAGGGCAGTGCAGGGCTGCACGGCGCCTGACTTGTGTCGGTGCAAAGTTGCCACAGACAGCCTTGGGGGGAGCACCGGCGCTTCCATGGTAAAAGCCGGCGGTCCCCGGGACGGTCGCCGACCGCTGCAGCGGCAGTGGCGCATGGCTTGCCGGCGCCGCAAAGCGGCACGATCACTCTCCGCGAGAGAAACTCTAGTGCGGCTGAAACAGGCTGCGGAAAAACTCTTTCGGGAGTTGACGTAGCACCGGCTTCCAGCCGGCAACTCCCTTCAATTCAGCGGAGGCCGGCAAGATGCCGGTGCTACGTTCGCGGCGATGAAAAACTGATCGAATCCGGCGCACTCATTCATGCCGTAATGCTACGATGGGATCGACTTTGGTTGCCCGGCGAGCGGGAAGGTAGCATGAAGCGAGCGCCACAGCGATGAAGATCAAAGAGACACTGATAAAGGTAAGAGGATCAGCGGGCTTCACGCCGTAGAGCAAACTCGCAAGCAAGCGCGCGCAAGCAAACGCGACGGGCACGCCGATAACGAGCCCAAAGATAATCTGAGCGAGCGCCCCGCGCAGAATCATCACCAAAATATTGTTTCGGCCAGCTCCAAGCGCCATGCGAATGCCAAGTTCGTTTGTTCGCCTGGTCACCGAATAGGACGTGACCCCGTAAAGCCCGACACAGGAAAGGACCAGGGCAAGCAGGCCGAAGAGTTCAGTCAGACGCGCCATCAGGTTGTCCTGATTGAAATTCAGACTCAACTGTTCGCCTAAGCTCATGATGTTGAGAACCGTCAGATTGGGATTGATGTTTGCAAGTGCGTGCTGGACGTCAGCCTCAAGATTTTGGGGTCTTCCGGCTACACGCAGCTCAACGGCGCCCGCATAGTTCGAGCGAAGCATGGCCGACTCGTACGCTTGCTTACTGTACTTGACCTTTTGGAGGAACGGGATGAAGAAGGTTGGTCCAGCGGGTTCGCGCGCGTCGTTGTATTTGGCGTCCCCGACGACGCCGACGATTTCAAAGTCCGAGGCGTGGCCCGGACCGCCAATGCCAAAGTGTTGGCCGATCGGGTCCTGGCGGGAGAAGAATTTGCGGACGAAGGCTTGGCTCACAACAGCCACGCGCTGAGACGTGGCAGTGTCCTCCTCAGTGATTGTGCGGCCACGAAGGAGCGGCGTACCGATCGTCTCAAAATAATGCGGGCCGATTCGTAACCAGGAGGCGCCATAATGTTTGGAGCGCCCCTCAATGTGAATTCCAGAACCCCAGTTGTTGCCTCCCATAGGGCTGTAGAGCGAGTAGCTCGCACTCACCACTCCGGGAATGCGTTCAAGTTGTGGCTCCAACTGTTGATATAAACCGTAAAGCTGATCAGGTTTGATTCCGGCAAGCGTGGGGTTAATTCCTACGATCCATCGGCCCTCAGTTTGGAACCCATAGGGTTGATCCTGCAGGTTCCGCAGGCTTTCTGCGAGCAAGCCAGCGCTTGCGAGCAGCACCGTGCACAGCGCCACCTGGGCGACCACGAGGGCGTGCCGGGCGACAGATGCGTGGTCCCCGGACAAACGGCTGGCTCCCTGTAGAACCTCGGCGGGATCAGACCGGGAGTTAATCCATGGGGGAACGAGGCCGAAAGCGACGCCCGTGAAAAGCGAAAGAGCAAACGTAAAACCCAGAATCGGCAGAGAAGGACTGGCGCTGAGAGGTACGAAATGCGAACCGCGGAAGGCGAGCATGAGGATCACGCGCGTTCCGGCGTAAGCAACATAGAGCCCGGCCAGCCCGCCAAAGATAGCCAGCAGCATGCTTTCCGTCAGAACCTGACGAATCAGCCGCCGGCGCGGCGCACCCAGCGCAACTCGCACCGCCGTATTCAGCCGGCTCGCCGCGCCGCGCGCCAGCAGAAGATTGGCGATGTTCGCGCAGGCGATCAACAGTACGGCTCCCGCAAGGACCATTAACAGGCGCAAGCCGGAAGCGTAATAATCTTGCCAAAGATCAATTCCACTGCCCGCCGGCGCCAACGGAATGAATTGTTTTGGGATTTCCTTCCTGTACTGAGATGAATAAAGATCGCTGTGGCTGTTAAGCCATCGTCGCAGTTCTGCCGTAAGTTGCGATTGCACTTGCAGAGGCTGAACCCCTGGCCTGAGGCGACCAATTGAGTACAGCCATTCCTCTCCTGCATCGTTGAGAAGAGAGCTCGATCCATCAACAGCCGGCTCACTGGACAGAGGCAGCCAAAAAGCCGGCGGGTCCGTGCGCAGCCTGTCGCCAAAAAACCGCGGCGGCGCAACGCCGACTACGGTGAAAGGCACGGCATCAATGACAAAAGTGCTGCCGATGACTGACGGGTTTAGTCCATAATCCTGCTGCCACGCGTGGTAGCTCATTACCGCAACTGGAGGAGCCCTGGAGCGGTTGTCCTGATGCATGAAGAGCCGACCGGCAAACGCGTTGATTCCGAACATGCGGAAGTAATTTCCGGAGACGAATTCACCCTGGAATGGCCTCGCAAGCGCCGAGGAATGCAGCCGCCGGACACTTAGCTGCATGGCGAACGATTGGAACGCCGCGAGATTGCTGAATTGCGGGGTATGATCGCGAAGATCCACGTAGAGCGAGTAAGGGAAAAGGTCCCAACCGTGATCTTCAGGGCCGTCATTGACGCAACAGTCGTTGTGGTTGCCCATGCGATACAGTTGGCCAGGCTTGGCGACAGGCAGCGATTTGAGCATCACCTGGTCAATCAGGGTAAAGATGGCGGTGGTTGCGCCGATGCCGAGTGCGAGGGTAATGACGGCGACGGCGGTGAAGCCGGGATTGCGGCGCAACTGACGCAGGCCGTAGCGGATGTCTTGAGCGAGGCTCTCTAACCAGGCAAAGGTCCACATTTCCCGACATGCCTCCTTGAGTCCAGTCACGTTTCCAAATCGCCGGCGTGCGGACATGGCAGCGTCTTCTGAGGATTGACCTGCAGCTTGGTATTTCTCCTGCCGCATGGCGAGATGGAAACTGAGCTCCTCTCTAAGGTCACGATCAAGCTGGCGGCGACGGAACACGGACCGGAACCGCAGCCAAAGCGCCGTCAACCGTTGAGAGAGCATGTTCTCTCCTCCGTCGTGAAAATTTCGGCCACAGCCCCGCCATCCGACTCGCGCAGTTTACTCTGAGCCCCTTCGCTGGTGACTACGCGGCCAGAATCCGCACGTGCAGCGTGTCTAGCAACAGTTCTCCCGGATGGGTCTTCTCTACCATAACAATCTTATGGAAGAGTCGCACAGTCCGCTTTCGAAGTCAAGTCAACTCCGGGACAGCGGGCAAGTCCGGTAGCGCGGACCTCCGTTATTGAGGTCCGCGGCTTGAGGGCTTCGTCAAATGCGGGTGCTTTCATCTGTGGGCAGGCGAGTTTGGTCAACGGTCAGGCGCAACGCCGTTGTTGATGGATTTCATTGCCAACGAGAGGGTGGAAGGGCGCGGTTAAAGGCGAGCGCCCGCGTCGCGGCGGCATTCTTCAAGGCCGGCAAGTTGCCGGCGCTATGTGAGATGAGCACGCTCGTTGGGCAAACGCACGGTCACGAAGGAATAGAGATCAGAGAGAAAAAGGGCGGCGAAGCAGTGACACGCGGCCACCATCTCACACCAGGAAGGCGATTGCCAGCAAAAGCCGCGGACCTCAAGGGCGGAGGTCCGCGCCGGCTGAAAAGCGCCCTTAACGAATGGCGTTCTGAGCGTAGCGAAGAATCCCAGCATTCGTTTCCAAAGAAATGCAGAGATGCTTCGCTTGGCTCAGCATGACAAACTGGCCTTTTCCCGCAGCGTGTTTAGCCCCTGGTTGCGCCGGCCAGCGGCTAAAGCCGTTGGAGTCGGCGACGCACTGCGGCATGACTGAAGTCATGCCCTGTCTTGAAAATTGAGTAGGGGCGGGTTTGAAACCCGCCCCTACCCAAACGCTTTCATCGCTTCGCTGGTGTCGCGAAGCGACATGACCAACTGATACGGCAAGCAAGCGCGGACCTCCGTTATTGAGGTCCGCGGCTTGAGGGCTTCATCAAATGGGGGTTCTTTCATCTGTGGGCAGGCGGGTTCGGTCAATGGTCAGGCCGCAGCGCCGTTGTTGATAGATTTCATCGCCAACGAGAGGGCGGGCGGGCGCGGTTAAAGGCGAGCGCCCGCGTCGCGGCGGCATTCTTCAAGGCCGGCAAGTTGCCGGCGCTACGTGAGATGAGCACGCTCGTTGGGCAAACGCACGGTCACGAAGGAATAGAGATCAGAGAGAAAAAGGGCGGCGAAGCAGTGACACGCGGCCACCATCTCACACCAGGAAGGCGATTGCCAGCAAAAGCCGCGGACCTCAAGGGCGGAGGTCCGCGCTATTTCGAATCGGAGGCAGGATTCACGCAGCAGCGCCGAGCGTGCCGGCGAGGACGCCAGTGCTATTCACAGTCCAAGCTTTTTTGAAGCGAGTTTGGTTCCACTGACTCGCGCACGAATCTTTTCGAACGCGACGTCACGCGAGGTGGAGGTGTCGTCACCGAAAGGAGCAAATCCGCAGTCATCCGTTGTTCCAAGCAGCTCCAAGGGTATGAATTCGGCGGCTTCAAGAATCCGGTCCCTGATCGCTTCCTCGCTTTCGACCCGAGGATTAATGGGATCGATGACGCCTATGAAGATCATCTGATTCGGACGGGCGTACTGCCGGATCAATCGAAGAACGTGGGAACGATCCTTTTCGCTCGCCAATTGGATATAGAAGTTCCCCGCGTTCAGTGTGAAGAAAGCCGGCAACAAGCCTGCATAGTCGACATCGGCGCTGTGCGTCGCGTCCCAATCACCCCCGGGGCAAGTGTGGACTCCGATTTTTGCGATCTCGGCAGGCGAGAAATGAGCCAACACCTGGTTATTCAAATCGATAAACTGATGAAGCAAGCTTCCCGCAGGATCGAGCTTCAGAGAAAGCCGCGCCTCTGTGAAGTCAATCTGCACGCGGTGCGCTCCCGCGTCGAGGCAGCCACGGATATCCGCTACGGCTTCACGAATGAGATCGCGCCGAAACTCTTCTTGAGAGTATCCATCGATTCCGGCTTGTGGATAGAGAAGGCTCAGCAGCGAGGCAGAGGCCACGGCCTGCTTCAGAGGCAGCTTCGTATGGCGCCGGGCTGTTTCGAGAAAAGAAGCGGCGTGAGTGGTATAACGGAATGGACCACGCTTCAATCGCGGCAGTTGCCGCACGTGGCCGTCCGCGAAGGGGACAGATACGCCGTCCGGCGCCAAGCCATCAAGACCATCAATCGGATACGTAGCAAAACTGGGTTTGCTCTGCTCGCCATCGGTGATGACTGGCGAGCCCGTCGCTTCAAAGCGCTGAATCGTGTCACGAACTGCATCCTGGTAGACCGCTCTAAGCTGCTCATCTCCGAGCCGGCCTTCGTGAAATTCCTTGATTGCTTCGATAAGCTGGCGCGGTCTTGGAATGCTACCAATAGGTTCGGTGGGTATCGGCATCGTTCCCCCTTACTTTCCCCAAGCCGGAGCATGCTTACGGCTAAGGCTGAGTAAGTGACAAGCAAGTGGCGGCCAGGATTGCAAGGTCACACCGCGCGATCAAAAGTCGATGCGGCCGCTGAGCTGGATTTCCCGGCCTGGATTCTGCGCCATCGTAATCGTACCAAACTGGGGTTCATTGACATACTGATTCGGCGTGCCAAAATTGGAGCGGTTCAAGGCGTTGAAGGCCTCCGCTCGAAAAGTGAAGCTGACTCGCTCGGTCAGGGAGAATTGGCGCTGGAGCGCCTGGTCGAGATCCACGAAGCCGGGTCCAGGAATGGTATTAACGCCAGCATTGCCGAACGTATACGCGGGAGGGGCGGCAAAGGCGGCAGGGTTCACCCATTCCGCCGTCGTACGAGTTCCCGCAGGGAAAAGCGGCGCGCTGGTGACGTTGGCGCGAATGGGGTTTTGTCCCAGCAGCGTTCCGGCGTTGGCTGTGTCTCCAAAAATCTGAGCAGTAAACGGCATGCCGCTCTCCGCTGAAAAAATGCTACCGAGGCTCCAACCCGACGTCAGCCGATGAAGAAAACCCTGCGCTCCCCATCCTGGTATGCTGTAGACCAAGCTGGCTACGAACCGCTGAGGAACGTTCATCCCATTGAGCCCCTTTTCGGCGTCCAAGTCCGAGTTGTTTTGTGGAATCGCCGCCTGCATCATTGCGGAGCGGAAGTCTGGCGCGGTCGTCAGGCTCTTCGACCAAGTGTAGTTGGCGAGAAAAGTCAGCCCATGCTGAAACTCCCGGCGGGTGTCAACCCAGCCCGCGTCGTACCAGCTATTGGCAGTGTTTTGGAGGTAATTGATGGCAGAGACGGGGAACGTGTCGCTCTCAATAGCAAAATCCTCCGGGTTGTCACCTGCGAAAGAAGTGCCGGGAAGGAAGGTTATGGTGTGGTAGGGACGCCGCGGGTTGATGGCTCCAGGTCCGGGTGGCGCATTGTTGATCAAACGTGCCTGTTGCAAATGGAAGCCTGCGGATCCGATGTAGCCCACTTCCATAACCACTTTGCCCGGCAGCGCCTTCTGCAGCGTGAAGCTCCATTCATTCACGTATTGGGGAGGCGAATGGGGATCGAGGGCGGCGAAGCTGACTACCGTCTGTCCCATAATCGGCGTGGGGAAGTTGAAACCAGAGAGGCTAGGAATATAGTTATCGCTCTGCTGCGTTTCCGGGAAGACGTAGGGCACATTATGGCGCTGATCGCACCAGGTGTTCATGTCAACGGGGGTGTAAAACGTGCCGAATCCCCCGCGCAAGACGATTCCGTAACGGTTCAGCATGTGGGCAAAGCCGAAGCGCGGCGCAAAATTCAGGTCATTGGGATACCAAAGTCCTCGGGGCGTTCCGGCCTGACCTCCTACGAAGGAGTAAAGCTGCCCTTTCTCGAAGATGAGATTCGCCCCCGGCTCGTCCAGGTCAGATAACGCGCTCATATACTCGTAACGTAATCCGAGGTCAAGAGTGGTCGCCGGCGTCACCCGCCAGTTGTCTTCGATGAATGCATTTCCATACCACTGGCGGAGGTTCATCTGAGGAATACCGGCTTGCACCTGTTTCACCACCGGCAAGGCCAGCAGAAAACTGGCCAAGCCCGACCCTGTGCCATCGTTAGTTCCAGTCTGAGTCGTGAACCCATTCGTGAACTGGTAGTAGCCACGGGTCTCGAAAAAACCCCACATCGGCCAGAAAAAGGGCAAGTAACCGCCTCCAATCTCCAGGGAATGATGGCCCGACTGCCGGCTCCAGGTATCCTGCAGGTCCAGAAACGTGTCCCAATCGTGCACCGGTGTCGCCGTATAAGAGTCGCCGATTGCGCTGTAGTTCTGGATGTTGAAATACGGCATGCCCCAGGCGCCCGATCCTCCCCACGACGCTCCCTGTATGCCGAGTTCACCCACATAGTTGCGCGTGCCGTTGTCCTGCGAATACTCGGACATGGAAAGCCTCGACATGCCGAAAGAGAGATTATTGACTGTGGTCGCCGAAAATATGTGCGTGTAGGAGAGCGTCAGATTCTGAGCCAGGTTATTATCAAACAAGCCGAATCCCGGCAGATTCACCGGCGTGAATCCGTTTTCGTGCTCGATCGAATACCGGCCGAAAAGACTGTCCCCACTGCCGAAGTTCCGGTCAATGCGGAGTGTACCTTCATTCCATGGCTGAGTTTGGGTTCGTACATCCGAGTAGTTATTCGAATCAGGCGCTCCAGCCACGGTGGCCATGCTCATTCCCGCCATGCCGCCCATGCCGGACGATCCTGAGGCAATATTTGGCAGCGGGGCGCTTTGAAGGACCTGCATTGCCACGGGACTCATCAAATTGGTTGGGATGATGTTACCGGGGAACTGGCTGCGGATGATTTGAGGATTCGCCGCGGTCACTGGCTCGGCCGGGTTGTAATTAGGGTTAGGAGAAGCGCTAAAGGGATTATAGATGGCCGTTCCGCTCTGACTGAAGTCGCCCATTCGCTCCTCGGTGGTCGGGACGGTTTCCACCTGATACACCTGATTGCTGAACCGAAATCCTTCATAATTGGCGAAGAAAAACGTTTTGTTCTTTTGAATTGGCCCACCGAGAGAAGCGCCGAACTGGTTCTGGACAAGATGGGGAACATTGTCCGCGTTCCAGACGCGAGCGTCCATCCCCGTGTTGCGCAGGTATTCGTAAACCGTGCCGTGTAACTGATTGGTTCCCGAGCGCGTGATCATATTCACTTGCGCTCCTCCAGCGCTGCCAAACTCCGCAGAATAGCTGCCTGTTTGGACCTTGAACTCCTCAATAGCGTCGGGCGAAGGGCTCAAGGACAGCGTCCAGAAAGTGGGATCCGAATCCGTGGTTCCGTCCAGCAGATAGTAGTTGGCGTTCGCGCGGTCGCCAGACCCGGTGAACTCCGTACCCTGTCCCGGCCGCCAATAGAGCTGGTTCTGGTTCCCGTCTTGCACTCCCATGTCCATGTTGGGAACAGCGGTGGGAGCGAGTATCGCCAAGTCCAGGATATGCCGGCCATCCAAAGGGAGTTGCTGGGTCATGGTAGGATCAATCACTTCACCCAGCGTCGCGTCCGTGGTGCGCAGCGGGGCAGGCGCCGACTTCACAACCACTCGTTGCGTTCTTTTCCCAACTTGCAGCTTTACGTCCAGACGCAATTCCTGATTCACGGCCAGCACCACGTTCCGGATTTGCGTTTGGAAGCCGGACGATTCAACCCGCAGTTGATAGCCGCCCGGGTTGAGATCGGTAAAGTCATAGAGACCTTGCGCGTTGGAAAACGTCTTCCGAAGGAAGCCGGTATTGGGCGATTTCAGAGTCAGTGTCGCTCGTGGCATCGCCCTGCCTTGGGCATCCACAATCTCTCCGCTCAACGAGGCGAAGTTCCCTTGAGCGAGAGCGCTGGTTCCCGGTATAAGAATGAGTGCTGCGCTCCAGAGCAGTCTTGCAAACAACTGGAGACCGCGATGAGAATTTCTCCTTGAACGGCCTCGGCTCCGCGCTGATAAGAGTGAAAACCAGCCTGCGTTGATTGACATCCTGGCGAACCTCCTGAGAATACAAATGCTATCCCGGTTTTTCTTCTTTATCTGTCTTGAAGATGCGTCAGTATTTCGGCACCAGGGTGCATTGGAGATGGGAACGGCGCATTTTCATAGCTTCGCCGGTACCGCAAAGCGGTATGACCAACTGATAAGGAGGGAGAATATTTGCAAGCGCTGCAGACATCAATATCTGTTCTCAGTACGAGCGCCGAAGATTCCAATTAGGTGGAGGGATTTGACTGACTATCAGGCGGGGACCGCGTTGCAGGCCAATCGCACTCTCGACGGAGCGCCGGCGTCCCGGCGGCATTTTCAAGGCCGGCAAGATGCCGGCGCGACGTGAGACGGGCGCGCTCCTTGAGCAAACGCACGGTCACGAAGAAATAGCGATGAAAGAGAAGACGGTAGCGAAGCCGTGACATGCGGCCGCCATCGAACACCCGCAGGGCGATCGCCAGCAGAAACCGCGGACCTCAAGGGCGGAGGTCCACGCGACCATCTGCGAGCTTGATTGGGATGTTTGATGGGGGCGAGCGTGTCTGATGAGGCAAAAGCCAGTGTCATGTTGACATTGCACAAGAGCTCTGAAATACTCATGTACATTAGCCACAGGAGGTGAAGATGGCAGAGAACAAATCAGAGGTTCTTCAGGGCACGCTTGATCTTATGGTGCTGAAGACGCTGGCGGCGATGGGGCCGCTGCATGGATACGGGATCGCCCGGCGCATCGAGCAAATCAGCGAAGAGGTGCTGCAGCTCAATCAAGGAACCATTTATGTCGCGCTCGTTCGTCTTTTACAAAAACGATGGATTTCCGCAGCGTGGGGTACGTCCGAGAACAATCGCAAGGCGAAGTTCTACTCCATTACAAAGGCGGGACGGAAGCAGCTTGAGCAGGAGACAGAGAATTGGCAGAGGATCTCCGGCGTAATTGGCCGCGTCCTGCAACTATCAGAACGGAATTGACGCGGTCCGTGACCGGCGTTCAGCAGCCGTGGCCATGGCGCGGTTTCTTGGCCACTAGAGACGAAGACAACTTTTAAGAGAAGGCATGGCGCCGGAGAGCAAGCAATGTTTGATTGGCTGAAGGTCATGGCTTCCCGAATTCGCGGAGTGTTCGCCCGTTCGGAGCTCGACAAAGAGTTTCAGCAGGAACTCGAGGCGCACCTGGAGATGCTGACGGAGGAAAACATTCGCCAAGGCGTGCCGGCGGAGGAAGCTCGGCGCGCGGCGCGCATCCGATTAGGCGGTTCCAGCCAACTTCAAGAGACCCATCGGGAGCTTTACGGCCTCCCCTGGCTCGAAACCTTCTTTCAGGACGTTCGATACGGAGTGCGCCAACTGCGCCGCAATCGCGGCTTCACGGCCGTCGCCGTTATGACGCTTGCTCTGGGCATTGGGGCCACTACTGCGGTGTTCAGTGTTGTTGAGGGCGTTCTCCTCAGGCCCCTGCCTTTCAAGGATGCCGGTCGCCTGGTCAGGATATATCAAAGTAACCCGAAGCTTGGATATTTCCGCATGATGGACTCACCAGCGGACGTCCAGGACGCACGCCGCCAGAGCACGGTTTTCGAAAAGGTGACTTTCCTTCAGGAGTGGAACGCCACGCTCACGGGCGAGAGCGCGGCGGAGCAATTGGCCGTCGCGCATGTGGACCGCGATTTCTTCAGGACACTCGGCGTGTCGCCTTTGCTGGGACGGTCGTTTCTGGCAAAGGAGCACCAAAAAGGACGGGATCACGTCGTCATCCTGAGCAACTCATTCTGGAGACGCCGGTTTCACTTTGACGGAAGAGTCCTGGGGAAAGCCGTCACCCTGGATGGAAAGCCGTACACGGTAGTTGGTGTAATGCCGAAGGGCTTTCTCTCCCCAGACCTCGGCGCGGGCTCATCAGAAAAAACCGATCTCTGGCTGCCGTGGAGCCCACCAACAGGCGCCACGACACGCGGCAATCGCGATGTAACGGCCATCGCGCGCCTTAGAGCTGGAGCAACGATCGCCCAGGCCCGTACCGAGATGGATGCCATCTCGGAGCGGTTAGCGCAGGCGTACTCCGTAAACAAGGGTTGGCGATTTGAGTTGGTCCCGCTGCTGGATTCGGTTGTGGGCAAGGTAAGGCTGCCCATCCTGGTATTGTTCGCTGGCGTGCTCTTTGTGATGCTGATTGGCGCCGCGAATGTTGCCGGTCTGCTGCTGGCAAAGGGCGCTGCGAGGCAGAAGGAGATCGCGGTTCGTGCAGCGTTGGGTGGAAGCCGGCTGCGCCTGATCCGCCAGTTGCTGACCGAAAGTGTTCTGTTGTCCCTGGCGGGTGGCGTGGCAGGCGTCGTGGTGGGCTACGGAGGGATCGACTTGGTACGAGCGATAGGGCCGCAAGACGTGCCCCGTCTGGCGAGCGCCGGCATCGATCAACCCGTTCTGCTGTTCGCCCTGGGTATCTCTTTACTGGTGGGCCTCATGTTCGGCAGCGCTCCTGCGCTCGCCGTCACCCGGGCGCCAGTGGCGGCGGGGTTGAAAGAGGGGCAACGGGAGGCCGGTAGAAGTGGACTCCGATCCCGCAGCGTGCTGGTTGTCCTCCAGGTTGCGCTTTCACTCGTGCTTATGGTCGGAGCGGGACTCCTGTGTGACAGCTTCCTTCGGCTGACTTCCGTCTCATTGGGTTTCAATCCTCGCCACGTGCTCTCCTTTTGGGTCACTTTATCCAGCCATAGCTATGCGAAGGCTTCCACGCGTTTGAGCTACTACCAGAGCACTCTGCGGCAGCTCAGGGCGCTGCCCGGGGTGGAACGGGTGGGACTGGGCAGCTTCCTCGCTCTTTCCAGCTACGCCAGCACTCCGGTCAGGATCGCAGGTCGACCCGCGCCGCCCCCGGTTGAGAGCCCGGAAACCGACGTTGGGTACAAGGCTGTGGCAGGGGGATTTTTCCGCACCTTGCAGATTCCCTTGCTGAAGGGACGCTACTTCACACGCCGGGACCAGGCTGGGGCGCTGCCGGTGGTAATTGTGGATGAGTCGTTTGTGGCGAGGTACTTTCCCGGCGAGGACCCCCTGGGAAAACGAATTCACGTTAACTGGGGTCACGAGCCTGCGTGGCGCCAGATTGTGGGCGTTGTCGGCGACGTCAGGGACCTGTCGTTGGAATCGGCTCCGTCGCCAGAGTGTTACGTTCCGCTGTCTCAGAGCTTCGTAACGCCATCAGTTGCCTTTGTGCTGAGAACACGGGTCAAACCGCTGAGCCTCGCCTCGGCGGCGCGCCACGTGGCGCTCCTGGTGGATAAAGACCAGCCTGTTTCCCAAATTGAGACGATGGACCAGCTCTACTCGGGCGACATTGCTCAGCCTCGCTTCCAGACTGCTGTCCTGGCCATGCTGTCTCTGCTGGCTCTGGGACTCACCGCTGTGGGACTGTACGGGACGCTGGCGTATCTGGCGACGCAGCGAACTCACGAATACGGCATCCGGCTTGCGTTAGGGGCGCAGCGACGGGATATTCTGGGACTCGTGTTGTGGCCTGGATTGAAGTTGACGGCGGCCGGAGTCGCAATTGGGATGGCCGGCGCGCTCGGGCTGACCCATTTGCTTTCGAGTCTCCTCTTCGGGGTTAGACCGACGGATCCGCTGACGTTTATCGTCGTCTCTTTGGCCTTAATCGGAGTCGCACTGTTCGCCTGCTACATCCCCGCCCGCCGCGCGGCGAAGGTGGATCCAATGGTGGCTCTGAGGTACGAGTGATTGCGCTCGAAGCCTGCGCTGGCGCAGGAAGGGAGCGTCTGAGTGAGCCCTGACCCCTCGGGGCGAGCGAAGAATCCCTGCATTTGCAGGAACGAAATGCGGAGATTCTTCGCTTCGCTCGGAATGGCAACCGCGCTTTCAGATACGGATGAAGGAAAAGGACCTTTCTGACGAAGGAATGCTCCTTGATGAAGCCCGCGGCGCGACGGGCATCCCGCACCGCTCCCGCCTCCGCTCTTATTGAATCTTGCATTTTAGAGTGACGGACCTTCGCCACAGCGCCGCCGTCCCGGTGGCATTTTTCGAGGCCGGCCAGATGCCAGCGCTACGCGAAGCGTCGCTCTATTTTACTGCTTCCGGTAAGTTCCGCCCCACGGTGACAGCGGATGGTGGTGCGTGCTCCAAAGAGCAAGGGATTGACTGATCCGGCCGGCCACTTCCGATGCGCGGCGGCCGTCTGGTAATCTTGCAGTTGCATCCAATCCGTTGGGAACCTGTGGCAGGTGCGAGCCCGAATCGTCATCTTTGTTGCTGTCATTCAAACGATTCTCTTTGGGGCGCACTGGCTCGTCTACGACACTTGGGTGCATTTCTGGGGAGCGCCTGACCCCGGTTCGCTATCGACGCTGCAAATAGCGTTGGCAGTCCTTTCCGTAAGTTTTGTCACCGCATCCCTGCTTGCCATCCGTTATTCGCATTCTTTTGTATCTTGGGTTTACAGACTGGCTGCCGTCTGGCTCGGTGCGTTGAATTTTCTCGTCTGGGCGTCATGCGCCTGCTGGGCCGTAGATGCTGTTTTGTTGCTCTGTGGTCGCCATTCAGACCATAGGGCAGTTGTTGGTCTGTTTTTTGGCCTGGCTGTTCTCGCTACGGCTTACGGAGCGGCGAACGCGAATCGAATTCGCATGAAGCGAATAACGGTTAAACTGCCCAACCTGCCGCCTGCGTGGAGTGGGCGCACTGTGGCTCTGGTGAGTGATGTTCATCTCGGTCATGTGCAGGGGTATGGGTTTGCGCGGAGAATTGTCGAGAAGATCGAGGGTGCGCAACCCGATGTCGTCTTCATTGTGGGCGATCTCTACGACGGTGTAGCGGCAGATCTCAACCGCCTCGCCCAGCCTTGGGGACAGCTTTCCGCTCCGCTCGGCGTGTATTTCGTGCCCGGAAACCATGAGGAGTTCGCGGATCCGGGTAAATATTTTGACGCCCTGCGGCGGTGGGGCATTCGCGCTCTGGACGGGGAGGCGGTGAGGCTCGACGGTCTGCAAATTGTTGGCGTTCGATATCGCGACACCGGCCATTCCGAACGCTTCCGAGCCGTCCTCCAGCGCGCGGGTGTGCAACGCGACCTGCCCAGCGTGCTCCTCTCCCATGCGCCGCGCAGCTTGCCGATTGCCGAGCAAGAAGGCATTTCGCTGCAGCTTTCCGGGCACACTCACGGCGGGCAGTTTTTCCCGTTCATGTGGGTGGTGTCACGCGCTTACGGTAAATACGCGTCAGGACTAAACCGTTACGGCTGCATGACGATCTACACCTCCAGCGGAGTGGGCACATGGGGTCCGCCGCTTCGCGCCGGGGCTGATCCTGAAATTGTGCTGATTCGATTCGAGTGAGCGCGCCACTCACTTGGATGGAGCCGATCGAGGCCGGTTCAACGCGGCTGCCGGCCAGCAGTGATCGCGAATCGGCAAACAGAAGCCGGCATCCGTCGGCGAGGGCCGTGTATGCCACCGCCTGCCGCAAGCTGACGGCTCCATTTCACATTGGGGGAAACAAGGATGCTGTGATCGTCGCAAGCATCTTGAGCAAATCCCTTGTGCAAAAAATTTTCTTGACACGTCAATTGCAGAGCTGCTATACAAAGTGCATCTAGGTAGTCATTTCTTCGGATAGGTAGTCAGAGTTTCCTAGGCAGTTGGAAGAAGTGTTAACCGGTACAAAGGCGTTGTGCCTGCGTTCGGTTAGATAAAACGTAGAGGCGAACCGCGGCTCCGCCGCTCGGCAGCGACCCAAGCGGGCGCGCCGTGGAGGACTGATTATTTCCAACCGTCAACGAGCCATTGCCTGGCGCACGGTTTCCTTCGCGAGCCGGGCGCAGTCGGCGGAGGGAATTTGCAGTTCGGGAAAAATTACATCAGGAGACTAAAATGCCGGAATTAAAAAACCCCCTCGCTTACAATCCCCACATTTTTTGGGATCCGATCGGACCCCCGTGGGAGACTAATCTTGACCAAGCCACCCAGGGGCAGCTCGCGCAGATCAGGCTTGCGAACTTAAAGGATGTCCTCGCCGCACATTCGAAAGCGGTTGATGCTGCTACAGCTCTTTTGGCGAAGTCGAAGAAATAGCCCGCCGACGGGCGGACAGGCTTGCTGCGCGCCGCGCGTGGATACTCGCGCCCGGGTAAACCCGCGTCCGGCATTAAGGAGGACTGCCATGCCAGAACTCTCTCCGTTCACGGTGTTGAATGGCGCCGGAGGGGACCGACGGCAGCGCGACACTTCTCGACCTGTCGTGCTGGTGGGATTTCAGCGTCAGGGAAACCTGGGACTCGGCTATCTCGCATCTACACTGCGCTCGCACGGCTATGAAGTGATGGTTTTTGACGTGGAAGCGAGTGAAGACGAGATCCTTGAAGCTGTCCGCGCTGCGGACCCTCTACTGGTGGGCTTCTCGCTGATTTTCCAGTTCTACATCCGGCGCTTCGGTGCGCTTTTGCGCTATCTCCGCGAGAACGGCGTCACGTGCCACTTCACCATGGGTGGGCACTTTCCCAGCCTCAACTATCGGGATACGCTGCAACTCGTTCCGGAGCTCGATAGCGTCGTGAGGTTCGAAGGCGAATTGACGCTTCTGGAGCTCGTGGACCTCCTCAGTACTCAAAGTGACTGGCGCCCGATTCAGGGCATTGCCTACCGCCAGGGAACCGAGGTCATCGCAACCCCGCTGCGGCCGCTCGTGGCCGATCTTGACCTCCTACCGTATCCGGACCGGGATTACCCACCCGTGGCTGTGCTGGGGCGCAACGCCATGCCGCTGCTGGCCAGCCGTGGCTGCGCACGCACCTGCTCGTTCTGCTCGATCCACATGTTCTACCGCACAGCTCCGGGAAAGATCGTGCGCACCCGAAAGCCAGCCCAGGTGGTTCGAGAGATGCGGGCTTTGCACGAAGAGCGGGGCGTCACGATCTTCCTTTTCCAGGACGATGATTTCCCGCTCTTCGGCCCGGTCTGGCATCGCTGGGCGGGAGAATTCGTTGGCGAGCTGCATCAAAGCGGCCTGGCGGGCCGAGTGATCTGGAAAATGAACTGCCGTGCCGACGTTGTCGAACCTGCCATGTTCGCCGCGATGCGCGACGCCGGCCTTTATCTTGTTTACATGGGCCTGGAATCAGGCAGCGAAGAAGGTCTTAAAACCTTGCACAAGCAAACCACCGTCGAGCAAAACATACGGGCCGTCGAGACGCTCAAGCAGCTTGGCCTGATGTTCGAATTTGGCTTTATGCTTTTCGACCCTTCCAGCACCTTCGAATCCGTACGGGAAAACGCTCGATTTCTCCGCACGATTGTGGGCGACGGCAGCGCAGGAGCGGTCTTTTGCCGTATGCTCCCTTACGATGGCACCCCGATCAAGGATGAGTTGGCGCGCACCGGGCGGCTGCTGGGGGATGTGTGCAATCCCACCTACAACTTTCTTGATCCCAGAATGGATGCGTTCTACGACGAACTCACGCGCATCGTCGACGTCACCGGGTGGGTTCATGGCTACCAAGCGCTTTCTCCGCAGTTGAACTGGATTTGGAACGAGGTGGCAATCATCGAGCGTCTTTTCCCGCAGCTTTCCGGGATGGAGGCTTACAAGCGTAAGGTGCGTGAGATTACTCGGGCCAGCAACGAACTGCTACTCCGCGTCGTTGAGGATCTCTCCTTTGTTTTTTCGGATGGCGCAGCGAATCTCTGGTCCGCCGGCGAGCTCGAGCCTAAGTGCCGGCGATGGGTCGAGGATCTGGTGCGCGAACGCAACGAGTTTATCTTCGAACATCAGGAGGCTCTCCTTGGCGCATTGGAGACCAATGCACAAACCGCCTGCGCTTAAGTGCGCCGGCCAATACTGCACCAATGCAATCATGAAAATGAGGAACCATCCGACGGAAGCCGCCTCGTATCCGCAGGACCATGCGGTCCATCGTAACCGGATCCTGGCCTCGGCGGCGCTTGCAGCCTTGGTTTCTCTGCTGCTCGTTTCCTCGACAATGGCGCAAGGGACCGACCCGGCCGAGGCTGCCAGAAGGGAGTTCGTGCGCGCCGCTCAGATTGCCGGGACGCCACTCGTCGAGAACCCCGCCGATAAGCCGGTGGATTTCAATGACGCGTGGGATCATGCGTTGAGGATTTTCCAATATCGCGACTGGAACATCGGAAACCTGGAGCTGGCGAGGGCCTGGTTGGGGATCGAGAACGAAGCCCAAAACTGCTTGCTCATTCTGCAAAGAATTTCAGAGATAGATCGCACGAAACCGCCAGGCATTGAGCTCCTTGGGAAGTATCTCGATGCGTCCAGTAGCAACGCTACGGAAAGTCAAAAGATGGACGCAACCGTTACGGTCCTCGAGCGCCTGAAGATGGAAGCAGATAAAACCCAACTCCAGCAGCAATTTCGTAATGCCGAAGCAAAGCTTTACAATTCGGTGGGTTCGCTCGGAGATGCCGGCAACAGCCTCTCGCCCAATCGGATTTCCAACGCGATCGCCATAGATTATTGGCCGTCCTGGCGCGGTGTATATGCCGGAGACTTGTTTGAAGCGCACAACACTTCCGGCGGTGACGTCGAATATGCCGCGATGGTTGTGACCGTACACTACGCGAGCGGAAACTCTCTCACGCATATTCACTGTATCGACCGCTGGCCGAATGGCACGTGGCTGGCCGCCAGCTATCCATACTTTGGCAGCGACTACGCCTATGCCAGAACGTTTGACGATCCCCAAAGCGTAGACGCCGCCCTCTATTTGCCTTCAGGAACGGCAACGGCGAGCTACCTCCTTACCCAGGAAGAATGGGGCAAGATCCTGGAATCGTACTGTTCTCACCTCAAGTTCAGAGGCCAGTTTCTGGGCGCGTACACCGACCCGCAGGGTCAAGTGCAGCCTCCTGGATTTCAGTTCAGTTTTACGGGACTTTCCCAGCTCCCTGCGAAATCAGTGGAAATTCGATTTTGGTCGAGTGACGGCCATTCCGTAGGTGTTGACTGGACTCTCAGTCGCGCTCTGGATCCGGGAACGCCCCATTGGTTCCGTTCTGCGTATTTCCAGAGTGGACAACCCTCTTTCTCGAGCGCTTCTCCGCCCGCCCACATCACGTTCCTTTTTAGATTCGCAGGAACGAACTACCAGCTCTCTCTAAAATTATACTGACGCTCGTCCAGGTTCCTCAGATTCATCCGCCATAGCCGAGCAAATCGAATGAGGAGCGGGTGGGTGGGGCTACTGGCTCATCTGTACTTCGCGAAAAAAAGGACCGAGAGGGCAAGACCTACAATGACCACGAAGATGCGGACGCGCCCGGGATCTATTTTCTGAGCGTAGTGCGCCCCGAAATAGCCGCCCAGAACAGCGCCAAACAGCATGAGCACGCCCTGCGGCCAGAAAATGATTCGCGCCACGATGAACGTCACCACCGCTACTCCATTTGCGACGGAGTTCATGACCGCCTTCACGCTGTTGACGGAGTGGATGTCGCCGATTGGAAGCAAGGTAAGGAAAGAAAGCATCACGATGCCCATTCCGGCGCCGAAATATCCACCGTAAAACGCCGTCAAGAATTGAAGGCCGGTCACTGCGCCGAGACGTGGAGAGGACGCGACTCCGCCCGCTTCGTGACGTGTGGCTCCGCGAAGAATTCGCGGTGCGAACGCGAACAACAGCGTCGCTCCAAGAAGAATGAACGGGATAAGGCGCAGGAATGTTCGAGGCGGCGTGTGGAGAAGCACCCGGGCGCCGGCAAATCCACCTGCCAGGCTGGCCGCCGCCAGCGGCGCGAGCAGCCGGAATCTTTTCGGCAACCGCCTGCGGTAAGCGCGAGCACTCGCGATGCTGCCAGGCCACACCGCAATGGTTGATGTGGCATTGGCAGGAATCGGCGGCACGCCCGTGAACAGAAGCGCCGGGAAGGTAAGAAACGTTCCGCCACCGGCAACCGAGTTCAAGATCCCTGCGGCAAGGGCGGCACAGAAAAGCAGGATGGCATCCGGCACGGTCATGATGGTGAAGCCGCCCAGGAAGGGAATCGGTTCGGCAGGCCACACAGAGTGCAATCAATAACGCCTCGAAAGCGATATTCCTGCTCCGCGGGCTGAATTCGACGCAGGGCCAGTGGGGAATCGCCTGCGACGACCGGCCCGCTGAGAGTGGTTGTGGCCGTTTGGTAACCTGCCTGCGCGCTCAGCTCGACGGTCTTTTCCGTCCAGTGCCGCTCGAGCGCCGCGTGCGGATAGGAAAAGTGTAAGACTGGGGCGCTCAGTTCTTCTTCCAGCCGTTTTTTTGATTCGCTTAGCTCACGCAGAGCGTCTTCGCCGGGCAGATAAGCCAAATTAGGATGCCACACCGTATGGGATCCAACGATGTGTCCTGCCCGCCGCAGGCGCCGCGCCTGATCCCAGCTCATCATAATGTTGGACTGGAGCGGCATGACGGCAAGCTCTTTCTCCACCGTCGCCACAGTTTTCGCGCATTCAGTTCCAACGAGCGCCGCACAGTAGTCCCACGCTTGTTGAAGCGCGCTTTCTCGGTCGCTTGGATTGCCGAAACCTCGCAATGAGCCGTTGAGTCCACGCCACTCCGTCCTTTTGGTGGTTCGAAAGGCGTAGCGCAGCCGGCAATACCAAGGGAAGTCTTGGGTGCCGATCAGCCCGACGGTAAGGTAGAAGGCGCCGCGAATACCGCAGCGCTCCATGATGGGGGCTGCGATCTCTGCGTTATCCGCGAAGCCGTCGTCGAACGTCACGGCAACTGGACGCCGTGGCAGGCGCCCGACGCCGTTCAGGAAGGCGAGCACATCGTCCACAGTCACCGGATCATAATCGCGCGCCAGGATTTTCATCTGGCTTTCAAAACGGGCTGTGGAAATACCCATGTCAAGAGTGTTAGCGGTAAGCTCAGGCTGGTCCTGAACCGTGTGATACATCAATATCGCAATTCTTGGCCGGGTGAAGCGTGCAGCAAGTCGGAGCGCACCGCTCCTGACGGCAGCCGCCGCGAGATTGCGTCTTGCTGTCTTTCCAAGTCTCAAATGCCGAGGTCCTTAGCGCTGTCGAACACGCATCCTGGGAAATAGCCGGCGGATCGGTGGTCCTGCCAGCAGCCGAGCCAGGACCAGCGCCGTTCGCATGGTCACGCGCCAATCGCGCGGATCGAAATCAAAGAAATGCACCGGCCGGCGATAGGATTGAATCAGCGCCCGCCACGTTAACCCTTCGGCGCGCCGGTAACTTCGAATGGTAGCAAAATCACGGCTTAAGACGATATGCCTGAAATTTCGGTGGTCCTGTGTTACCGGCTCGACGGGCTGGCCAATCAGGTCCAGATAATGAAGCCAGCCCAGAGCAACGCCGGCATAAGGGGCAGCGTCCGCCGTGACGCTATACCGCGGGTTGGCTTCAATCATTTTCACGCGGCCATCGCGCGAGTCCCGCTTCAGCTCAATCTCACAGATGCCGGAATAGCCAATGCCCCGCAGGAAACCATCGCAGAGCGCATCCGCATCCGCATCCGTCACGGGCTCGACGACGCTGGCCGAACCGAAATGGATGGGATCCGTGCGAAGCTCCCGAACCATGCAGGCGGCCAGCCGGCTTCCGTCTACCCCGTAACAGGATAAGTAAACCAGCTTTGCCGTGTCCGGCCCTTCGATAACCTCTTGAATCACGGCCTGCGGCTTGTGCCTGGCAACGAGGTCGTATTTTTCCACAAGCTCCTTCGCCGAGCGCGCCACGGCAATCTTCTTGCCATAGAAGGGATGGCCGGGGGGCAGTTGTTCCCATTCCCTGAAGTGAACCGGCTTCATCAAGCACGGACAGTGCGCGTCGGCAGCGAAGGCTCGGACTTCTTCCATCGAGCTCACCATCCGGGTTCGCGGAACTTCGAGACCGAAACGACCTGCAAGTTCGTATTGACGCTCTTTCGTGGCCAATTGTCCCTGCACGGGGGCAGCGGCGTGGCAAAAATGAAAGCCGGCAGCCAGTTTTGCCGCGTGGCAGGCCATTGCGGAAACGAATACGTCGGCGCTCGGAATGAGCGCAGGCCTGGCGCCGATTCTCCCTGCCAGGGCGACCATGAAAGCCAGCCAATCGTCGGGCCGTTGGTCCGGGTTTGGACACTCGAAGGTCGTGCCGTAGATGGATGAAAAGCCAGGCTGGCTCAGGTTGTGATCGATGCCGTAAACCTTCAGCCCACGCCGCTTGAGGTCGCGCATCAAATTGATGCCAGTCTGGAAAAGGCCGGCCACGACGACGGGCGGCCAGCCCGGTTGCGCCATCTGCGGATTGCGATCCTGCGGCGTCATGATTCCCCCTCAAATGCCTGGATACAGGCCATAGCCGGCGCTTACATCGATCACCTGACCGGTGATGCTGCTGGCAGCCTCGGAGCACAGAAAGAGAACCGTCCGGCTCACGTCCTGTGCCGTAACCATGCGTCCCAGGGCCGAAGGCTGAAGGAAGCGCTGCCGCATCACTCGAGCGGAGATTCCCAGGCGGTTGGCGCGC
This sequence comes from Terriglobia bacterium, assembly GCA_030041095.1. Classification (GTDB taxonomy): domain Bacteria; phylum Acidobacteriota; class Terriglobia; order UBA7540; family UBA7540; genus JASHON01. The sequence continues at coordinate 30,973 of JASHON010000121.1, forward strand.
GCAGCGAGAACGCTCTCAACCGCCTCGCCCGCAACCGGACCGGGGCAGATGGCGTTCACCAGGATGTTGGCTTTTCCTGATTCCTGAGCCAGGGTCCACGTGAGCGAGAGGAGAGCGGCCTTCGATGCCGCGTAGGGAGCGCGTAAGGGATACGCCCAACGCGCCACGACGGACGCCACGTTGATGATGCGTCCGTAGCGGCGCCGCATCATGCCTTTCAGACACTCGCGGGCAAAAAGAAACGACCCCGTCAGATTGGTCTCCAGAACCTCACGCCAAGCATCAAGGCTCAGCCGCGTCACAGGAAGCGTGGGGCCGCGCGAGCCCGCGTTGTTCACCAGAATATCGATTTTTCCAAATTGCTCTAGTGCGGCGCGGACGGCGCGTCGAACATCGGGCTCGCTTCGGACGTCCGCGTGAAGGAGCAGGATACGATCGCGAGCGGACGCAGGCACCGGGGGCTCTCTCTTTCGAACCACCCCTGCAACACACGCGCCGGCGTGGGTCAGTGCGCGAACAGTTTCGCTGCCAATTTCCCCTCCGGCGCCAGTAACCAAGGCTACCTGACCGGCAAGCTCATCGTCTCTCACTCGAGTACCGGCTCGTTCTTGCCGAAGGATTTGAAGACAACGTTCTGGCGGGCCACGTTGTGCTCGCCCGTTACTGAATCCGAGGTGATGGTTTCGAGCACTCCGGTAAGCTGAAGATAATCGATGTCTCCGCGCTTCTTCCCACTGCCACGCTCGACCGTTCCAGAAAAACGGTAATACTTCTCATGAATCGTTCGCGTGCGAAACTCCACCTGATTGCCGTGGCGAGAGCCGATGGTGATGGGATAGCTTAAGAAGGCTTGCGATTCGTTCGGGCCCTGCGCAACGTCGATAAAACCCTTGAGCATGGTCTCTTCCTGGAGGATGGCCAACTCATTGGGTGGCGCGAGAAAATGATACCGGCCCGTCATGACGGGAA
>JASHON010000122.1 GCA_030041095.1 Terriglobia bacterium
ACGGCCGTCGCCGCCCAATTACGTTCCGGCCTCTCGAAGGCCCCTCCCTCAATTCGAGCCCCAACCGGGTCCACTCCGGAGCCCCCGCCTCGGTTCACGTAGCCGCGCGCGCCTTCGCTTTCGGGGTGCCCACCACCCGTGTCACCGGGCGGCCGCCCTTTTTCAGATTCTGCCCCGCCCCGCCTCTCGTTTGCCTCTCCAAGCCCCTTGCGATTCTCCTCCAGTGCCACGAATCAATCCAGATCGTGGTACCTCACCCACTTCGCCCGAGCCCTGCGAAGTTCCTGACCCGGCCCCGCGCTTCCTTGACAATGATAGGCTACCACTGTAAACTAGCCTTGCCGGGTTCCCGGGCTTTGAATCCGCCGGCCAGGGGCCCGTGAAAGGCCGATGCCTCTCGCGCCACTCGAGGCGCCAGGCCTCACAGGCTGCGGAAAAACTCGACGACGCCGCGAAGGGTGCGCCGGCATCTTGCCGGCCTCCGTTGAACCGAAGGGAGTTGCCGGCTGGAAGCCGGCGCTACGGCAACTCCCGAAAGAGTTTTTCCGCAGCCTGCTCAGCCCGCCTTCCCGTCTCCACACAGGTCGAAACAGTGGGCGGTCCTGAATCGACAGCGCAACCAGCGGCTGAAACAAACGAAGGGGGCGTGAACCTTCGAGCTTGTGACTGATTGCAAAGATGTGGACACATAAAAACGATGACCAACAAACCCAGTAAGTTGTTGAAAATAAACAATTGCGGTGAGAGGCGATACCAACAAACCCAGCAACTTACTGAAAATAACTGAGTTATAAGCAACAGTCGTGCGCTATCCCAGCAACGTAATGAAAACAAGCATGATAGCTGAAAGCGAGTTGGGAGGGAGTTCTCTTCAGTCTACCCGTTGTGGCCGGTGCGCTGCAGAGCTCTGCCTTGCGCAGATGCCGTATTCGGTGAGCGCCGCTGCCTGCTTCCCGGCGCCCCATCCGGTGTCTGGCGCGCTTGCCAGATCGAGGATTAATCGAGGATTAGGTGAATCGTCTTTAGGAACGGAACCGCCCTTGACGAGGCTGAGTCTGGCGCGCTCGTCTGCTTGAGTGTGGCGTTACTTACCGGTAATATTCCAAATGCGCCACCATAGAGACCCATGCGCACAAAACATTCACGCCGAACTTCGACCGTTATCCACTCGCCCGCAGTCGAGCCTGGATTGCAACTCGCGAAAATGCGTCCCAATCGACTGGCGGCTAGCCGGCGTCGCCCGGGCGGCAAACTGGCCGCACGAAGAGCGAACAAGCAATTCGTGCTCATCACCGGCCTTAGCGGAGCGGGCAAAGGATCGGTGATTAAGGCGTTTGAGGACCTTGGATTCTACTGCGTCGACAACTTGCCTGCGGATCTGATCGTGAAATTTGCGGAAATCTGCCGCCAACCCGGCAGCCGGATTGGGCGCGCGGCCGTGGTGGTTGACATTCGCGAAGGCAGCGCGCTCAGCCAGCTTCCCGCCATCTATCAACAACTCTCCCAGGAAGAGCCCAAGCCCACGCTCGTGTTTCTCGAAGCTTCTGAGGAAGCTCTGCTCCGCCGGTTTGAGGAAACGCGGCGTCCGCATCCGATGGGCGGCAATCTGCCCGTGCGTGACGGGCTGCGCCTCGAGCGCCGGCTCTTGAAGCCCATGCGCCAGCTCGCCGACGTCGTGATTTCAACCACCCGCATGAATGTCCACGAGCTCCGCGAATTCATCCAGGAGCGCTTCGGCGGAAGCAAGGCTCATCGGTCCATTCTCGTTTCGGTTGTCTCTTTCGGATTCCGGTTCGGTCTTCCGACGGATTCCGACCTCGTGTTCGACGTCCGCTTCCTTCCGAATCCGAATTACGTTGCCAGCCTGAAGAAGAAAACCGGAAAGGATCGAGGGGTGCAGCAATATATCGCCCAGTTCCCGCAAACGCGCGAGTTCATGAAGCAGCTCCGGGAAATGCTTCTCTACCTCCTGCCGCAGTTCATCCGTGAAGGTAAAAGCTACCTGACCATCGCTCTAGGCTGCACCGGTGGCCGGCATCGCTCCGTCGCACTGGCTGAAGAGACGGCCAGAATTCTCGAAGCCGAAGGCTATAATATCCGGCTCACCCATCGCGATATCGGGCGGTCAACAAGTTGAGACAATGCGGGTGAGGCGAGAATGCTGCGTTGATTCTGCGGAGCGGGTCACACAGGCTGCGGAAAAACTCTTTCGGGAGTTGACGTAGCGCCGGCTTCCAGCCGGCAACTCGCTTCAATTCAGCGGAGGCCGGCAAGATGCTGGCGCACCATTCGCGGCGGCGCCGAGTTTTTCCGCAGCCTGCCAAAACGCAATCCAAGCGCCTCACACCGCGAATCAACCTGATCACCGCCCTCGGCTGATCGAACTTCGGTTTGGCAATTACGCGCTCACCGACAAAGTGCTGGCTTGTGAAGACGCCGAAGCAGAGGATTGTCCGGAGCCTTCCGTAAACGGCAGCATGGCCTGATCCAGGGCGCTATACGCCTGCTGAGCGCTTGAGAGATTGCCGGATTGTAAGGCCGAGCCTAGTTGCTGCAGGAGTTGGCTCACCCCTCCCGTCCCACTACCGCTTCCATGGTAGTGATGATGGTGCCCTTGCGCTGACTGGCTTTGCGTCTGATTTTGGAAATCCTGCTGAATCGTCGAATAGTCCTGCTGCGCCTCCGTCAGATTGCCGGCTTGCAGAGCCTGCGAAAGCTCGTTGAATTCCTGCGCAATGGGATTGCTGTTCTGAGAGGTGGAAGTCGACTCTGACTGGGAAGCGGAAGGCTGCAAGATCGCCAGGTCTGACTCCGCTGCGGAGAGATTCCCGGACTGGAGGTCTTCCCCGAGTTGCTGAAATTCCTGCTGAAAGTTCTGCCCGGTGTTCTGAGTGTTCTCGAAGTTCTGGGTGAGCTCATTGAGAAGACCGCTCGCCATAATGCCCATTACTGACATTGCTTTCTCCTTTCGAAAGGCGCCGATGCCATTCACGGCTTGGACCGCACAACGTATCCGGCACGTCACTTGCCAAATACTATCGTTTTTATGGAGCGGTCGAATTCGCAGGTTTAACAGTGGTTAGCTCACTGGCTTCGAGGCGAGAAATTCTCCAGACCTGTCACTGGGCAAAGTGTGCTCACATCAAACCGGGCAAAGGCTGCCCAATTTGTCCGCGGCTGAGGATGGGGTTCACCGCTGGGCGCGTTGGGACCGTCCAGAATGAAAGCTTCCCCTTCATCGTGCGGCTGTGTCTTGCGTGAGGCGCATCCAGCTACTTTTTGTAAAAGGCCAGATGGAGAGTCTTTGAACCACTCGAAGTGTGAATCGTGCGGTCAACCATCAAGGAATGTCCATCCTTCGAGAACTTCCACTGATCTTTTATTTTGATACTGCCGCCTCCCCCGCCAAACCCTTCATCTCCGTCCATCACGAGTGTCAGCAACTTGCCTTTTTTGCTCCAGTCAGCCATCAGAGTGGCGTCACTTTGGTTCTGGCCGCCCAGCTTACCGCTAGACTTTGCGCCATCCATTAAAAAGACAGCGTCGGTGGGATAAAGGGTGAATGCATCAGCCTCAGCCCGCGTTCCACTTTCGCCTCCAACCCGTCTTCTACCGCCGGGAAAGCCAACTCCGGGTATCCCAATTCGCCCCATCCGGCCCATGCCAGGACCGCCGGGATAGCCTCCGTTCGGATACCCGCCTCCTGGATAGCCGCCCCCAGGATAGCCGGTTCCCTGGCCGCCGCCATTCGGCTCATTCGAGGCGGAGCGCTGTCGGTCCAGATCACCTTTGACAGAAGTTTTTACTTCAAGGTTTTTCTGATTCTGGCTCACCACAATGCTGTAGTTCTCAAGTCCGGAAGGCAGATTCTTTGACTGGGTGAAATCCAGAACCCATGTGCCGGAGAAATTTGCGGGTGCGGGAGTCTTCTTGGCCTCGACCGAAGAACAACAGAAGACCAACGAAAGACCAAGGAGTGCCACCTTGTTCATCTTCCACCTCCAACTCCAGGTTGCATCTCAGATTCAAAGAGCATATCCAGCCGCCACTGCAACGGGCCTGCTTGCTCGATTTTGCGGGAGCCGCAACGCGGCTCGCAGTGTGAGCTTGGCCCTGTGCAAATATGATTTCGACGTTCCAACTGAACACTTCATCATCTGAGCGATCTCATGGTGTTCGTAGCCCACGACATCGTGCAGAATAAAAACAGTTCGATAGTGTGCAGGCAACGTTTCTATGGCTCGCCTGAGGGCAATCCGGTCTACCGAATTCAGCAGCCGGTGATCATGATCCGCATACTCCCGTTTCAGCGGCTGTTCTCGTGTCTGATCGACGTGTTCCAGTGATACGTTCTGCAGTCTCTTCTTGCGAAGGTGCATCAAGACGACGTTTACCACTAACCGATGTAGCCAGGTGGAGAATGCAGACTCCCCTCGAAAAGTGGAAATCTTGCGGAAGAGTTGCAGGAAGGCCTCCTGGGCAAGATCCTCCGCCTCAGCCGTATCGCCCGCCATGCGGAGGCACAACGAGTAAACGCGGCGTTTGTACAGATCAAATAATTTGGCAAATGCTTCCTCTTCTCCGCTTTGCGCGCGAGCTAAGAGGTGATTCTCCGCCTGCGCCTGGGGTGATAGCTCGCCACGTTGGGGTATCTCTCTTTCCGGGCTCATGATGAATAACCGGCGAAGCATTCTCTCTGCCAAACTCCATAATCTTCTCAGGCCTTTGGCCGGAAAGAACATACACGCCGTTAAGGTGAGGAATTCCTGAGAGGAACTGGTTGTAAACCACCAACGTTGCTGCATCTCCACCATCAATTCGCGCTGCCGGCCATTTCGGAGCAGTTCGTAATGTCGATGTGCGAAGCCCGCGAGCCTCAAAATGACTCCTCACCCGTCGCCTCGCGCCAACCCCTGTTTCGCGAGATGCGCCGCTTGCGGCTGAGTGCCCTGCTGGAACTCTTTGCGAAGTTGTCTCTTGGCTCTTGTCTCTCGTCTCTAGCGGCGTCGCGACTGAGTGCCCTGCTGGAACTCTTCGCGAAGGGCTCCTCAAAGCAGTTTTCTGATTTCTCTCGCCTATAGAATAGGCTCCCGGCGCATCCTGCATCGTAAATTCTGTGAAAAATTATGCCGTAACTGTTCCATGAGACGGCAGTCCAGAATCACACAAAATCTGTTACGCAGGAGGCGCTAAGGAAGTTGGGATTTCAGCCGATCTTTTCCAGAGACAGAATAGCGCAATAACCCGGCAAGCCCCAATCGAGCCATGAAAGAGGGAGGCAGAGGAAATGACGATGTTAGGTTGGGCGGTTGGATGGGTGTTAAAACGGCTTTTTTTCGCGGTCGTCGTTCTCTTTAGTGGCATGGTCGTGGCTGGCTACCGGTTGTCGGGAGTTGACTGCCCGGCGCGTCTCGATTTCGACAAACCCGCATGGTCAATCCGCCGGCTCATGGTTCGGTGGGGCATCAAGCTGCTCGGGGGTGCAGTTCGAGCGTTCAACGCCACCGAGGAATTGCTGATTCAAGCGTCGGCTGATGTGGGTGAGTGGTTTATTGGAAAGCGCAGAGAGAAGGCCCAGGCGGAATCTCGATCACGTTTCTTGTGAGCCATAGGAGTGGTAGGAGATAAGATGAAGATTCTATTCATGTTCGGAGCGCTGGCGATGTCGGTAGGGTGCAGCCTCTTAATCGCTTGGCTCGGAGGCGCAGCTCTTTTCGAACTCTTGGGCCAGGTGTGCGGGAGTGAGGCGCGCGGGTCTTTGAAGGCTGCGCCGCGTGAAAGCGGTCCCGATCCCGAGTTGAGAGCTTGATGTCTTCGAGCAGGGACCAAACCCCCTGATCTCCCTCCGAACGGAATTGTCGCGTTGTAGCAAACTCGCAGATTGAGCCACTTGCTTCCCAACCACTTTCTGCAATTCAATGACAAACCACCGGCCACTTTTCCTCATCTCGGTTCTCCGTCGGTGGCGCACGCCGCTGGCCAACGTCCAACATGTGGACGTGCGTCAGTATCGAGAGCAACGGCTTCGGCCAGAGGTCAGGGCTAGCCCATTGAGAATCCCACTTTAGGAGAGCGTCTTCATTCAAATCGCAAGGCTACCATCGGGTCGACTTTCGCCGCCCGGCGCGCCGGGGTATACGTGGCAAACAAAGAAACGATAGCCACCGCGGGGACAACACCGGTGAGGACCAGTAGGGCGCCTACAGGCGTACGACCGAACATTGCAGCGAACATTTCAGGTAACGGAAGCGCGAACGCCAGCCCAACGGCGCATCCAATTGCCGTGACCGCACCGCCTTGCTGCAGCGCCAGCGCCAGCACATCTTTTTTCTCCGCACCCAGGGCCAAGCGGCATCGTAATCCGTGCGCACGACCAAAGCCATGGCCGCGGAAGGCTGCTGGCGATAGGGCTCATAGATTTGCGGATAGTTGTCCGGCTGACCGGGCCATTCTTTCACGTTTCCCACAATTCCCACGATTTCCGCCCACGCAGGATGAGGCGCGGACGGGAGAAGACGCCGGCCGATTGCATCCCTCTTGAGAAAATATTTTTGCGCAAATGCTTGGTTCACGACTGCAACCATAGGAGAGCGCGTGTTATCCACAGGTGAGAACTCGCGTCCTTTAATAAGCGGGAT
>JASHON010000123.1 GCA_030041095.1 Terriglobia bacterium
TGCCAACTACGGCTACGGAGGCGCCGACGATCAAACCGAAAACGACCAGTGCTATTCGAAATGCCAGCCGAAATCTGCGCCGTTTTGTCTCGTCCATTCCCTACCCTCTGGGGAACTACCCGCAACGACAGCCTCCGGGGCCTCCGAGCTAGAGTTGCGGAAGGAGCCTGGCAGACCACCCGCCTGCCCATCAAGCCTACAGACTACGCCCTCGATGCAAACCTACTTCGAAATGATCCGGACGCTGGTGGCCCTCCTCAGTTCCGTGAGCCACTCCTGCAACAGCTCGCTGATCTGCTTTTGAACAAGGATCTCATGAATCTTTCCTTGAACCTTTGAAAGCGGCGGAGCGGGTCCCGTAGCCTTTCTTGCGAACTCAGGCAGAAAAACTTCTCGATAGTAGTGCTGAATATCTTCAGACCCCACGTCAGCGTCTGCTGCCGGACGGAAGCGATCGTCGATCATTTGCAGAATGGCCCGTTGTTCTTCGAGCTTATTCAAGAGCTCCCCTTGGTTCATACGAAGAGAACGAAGCGCGGCTTCGAAGTCGCCGCTCGTTCTGAACTTCTTGCGCATGGTTTCCATCTGCTGCAGAGATTGCTGCGTTATCGGCGAGGATTTGACGGGATCAAGCTTTAACTGGCGTTCAAGCAGCATCTGATCAACCAGCCTCATTTCAACGGCCTTGAAAGCGGGCGGCGTGGGTGACTTTGAAGGCACACGTCCATCGGCCAGGAACGTTTCGAAGCGATATTCCTGAATGACATCGCTCTCGGTAATCGCCTCGTTTCCGATGGAGGCAACAACGCGGTCCACCGTCAGCGGCTGCCTTTCCGCTGAACCAGCGCCAGCCGCGGTTGCCAGCGCAAGCAACGGGATAGCTAGAAACTTTGCCCGATGCTGATGAAATACTGAAACCTCTGTAATTGCTGAACCTCCCTGGCCGGCTGCAGAATTTGAAACTGCGTCGGGTTCGGAACGTAAGATGCGTCAAAGCGAATCGGTCCGATCGGCGTATTGTAGCGGAGCCCCAGTCCCACAGCTTCGGCGGTATAGTTGAAGTCAGTTGGAGAAGTTTGTGTGAACTTGAGCAGATGCATCCCTTCGATCCCTGTATAAACGTTTCCGGCATCGTTAAAGAGCACCAAGCCATAACGGCCGTTTTTGGAATTCATCCGAAGTTCCAGCGAATTGACGAAAAGCGCGTCCCCGCCGATGGGATATCCGGTCACCGGATCTCGTGGACCCGCTTGGTTCAAGGAAAAGGCGCGAATTGAGTCAGCCCCACCGGCGAAGAAGCGCTCAGGAAGCGGAATCAGCGTGGTAAGGCTGGGTTCTCCGGGAACAGTGGCCAAATGCTGGGCGCCATACGGCCATTCTACTCCGAATTGCAGGTTGCGGGCGAAAACGAAGCGGGGACTAAGCCGGTAATACGACGAGTACTGGCCAAAGAAGCGAGCGTAGTTCGATTGAGATCCCAAGCTTCGGGAAGACAGCCTCGCGTCCAGCAGCGTGTAACTTCCGCGAGTCGCATTCGTCGGGTTGTCCCGGGTATCGTGGACGAAAGTTCCCTCTGGTCCTGCGTCGCGCACCGGCACGCTAAAAAGCGGAATTTCCAGCGGATTAATGCGCAGGTTGGAGACCGAGACAAGTTCGTAATTATACCGGCCGAGAATGAAAGTAGCAGGGCTGAACTGCTTCTCCAGTGCAACCGAGCCTTGATCGATCGTCGAAGTAAAGGTCAATACGTTGCTGGTCCGATAAGCCGAGCCATCCACGTGCAGACTCCACTTGGGTTGGCCGAACAAGTTGGAAATAAGGTAGCTTGCTTCGGCTCCAGTCTCGAGATCAGAGAGCCGGCCCCGCAACGACAGAGTCTGGTCGCGCCCGCCCACATTGATCCGGGTGAGATCGAGAGAGAGGCGCGGACTTGCCCCCAACTTGCCGGTCGGCTGATTGCCATTCAGCCGCTGCACGTCCAGACCAAACCCGTAACCGACCGTCCAGCGCGTTGACTCCGTCACGCTCACCACGATGGTCTTCGCATGGATCGAGCCGCCTGGGTTCTCCGGCGCAATCTCCACGTTATCGAAAAGGCCAAGATTGTAAAGGCGGCGCTGAGATTGAAGAAGATGTTCTTCGCTCAGCGGTTGGCCTGCCTGGAAGGTCAGCTCACGGAGGATTAAGCCCGCATGGGTTCTCTCATTGCCGATGACCTGGACTCTTCGGATGGTTTCCATCGGGCCAGGATCCACATCGTAGGTCAGGTTCACACTCTGAGGACCAGCGTTGGACACATGGACGGTTACGCCTGCTTGTTCAAATCCAAGATTCGTCAAATCAGTGAGGGCCGCGCTTCGGTCCCGTGCGAGTAGTGCCGGCGAATACGGACGGCCGGGCGCCTCCTGAAAGACCGCCTGCAACGAATCCGCTAGATTGCGATCAACGCCGCGGACGACAAGCTTTCCAACCGTCGTGCGAGCGCCTTCGTGGATGTCGAACGTGACAGACAAGCGCGTGTCTTGATAAGACAAGTGCGGAACAACGCGAGCCTGCAGAAATCCTTCCGCCCGGTAACGGTTCACGATGGCATCGACACTGTTGGCGAGCATGCTTTCTGTGAAAACGCCATTCAGCGGGCTTGGGAAGCTTGCGGGTTGAATTGTAACGAGCGGAGTCAAGGCGTCCGACGGGATGGAGTGATTGCCCTGGAAAGTGTAGCCCACAAAAGAGCTTCGGGGGCCACGAGTGACCGTGTAGACGATCTCAATCTCGTTGGGTCGGCTGATGCGCTGCCACCGCGATTTGCAGGAAAAGTATCCCTGCTTCTGGAAATAGCTCTCGATCCACCCGGCCCCTGCGTCGAGAGACAAGTCGTCCGTCAGACCTTCCTGGTAAACGGGAAGGAATCGCTGAAGTTGTGACGATGAGATATGGGGACCCTCGATGCGAACGCGAACGAGCGGTCCATGACGGACACTCACCTCCAGAGTTTCTGTATTCTTCAATGGATTGTAAATGCGGCGCACGACGTTTGCTGTTGCCGCCCAGTAGCCCAAGCGGGTGAGCGCATCGTGGATCTTTTCCAGGCCGTGCGTAATCTTCGTTGGTGTCAAACGAGCGCCGCGGCGCCAGTGGGCAAGCGCAATGAGCTGAGCTGAAGGAATTGCGGTGCTACCAGTCATCTCGACGTCACCCAGCGTCGCCGGCGGTCCCGTCTTGACGGAGAACAGAACGTTCGCAATCTGAGTGGGAGTGACTTGGGACACGGTCGAACGAACTTGCGACCGGTAGTAGCCCTCTGAAGTCAACATAGAAGTGATTCGTCTTGCGGCCTGCTGAACATCCATACTGGATAGCGGCTGGCCGAGCTGCAAGCGAGCGCTGCTTGCAAGCACGGTCGGCGAAAGGGCTTTCCCGGATTCCTTCACGCGGATGCTTCCCGTGAAGAGGCGGGCTTGGCCGGCAAAGATCAGGGTGACGCCGCCGCTTTCAGACTGAACGTCGGCGCGCAGCGTGTCGAATAGCCCGGTTGCGTAGAGCTTCTTCAGGGCCTCAGCGACACTTTCGGCAGCGAGGGGTCTGCCGCCTACGTTAGCCAATTGTGATTGAAATTCGCTGACGGGGAGATCGGCGTTTTGAATCTGCATGCGGATGTGTAGCACCTTCTGTCCCCATATTCCCGCCGCCGCGCGCGCGTCGGCATGTCCGGTAGCGAAGAGCGCGGCGATCAACGGGAGCCACACGTGAAAGCGCGCCAATCGGATTGGCCGGCGAGCTCGGCGAGAACGCTTATACAGACACAAACCGGGCATGGCTGACTCAGACTTGACCGCCCAAACGGCTGGCTCTACCGTTGCTCGAGAGCTCATACGAGCCGCCGGGGCAGTGACAGCATATCCCCTCTCTTCGAAGTGTACAAAAGAGCTCCGCGATCATCCACGCTTACTCGATTGGAAGCTCCTGCCGTTCTCGGTATCGCAGCCCCTCTGATTTGAGGCCATTGCGCGCGCTTTCACTGAAGAGGCAGGAAACCGTCGAACTCCAGACTTTGATCGACCGCCCGTTGCCGTCGATGGCGTTCTTACGTATATTCAATCTTGGCCGGGATACGTTCGCCGCTGCGGCGAGCCCTTGTGCGCATTCTTCTGATGAGATGCTGAACTTGGAGGTGACATCATGGGAAGCCATCCGTTGACCTATAAGGCGGCGGGCGTGAACAGTGAGAAGAAGGAAAACGCCATGCCCCTGTTGAAACAATGGGTGGAGCGGAGCTTTTCGCTGCGCACCTCGCTCGGAAGCGTTGTGCTCCCGCTCGGCTACTTCGCCAATGTGATTGATGTAGGAAACGGGGTTGGGGTCGCGATTTCGACCGACGGCGTGGGAACCAAGATCATCATCGCGCAAATGCTCGGCCGATACGACACCATTGGCATTGATTGCGTGGCCATGAACGTGAATGACGTGCTCTGCGTCGGAGCTGAGCCCTTGGCGATGCTGGATTATATTGCGGTGGAAGACCCGCGCCCCGACCTGCTGGAGCAGATTGGGCGCGGACTGTATCGGGGTGCCGAGATGGCAGGGGTCACCATTCCTGGAGGGGAAATCGCTCAAATCGCTGAAATGATTCACGGGGTCCGCGAGGGTTGGGCGTTCGACTTGGTGGGAACCTGCGTTGGGCAAGTGACGCTTGACCGCGTCCTCACAGGAGAGAACATCGAGGAGAATGACGTCGTCGTAGGATTGCGCTCGAGCGGTATCCATAGCAATGGCATGACGCTTGCCCGCCGGATCTTTTTCGATCAGCTGGGTTGGGCTCCCGACCACTACGCGCCTGAAGTGGGCCGGCCAATCGGCGAGGAATTGCTCGAGCCCACACGAATCTATGTCCGCGAAGTGCTGGCAATGCTTCGGGCAAGTCTGCAAATTAAGGCGCTGGCCCACATCACAAGTACGGGTTTCCTCAACTTAACGCGCGTGCCTTCGCCGGTCGGCTATGTGCTCGACAAAATCCCGGAGCCACAACCCATCTTCCAACTGATTCGGCGCCTGGGCCAGGTGAGCGACCAGGAGATGTTCTTCACATACAACATGGGGATCGGCTTTTGCGTCGTAGCAGCGCCGCACGATGTCGCGGGTGTCCAGCGTGTTGCTTCCGAGCATGGTGTCGAAAGCCACGTCATCGGCTATGCAGTGAATGATGATAGGAAGCGTATCCGGATTCCACAGTTCGGGTTGGTGGGCCACAATGGCGCCTTCCACCTCGAAAGATGAACAGGGCCGAGCGTACCCGGTAAACGATTGCGTTGCCAGATGGTCCTGTGGCGGATCATTAATGTTGGCACAAACGGATCATTAATGTTGGCAAAAATCACTAATGTTGGCACAAACGGTGGGAAGAGACACCGGCGCGACGCTCCGGGAAAGGAGAACCGGAGGACGCGCCGGTGATAGGAGGCCGACGCCGCGCCGTTGACGCGGGCGGCGTCGGTATGGCCAGGAAAAAGCCTAAGTCTTAGGGCCGGAGGCAGCCCGCAGTCCCCTGCGGCCAGCAACGTTCCGGCCACAATCCGTTCAATATCCTCCTGCGGCCCTCACGCCATCGGATTGGGTACCGCCGTCGTATGCGTCGCGGTCAGTGACGCGCCGCCTTGCTGAATCACGTTGTTCAAGGTGTTGGCCAGCCACTGGCCACTTTCCTGCTCGCCCATAATGGCAATGGTGAGATTTCCATTCTTCGGCGCGGACGGGAAGTTGCCGCCTGGCACAACCTGCTGGCCCGAGCCGCCGCCTCCCGATCCGGAGCCGCTGCCTCCGGACCCGTAGCCTGAACCGCCGCCGGAGGACGAACCCGAGCCAGAGGACATTCCCGCGCCGGAGGCGGCAAACGAACCGGCGCCCTTGAAGTTGGCCGCCCCTTGCTGCGCACTCTTCTGCCTCGAAAGCATTGCGCCGGCCGCGCCCGCGCCTACGGCCAGACCTCCGAACAACTCCGCCGCAGCGAACTCTGAGGCAGCCGCCGGTGGATTCCAAAACTCGTCGAGTAATCCCTTCGCCAGCGCGAAGACGGCATAAGCTGCTGACTGCTCGGCAATCGATAGGAGCGCCGCCGCCGCAGCCCTCTTCATCGCCGCACCGATGCTGTTCCCCTCAACGCCCGCTGCGACGCCGGCGGCAATTACTCCCGTGGCGAATTTCTGCATGTCCTGCGCCGCCGCCGCTCCAGCCACTGCGAACCCTTGCAGCGTTGGCCCCATCTGCGCGAAGGTCGTCTTGTGCGCCGCAACGAACTCGCCCAGCGACCGCCCCACGCCCTCCAGCGAGTTGCTGATGCTCTTGGCCATATTCTGATAGCTCTGGACGATTCTGTCGTTTTCCTGCCGCGCCGCTTGCGCTGCCTGGCGCATCGACGCCTGCACCTGGCGCAGATTGCCCTGCAGGAATGGCTCTGTTTCCTGCGAGCCGGCCCGCAGGCCCCCAACCGTTCCCATGGCCGTCTCTGAGCCTTTGCGCCGCGCGGCAGGCGAAGCGGCCTGATCGAGTTCTCTCTGCAGCCGCTGGTGCTCTTGCGCCTGGCGCATGATCGCAGCATTGTGCTGCCGCTGCTGGCGCTCCCACTCCTCGAACGTAGGCGCGCCACCGTGCGCCCCGCCAAATCCCGGCTCCAGCGAGAATCCCCGAATCTTCTGCAGCCGCTCCTCGGCGTCTACCTCTTGCTGCAGTGCTGCAAGGTAATCCTTGGCGCCGCGCGCTCGTCGCGCGTCTTCGTCTACGCCTTTCTTCTGCTCTTCGCGGAGGTCCTTCTCCAGGGCACGAAGCGCCGCAAACTGCTTCATCAGCAAGACGCCCTGCTGCATCTGGTCTTTGAACGCGGCGTCCTTCTCCGCAAACTGCGAGATGAAGTCAGTGATCGGCCCAACGTTCCCGCTGGTGGCTGCCACCAGCCCCTTGATTTCTTCCGCTAAATTGTGCCAATACGATTGGCCGACTATCGCGGTGCGCTCGGAGATGTCGAGATTGATGCGCTGCTCGGTCTCCGTGATGAGCGCCTGCGTTTCCGCTATTTTCTGAGCGGTCGTCAGACCCTGAACGTGAATCAGCGCCTCATCCGCGCCTTTCACGAGCTGAGCGAACGCCTTTTGCGCCGAGGCGCCGAAGCCCTCCATGTCCTGGATCGCGGACTTCACGCCGCCGAGCAAGCGGCCCCACTCCATGAACCAGAAGCCGAACGACGCAAAGCCGATGGTCGAGGCAAACAGCATGCGAAAATGCCGCAGCCCGGCGAGGGATTCGTAGATACTAGTCGTTGCTTGCTCGGCTTGGCCCGTCACACTGAGGTAGTCCCTCGACGTGCCGCGAAGCTGCGTGCGCAGTGCGCTCATCTCCGCTTTGAGTGCGTTGACCGTGGTCGCTTCCTGGGCCAGGTTGTCCTGAAAGCCCTGCGTCACGCCCGCGCCCGATACCACGGCGTCGTTATACATCTTCTGCGACTCGCGCAGCGACCGCACGGCGCCGTTGATCTCATTTGTCTTCTGAACCATCGCGGCGGACACTTGCCCCATGCGCGCGCGTACGGCGTCTAGCGCAGCGTTGCCGCCGCTGGCGTCGCCCGTAATCAGCAGCGTCAGTGGTCCGATCGTGTCCGCTCCCATGATTCACCTCCCTACGACGTGCGGCGCGCTTCCAAGCTTGCCGCCGAAGCGCCTTCCGCACGATGCGCAGCGCCGGTATTCGTAGACGCTCCCGTCAGGGCCTCGCGCGGTGGTTCCTGCGAAGCTCGCGCGGCATCCGCATTTCGGGCAGGTCAGTGCTCGCTTTCGAGCAGCCGCCGCGATGGCGTCTCGAACCGCCGGCCCAATCACATCCCCTGGCACAAGTCGCTCCTCACTTGTAGATCGTCGTCAGTGTCAGCGTGCCAGCCGTGGGATACGTCGAGCATGAATACGCGTATTCCACCTGCTCGCCCAGCGCTCCCGTGAATACGCTCACAAGATTCGTTCCGGGCGTCAGGCCGATCGCGGCGCCTGAGTTGATGAACGTGCTGCCGTTGCCACTCGCCTTCACCTGGATCGTGCAACCCGAAGGAGAGCCCGTCACGCTTGCCCACGTCACATAGAGTTCGGCCTGCTTGAAGAAGCCCGAATCGATGTAAGGCGAGCTCGTTTCCGTCGTGGTCGCAGAGACAGCGCTGAGATCGACGTTCGCTCCGAACGCGCCGCCCGGTACGTGCGTCGAGAGAAGCGACTGCGCTCCGGCGAAACGCGCTCCGAAAATCATCACAAGCGCCAGTAACGCACATCTCAGTGAGTGCCTCATCGGCTGGTCCTTCCTTGCCCCATTTGGCCTACAGCGCCACGCAAAAGCGAGTGGCCCATTCTGTGCTCTTTTCGGAGAAATCGTCTGGTAGCGCTGCGAGCAGTGCAGCAACGTTCTCACCCACAGCGCCCTGGGAAACGTCGCATTCGATCTCGCCAGCAATCCCGCGCATTGCCTCGCTGAAATTTTCGCGCTTCTGCAACGCAGCCCGGAGCTTTCCCACTAAACCGCCTATGTCGGAGTCAAGTGCGTAACGCTCCTCAGCCAGCGACAAAAGTTCTCGCTGCTTCTCAAGCCGCGTGGCGGCGTCCTCTGCGCTCGGAGACTCCAGCTTCTTGATCTGATCGCGCAAGCTTGCCGCGCGCTCCTCGTGAACTTGCAGGCGCAACTTCTCGTCTTCGAGCGCCCGGACTAAATCACCAAGATGGCGAGGTAAGACTGCCCCAGTTTCAGCCATGTGGCGCTTCACCTGCTCCACGTCCTGGCTGAGCTTCTTCACGTTCGTGTCGGCGACGACGCGGAATCCTTCGTTTTTGTGCAAGTCACTCTCGAGCCGCGATTGCCGCTGAATGCTCGCCGCGCTGCGAACGCTGAAGCTTTCCTTTTTCTTCGCTGCTGTAAATGGATTCACCGGTAGAACTCCTTCCCGAAGAACTTGCCGCTCGGCACCGGCTCCGAAAGACGCGCGCGGATCGGCTCTGTGTCGCCGCCCTCTCGCATGTGCGCGGAACGGAATCTTTGCGCGAGGCGCGGATCGGAGGCTGTCACTCGCCTACACGCGGAGGCGTAATCCTCGCCCGTCTCGGCCATGCGCGCCCTGATGCGCCGGTCGACCTCCCGGTCGACTTCGCTCGCACGGTCCGTACCGACCAACGGAGGGGCGCGCCGCGCGTCGTCCGGGTCACCGGTCAAATATGCTCTCAAGGCTCCGTCACTCATCACGCCGCAATCCGGGCCGTCTTCATACACGAAAATATGATGCCCTTCATACGCCGAGCCTTTTGGCCCCGGACTTACTGTCAAATTTTTTAGCTCTGCCATCTAGTCCTCCAGCCGCGCAACGTCGCGCCTGCCCTGCTCGATGTAGGCCATTATGTCCTCAAGCCGATAACGGACGCGGCCTCTTGGCCGCGAGCCCAGTTTGACAAACGGCGGCCCGTCGCGGCGTCGCCGCACCCGCCAACACTTCAGAGTGCCCTCCGACAAGCCGAGGATTCGCGCGACCTCCTCAGCGGTTAATAGCCGTGAAGTGACTCCATCCGGTGATTCCATGCCCTACCCTGCCACGCCACACCAAACCGTGTGCGCGCCTGTCCGAAATCGCCACAGTGCGCAAGTCTCGCGTTCGTTCATGGCTTCCCCTTGCCGGCCCCTTCCCCGGGAAAAATCGCAATCAGCCGCCCCATGATCTGGAAGCCCTCCGGAAGCGTGAACGCTGCCAGGGCTTCCTCGAACGTGCCGGGGAGAACCACTCCCGTGTATGGGCGATTGGCCCAGCGCGGGCGCCCGTAGTGCTCGGGGGGGAACTTCACCTCCGCCCCAGGCGTGAAGGCACCAAGTCGAATGTCAGTCCCTTCCGGCAGCCCAAGGTAGGGGTTTTGCCCGACATGCGCGCCGAACCGGAAAAGGGTCACAAACCGCACGCGCTGCGAGTTGTGGAACACCCTGACCTTGCCAGTGACAAGGCCCCACGGTTCGGCCGACTGGAGCATACGCTTCCCGGCTCCCTGGAAGTCCATCAGCACGTAGCGGCCAACGAACGGCGATACCTTCCGCGTTGGCGCGCCGGAGACGTCGAAAACTATGGTCTCGCCATCCCTGTGGCCAAACCCATCCCGGTTCGGATCGGCAACGATGTAGAAGGTGGAGGCCGGATTCTCAACCAGCCCCGCCGAAAGCGCGATGGGATCGAGGGACGCCCGATGCGCCCATTCGCCCCGCCCGTACGGCGGCACAAGGACGATCTTGCCCTGTTCCTGGAGCTCTTTCTGATCGCCCATGCGCAACTTTAGAGCCGCCTGCGCCAGCGGAGCCAACACGCTCGCGTCGATCCCGGTCTGCTCCCAGAAGAATGCTGCCTCGGCGGGATCCGCCGTCGCCGCCAGCGCACCGAGCCTTATCAGAGCTTCCACGGACGGCCTGGCGGGATCGGTGTCCGACAGCCAACGCGACACGATGCTCTGCGCTGTCTCCACGGCGGCGCCGAGCTGCGTTTGATTCACTGACAACCGGTCCATCAGCTCCCGTATGTGCTTCGGGATGTCAACGCCTTCGATCGCCATGGGCGCCTCGATTTGCGCTTGACAACCAGTCATACTTCGAGTATATTCTAATCAATCGCATATGGATAGTCCTAATTTACCGCGGAAATTTGGAGTGGGATGGGACGGAGCCCAGCCCGCAGCGGCGGTCCGCCGGCTGCTTGTCGACGGGCTCAAACACTGTAAGAGGCGCCGCGAGTCAATCGCCCAAGAGCTCAGCGAACTTGTCGGCGAGACGGTCACACTGAGCATGCTGAACGAAATTTGCCGCGAAAGCAATAACAGGGTGCGCTTTCCGCTCTCGTGGGCGAGAGCGCTCTGCGAGATAACTGGAGACGACGGCCTGGCCTTCGCCGCAATGCCTGACCGCTTGCGCGAAGACGCTGAAATCGGACGGGCGCTGCGTCCGTATCTGAAGAAATGGGCCGAGCGACGCGGTCGGAAGCGGCGCGGCAAGCGAGCAAAGTAATGGATACGGATCCACAGTCCGGCGCTGAGTGGCTCATCATCGAACTGGTGATGCTGTTTGAGCGCACGTCGCGGCGAACCATCAATCGTCGAATGAAGCCGGGCGCCGATCATTTTCTCGTCTCCGAAATGCGAAACGGCAGGCGGCTGATCAACGCTCACTCCATGTCAATCGACGCCCAGCGCCGCTGGCGCGAATGGTTGTTGAAGGAATCGGCAGAGCAGAACGCCGCGCCGCCAGCTTGTGCCGATGAAGGCCAGGGCTCGTTCTGGTTGGAAACCGAGACGGAAAAAAAGACCAAGGCACTCGGCCTTTTGCCCGCCCAGATTTCGGTCCTTATGCGGAGAAACCGCATCGTTCAGCCCTTGGTAAACCACGATTACCGGGCGCTCGGATACGCCAGGAAGCAGGACTACGCGAGGGACATTGCGGGGCGGGAGGGCGTAGCGGTTCGAAGCATTTATCGGTGGACGAAGGTCCTGCGCTCTGGCGATCCGTCGGACTTGGCGCCAGAGCTGCGCGGCCGGCGTCCCGGCACAGGTAGCGCCCTAGACGCCTCTGCGAAGAGCTTCTTGGTTGATCGCTATCTGCGCAAGCGCCTCAGCGTGCGCCAGTGCTATCGCGCCCTCGTCAACTATCTCGAAGTGAAGCAGAAATCTCCGGGATGCCGCGCCAGCCACTTATACGAGGTCCCGTGTTACGCAACCGTCGCCCGATTCTTGCGTGGACTTGATGCGTTGGACCAGGCGCAGCGGGAGGGTCCGGCCAAGGTGAAGTCCGTGCTCGGCTACATCGAGCGCGAGCGTACGGAAGCCGCAGGCGACACCTGGTACATGGACGAATGGCGCGCCGACGGGCTCTTCTATCTGGATTGGCGTCAGTCGCAGATCGTGCGGCCGTACATTTTGACGCTGCTTGACGGTCGGTCGCGCATGGTGCTCGGGACGCGCGTGGTTGCGCTCGGCGAGAACGAAACGGCCAAGCGCAAGCTATCCGATGCGGCTGCGGGTCTGGTCGAGGACGCGATAGGGAAGTACGGAGCGCCGCTGCGATTTTATTCCGACAAAGGCGGCCACTTCCGTGGGAAGCTCGGCTCGCGCTACGGTGAGATCGCCAAGGAGAAGCTACTGGAGCAGACCGTTAGCGCGCTGGACTACCTTGGCATCGAGCGCGTGGGGCCCGGCCGAGAGAAGAATCCGCGCGCCAATCCCATCGAGCGCTTCCACAGAATTTACGCCGATCTCGCGCGGCGCGATTTCGCCGGCTCATGGTGCGGCGCGAACACGGACGAGCGTCAGTCAACTTACGGCGGCGATGGCGTGACGGCTGGAGTCGATTTGCGCGTCGAGCGCCATCTCAAGTTTTTCTGCACCGGGCGCAAAGATGATGACGGAAATCGCGTGCCTACCGAGCTTTTCTCCTTCAACCATTTTGCCGAAACCCTCTTGCCCGCGTGGATCGACGAATACAATCACGAGCCAAGTGAAGCGAACGGATTGAGCGGCCTCTCGCCCGAAGCCGCGTGGCAGCGGTTTGGCTCGGCTGAGAAAAGGGCAGTCAGCGAGCATGATCTTGCGCTTGCCTTTGCCGAAACATTCACGAATCGGTCGATCCTCCCAGGCGGCATCGTCGAACTGCCAGGCGAACAGCGCGGCCTGGAGCAGCGCTACTATTCGCCCGAGCTTCTCTTAATCGCCGGGCAGCAACGCACGGTGCGCCGCTTGCGTGGTGACAGATCGTTCATCGTTGTTCCGCGTGGCGACGGGTCAGGGCAGCCGATCATTGCCCGGCTCAAGCGGCGCGTGACGGACGGCGACAGCGCGGCGCTCGCAACGGAGATCGAGAACCTGGCGCGCGTTGGCAAGATTTTCAGGGACACGCGCGCGCCGGAGGCGATGCCATTGCCCGCGCAGCCGGAAAGAACGGGGCTCACTGCGAGGGTTGAGGCGCAGGAGACGCTGTACGCCAACGATATTGCCGATAGGATGCTCGCCATCCTTGGCCGGGAGGCCACCCATGGTTGAAGTGGCGCTGGCGCTGCAAGCCCACCAGGAGTTCCGAGCCTACCTGGGGCGCATGGGCGTCTCCACTGCCCAGATGGCGGACCGGTTGCACGTTAAGCGGCGCACGCTGATGGACTGGCACAGCGGACTCTACCAGACCAGCGAAGAGCCGCTGGCGGCAACGATACTGGCCTACATCAGGGCTCATCCGCCCCGCGTTCCCCGCAAGCCTGGCACGCTCTACGAAACGGCAAACGTGCGCGTCTTGGACGATTGCATTCGTCGCGCGCGGCGCGGCGAATGGTGCCTGGTCTTTGGAGCGCCCGGAACGCAAAAGTCCTTCGTTTTCGAGACGCGCCTCGCTGAATCCTTCACGCCAGCGGGAGAAGCAGGGATTGTCTACGTCTATGCGAGCGCCGGCATGAGCTCCTCCGCGTTGCTCAAGGAAATCGCGCGCGGCCTGGGCACGCTGGCGCAAGGGCACCGGCACCAGATTATTTCCAACATCCTCTACGCGCTTTCCGAGCGGCCACAGCCGCCCGCGCTGATTGTAGACGAGGCCCATCACCTGGGCGGCAAGATTGAGACGCTCGAGATTCTACGCGAAATCGGCGACCGTGGGCGGATCGGCATGGTGGTCGCCGGGCATGACGATCTCGGAGAGA
This sequence comes from Terriglobia bacterium, assembly GCA_030041095.1. Taxonomy (GTDB): domain Bacteria; phylum Acidobacteriota; class Terriglobia; order UBA7540; family UBA7540; genus JASHON01. Next base: position 13,715 of record JASHON010000123.1, read on the forward strand.
TATTCCACGACGATGCGCGCGCGCCCCTTGAGCAATGGAGATCGCGGTTTGATCGTCGGGTGCGGCTTCCGGGCCTGAAGAAGGACGAGATCGATCTGATCGCTCGCGCGGAGCTGGGCGACGTTTCGGACGCGGCGCTGCACAAGCTGAGGCACGGGTGCGAAGTGGCGCATCGCAGCGAGAAATACCTGAGCGTGCGCACTCTGCTTAAAATCATCTCGCAAGTGCGTGAGGGGCGCCCGAGGAGTGAAAGGTCATCGCAAGCCGGGACGGCCTGGTGCGCTACCACCAGGCCCACCCTAACCAGCACAGGAGGAGTGATCCCATGAAGACTAGCCCAAGTTCGTCAGTAAGTGCGCTAGATTTCGGCTAAGCTCTTTAGAATCAGTTTAGGCTATGGCCGAGTTTTCACTACAACTGAGATTCAATTCGAGGCGTTCGGGTAGTGTGATTCCCAACTGATGCAAGAGTTGTTTTTGCTCCGGGCTGGGCTCGGTGATGCGGCGTAAGCGAAGCTCCCGGCCGTCGG
>JASHON010000124.1 GCA_030041095.1 Terriglobia bacterium
AGGCCTGGATGAGGAGGCGGTCGATACGCCGGCTGAGATCGCGTAGATAGGCTTCGCCGCCGCTCTGCAGCTCGCAAATGGCCGAGCCTGAATAGCCGGCGTCGATGAGCGCCTGGCGAACCGCCGGCCACATGACCTCGCCGTCTCCCAGGTTCACCCACTCGTAACAATCGTTCGAAACTTTGAAATCTTTCAGGTGCAGCTTGGCGATGCGTTTCCCGAGTGTGTGGATCCAGTCCTGCGGGTAGCCGTAAAACACCACGTTACCGACATCGAACCAGGACTTCACCCAGGGGCTGCGAAACTCATCGATGTATCGCGCCATTTCCAACGGGCTGAGCAGAAACTTATTCCACACTTCCTCGATGGCGATCGTTACGTTGACCTGCCGGGCCAAGGGGAGAAGCTTCCGAATCTGGCGCTGCGATCGTACCCAAGCCTGGCGGTAGCTGGTGTGGGGAGTAACCACGGCGGGCACCAGGAGCACCGCTTCCGATCCCCACAGCTTTGCATTGTAAAGCGAAGCGCGCATACCCTGGAGGCTCTTATTCACCACGGCGGGATCGGCTGAGGAAAGCGGATACTTCCAATGCGCCATATTCATCACTGAGTCAATCCGGATTCCTGCGGCCTGAGCCGCCGCCTTGATCTCGCCGGCTGCGCGGGGATTCGGGGTGGTGGGGGCCTGGACCACCTCGAATCCGGTGGCGCGTGCGAGCTTGAACCGATCCGCTACGCTCAGCTTGCGGGGAAGCATGTCAAACACCAGGCCTTTGCTCAGCGAAAGCTTCCCGCTGCTTCGCGGCGCGGCAGACGCTCTTGAGCCCAAGGGCGCAACCAGTGACGCGCCGGTCAGCTTTAGAAAATCCCGCCGGGAGGTTTCCCTGCTCATCTCCTTCTCCTTGCTGGCCATCGCTCAGGCAAACTGGCTAAGATCGATGTCGTCATTCCAATGCTCGCCCGAGGCAGCGATCCCTTCGTAAGTGACTTCCCGGCCTGTGTAGGCCGAGTGGCGCGCCATCATGCAGCTTAGCGCCGATTCGACACCCTCGGCTGCCTGGTTGTGGTATTGGTTGTTGAGGATGCTGTCGATGAATGACTTTTTCTTTTCCGGGTCCGCCTGCGCCAGATTGTCCGAGAAGATTCCACTTTCCGAAAACTGCTTCGATCCGCTGGCTGAGGAGGCCTGGCCGCCTTGCCATTGCCAGGCATTCTTCCCGTAAATGGCTACCGGCCCGGTATAGTGGGCCTCCGAACTGCCATCCGTGCCGAAAAACTCCCATCCCACCTCCCACTTCCCGTTGCCCACTTGGGTAGAGGTAAACGTCATGCTCACCTCGTTCGGGTAGTAGAAAACCACGTTATAGTGCCCGTAAACATCTCCGTGATCGGGACGTCCCTTATGCGACCCTGTGGCCGCAGCCTTGACCGGATGACCCTGAAACACCCAATTGCACACATCGATCACGTGGATGTTCTGCTCCAGGATGATGTCGCCTGACAGAACCCGGGAGTAATACCAATTGCGAATCATTCGTTCATCCGGAGAGGCGTTAGGCCAGGCGGGTAAATCGGGCCATGTGGCGTAATAGTGGCCTTCTCCTGAAACGATAGCTCCGAGCGCTCCGGCATGAATTCGTTTGACCTGTTCCACGTAGGGCGGCGCTTTCCGAAGCTGGAAGCCGACCTCGAGACTCAGGCGACCTTCGGCTCGCCGGCCTGACTCCAGGACTGACGTACAACCTTGCGGGTCCACGGCCACCGGCTTCTCGCAATAGACGTGCTTGCCAGCCGTCACGGCTGCAGCCAGATGCTGCGGATGAAAATAAGGCGGCGTCGTGATCAGGACCACATCCACCTGCTTCGAGTTCGCCATCTCTTCATACGCGCTCGGCCCTCGAAAAATCTGGGACCGGTCGATTGCCGAATGTCCTTTTGCCTTCTGATACTTGTCAAAGTGCGCCTTCGCCTGGTCCAGCTTGTCCTGGAACAAATCCGCCAACGCCACCAGCCGGGCCTTCCCCGTGTCAATCAAGAAAGTGGAATCTGCGGTTCCCCGCCCTCCGCAGCCCAGCATCCCAAACCGGAGCGCCGAATTTGCCGCTGTCCCTCGCACCAGTTGGGGCGCGACGATCATAAAACCGGCCGCAGCCCCGAGCTTGCCCATCAATTCCCGCCGTCCAAACTTCTCCGCCGAATTCGTGTCCATTCCACTTTCCCTTCCCTGACTAAGATATCGATCCCAGCTTCAGTTTGTTGGCCCGGCCTCAGGACTCAATCAGCTTCCTCAGATAAGTTATTTCCCGCTTCACGCTCGCCCATTGTTCAGGCCCGGAAATCTCGCGCTCAATTGTGATGGGCCCCTGGTAGTTCAGTTCTCTGAGCCGCGCAATGATTTTGGGAAAGTCTACCTTGCCGTGCGGAATCTCCACTTCCTCGCCCAAGTCGCGCGGGTTCGTCGGGTAGAGCCCGTCTTTAGCATGAGTATTCTTCACGTAGGGTCCCAGAATGTCTAACGCATCCAGCGGGTTCGCCTTGTCATAGAGGATCAGATTCGCCGTATCGAGGTTCACTCCCTGGTTATCGAGACCGATATCTTCCATCGCCCGCAACAGGGTGATCGGGGTTTCCGTTCCTGTCTCGTAGAGGAACTGCTGGCCGTTCCCCTTGATGTGGCTGATGGCATCCCGCAAAGTCTCAACCGCTTCGCGATAGAGGTGGGTGTTCGGATCTTCGGGGATAAATCCTGCATGAATGCGAATGGCAGGGACGTTCAGCTTCTTGACATAATCCGAAAACTTTTTCAGCTTTTCGACACGCTGGGCGCGATAGGTGCGAGGAATCAGGCCCAGCGTCAGCGGACCATCGTAAAAGTTGTAGATATACGGTCCTGGCCCATCCGTCCCCATGGCCGTGACCACAATTCCGTATTTGTCGAGGGCTGCCTGCAATCGCTGGACTCGCTCGTCGTCCAAATCGTCAGCATCTATCTGGCAGGTGGGCAAACCCAGGCTGTGCACTTTGGCCACGGTCGCCTCGGGATCAGGGTCAAGGCCGACGATAATCCCGAGTGCCATTGGCTTATATCCACGCGGAAGCGCTGCCTCGGGAGACGGCGCTGAAAGTCCGGGCTGAGTTGCGCTTCCGCGTGCGAGCAAAGTTTTGGCGCCCTCTCCGAGGCTGACCGCTAACGCTGCCACCGTAGAACTCTTTAGAAACTCTCGACGGGTATCTTTGTTCAAATCAGACTCCTGCTCCTTCAAACGTTCCAATTGACATCGCAGCTTATCAAATTCACTTGTGCAGCACAATTTGTGGGTGATTGCGAGCCACGGTAAATTTGTTCTGACAGGGGACTGAAAAAACACTTCGGGTCATGTCATGCTGAGCGTAGCGAAGCATCTCAGCATTTGAAAAATCAAGCAAATGCAGGGATCCTTCGTCGCCCTGGCTCCTCAGGATGACCGCGCCGCCCGTTTTCAACAAGCGCCAAGCATGCTTTTGGCAACTTCAACTCCCCAAGAGACCGGCTGCTAATGGCAGCACCCTAGACAGGCTGGGGAAGAACTCGGCGTCGCCGCGAATCGTGCGCCGGCATCTTGCCCGCCTCCGTTGAATTGAAGGGAGTTGCCGGCTGGAAGCCGGCGCTACGTCAACTCCCCAAAAGACCCTTACTGTGGAGAAACCGGCAACACGAGCGCGGAAGGGTGAGCCGCATCGTGATAGACCGTATTGGTGGCTTTTACCCACTGGCTGCCTAGCTCAGGACTTTCGCGCGTGTTCAAGTTGCGGTCGAAGCGCGGGAAATTGCTGCTTGTGACATCCAGCCGCAGCCGGTGACCGGCCCGGAAGTCGTTGCTGGTTGCCCAGAGATCAATCGTGAATTTGTAGATCTTTTTCGGCGTCAAGAATTCGGGCGTTTCCGCTGAATTCCGGTAGCGAGCGCGGAGGATGCCGCCGGTGAGATTGCGCGCGAATCCATCCGGGCCCACATCAACCAACTTGGCGGTAAAGTCGGTATCCACGGCGGAGGAGCTGGCGTAGAGCACCAGCTTCACGGGACCGGTGACCGTGAAGTCATGGGTAAATGGCGGCGTGGAATAAACGAGCACGTCGGGCCGGGCTTCGTTCGGACTCTGATCGCGCGCGCCGGGCTCCAGGTGAAGAGAATCGCAGCAGAACCTGCCGCCAATGGTTGGGACAGGGTTGGCAGGATTGTAGACAAAGCTGTCCGGCCTTTCGCTTCCTGGCTGGGCGGTGCTCAGCGTTCCGTCACCGCGAATGGTATTGGCATGGCTGCCGGAGTGAAGATAAAAATCCGCCGCGCGCTCGCCGGCCGGCGGCCAGGAATCCGCTTCCTGCCAGACGTCTTTGCCCATCTCGAAATACCTCACGGGCTTTGCACGCCCCATGCCGTTGTGTACGCCTTTCAGCAGCCAGTCGTACCAGCGGAGCATGAGCGCGTTCGTGTGTACAACCGAGCTTGCGCCGAAATCCACATCACCAACCTTCCGGCCCATTCCGGCATGCCCGCCGACGATAATGAGCAGCCTCTGGTTGTCGCGCGCCGCTTCCGTGCCGCCGTGCGCCTTGATGCCCAGATAGTTCCGCAACGTTCCGCCCAGAAAAAGGTCGTACCATCCTCCGATATGGAACGCGGGCACGCGAATGCGCGAGTAGTTGGCCTCGATCGACCACTGTTTCCAGTAGGCGTCGTAGGATGGATGGTGAATCCAGTCGAGAAAGTAGGGCGCCAGAGCCTGCAATCCGGCAGCACCCGCAGCAGCGGGAAGGGGAAAAAGGGAATATTGGCTGAGCGGAAGGGCTTTCGCAGAATTCATGGCGTCTGTATCCTGGCTGACGACGCGGTCCAGCGTGTCTTGAGCGAGGATGGAGGTCCAAGACTCGTCAAACCATTGCGTCAGCGCGCCGCCCTGATAGGTCCAGTTGCGGTGATAATTTGACGCGGTAACGACCGGGAATATTCCGGCAAGATGCGGCGGATGAGTGATGGCCGCAAGCATCTGCGTGGCTCCAACATAGGAGCTACCGAACATGCCGACTTTCCCGTCGGAGTAAGGGAGGGCGGCGGCCCATTCCACGGTGTCATAGCCGTCGTTGAGCTCGTGCTTGAACGGATACCAATTGCCTGCGGAAGCATAGCGGCCGCGGCAATCCTGGATGATCACGACATATCCGTGTGTAGCGTCCTCATAAGCGGTCTCGACTTTCGCGGCCTTGTTATAAGGCGTGCGCTCGAGCAAAACCGGAAACTTGCCCGGCGCATCGGGCCGGTAAACGTCGGCGCGAAGGATGACGCCATCGCGCATCTTCACCGGCACGTTCTGCTGCACAAGCACTTTGTAATTCCGGGGCGCGCGCCCGCAGGCGACGCACATGACCATTCCAAGCGCAACCGGGAGCGCCACTAACCATCGCCTCTTCATCTTCCACGCCTCCTTGTGTTCATACGAAAGCTAGTACATGTATCACAGCGCGTGCGGTGGTGTACAGTTCAAACCTGTTTGGATCCGGTGCAATTTTGTTCTGCCCGTTAAGAGGAGCTTGATGCCCCGGTTTCAGGGGCGGAAGGCGCAATGGTGAAATCGGGAGTCAACACCCCCAGCATCATCACGACGCGCCGATGTTATGCTAAACACCTGGAAGCGCCGTCCCGCTGATTGCATAGCCGGAGCGCGACACGAACGGAAGTGAACCGCCGAAGCGCCATTGCCCGCCTGATGTCTTTAACCGCGCCGTGCGTCGCCTTGGACGGCTGCTCGCAGCGACACGCGGAAAATCGCTCGGTCCTCGTGCTGGGAATCGACGGCATGGACCCGGACCTGTTGCGCCAATACATGCAGAAAGGGCACATGCCGAATTTCCAGCGCCTCGCGACGAGCGGCAGCTTTCGCGAGCTTCGCACGAGCATTCCACCGCAAAGCCCGGTGGCGTGGTCCAACGTGATCACCGGGATGAATCCGGGCGGCCACGGCCTGTTCGATTTTATTCATCGCGATCCTCGAACGATGCTTCCCTATTTTTCCATGGCTCGCGTTCAAGGGCCGAGCCACAGTCTCAGGCTGTCTGACTGGGTGATCCCCTTAGCCGGCGGCAAGGCCATCAATTTGAGGCACGGGGCAGCGTTCTGGCAGATTCTGGATGCGCACGGAGTTCCCTCCACTGTTTTTCACATGCCTGCGAACTTCCCTCCAGTCGATTGCAGCTCGCGAACCCTTGCCGGCATGGGCACGCCAGATATGGCTGGCACTTACGGGACGTTCTCGTTTTATACCAGCGATCCGGCAGAGCAGGCAGGCGACGTTGCCGGTGGCCACATTTACACCGTGGAGGTTGAGAATAACCGGGTGGCCGCTACGCTGTTTGGTCCTCCGGATACCTTCCGCGAGGGCGCCCCGCAAGTCCCGATAAGCTTTACGGTGTGGCTTGACCCATCCAAGCCTGTAGCCAGGATCGACCTCCAGGATCACCAAGTGATCCTTCAGGAAGGGGAATGGAGCCACTGGTTGCAGCTTCGTTTTTCGCTCTTACCGGGACTGGAAAGCGCTACCGGAATTTGCAAAATCTATCTGAAACAAGCGAGGCCTTCTTTCAAACTCTACATCTCCCCGATCAATATCGATCCCTCTCAGCCCGCGCTGCCGCTTTCGACACCTTCAAGCTATGTCCGCGATCTTTGGAGGCGCGCTGGCTTCTTCTACACTCAAGGAATCGCCGAGGACACTCAGGCGCGTATGGACGGCGTTCTTAGCGATGGCGAGTTCCTCGAACAGTCGCGCATGGTGATGGATGACCAGTTTCGCCTGTTCGATCTGGAATTGGCTCGCTTTCGTTCGGGCCTTCTGTTTGGTTATTTCTCAAGCGTCGATCAGAACTCGCATATGTTTTGGCGGACGTTTGACAAGAACTCGCCGTCCTATAGTCCCGAGCTTGCGGCAAATTACGGCGACACGCTCGAGGGGTTCTACCAGCAGATGGACCACATGCTGGGAAAGGTCTTGGCCAGGCTGAACGACAACACGACACTCATCATCTGCTCGGATCACGGGTTTGGCCCTTTCGAGCGCAGCGTCGATCTGGATGGCTGGCTGCTTGAAAATGGGTATATCGCGCTGAGGCCGAACGCGGGGGAGCAGCCGTGGAACCTGTTTGAGGATGTAGACTGGGCAAACACGCGCGCTTACGGATTGGGCCTTCAGGCGCTCTATCTTAACCTGATGGGCAGGGAGCGATATGGGACCGTGCTGCCCGGCGCTATGGCCGAAGCGTTAAAGACGGAGATTTGCAATAAGCTGCTGGCGATGCGGGATTCCGAGACAGGCCTTGCGCCCATCAGCCGCGTCGATAAGGCCGAAGACGTGTACACAGGGCCTTACGTCTCGGACGCGCCGGACTTGATAGTTGGATATAATCAGCCTTACCGGGCAGGCTGGGATACAGTTCTTGGAGAGTTTTCCAGCGTCGTGCTGAAACCGAATCGAAGGCCCTGGAGCGGCGACCATTGCATCGATCACACGTTGGTTCCAGGAGTGTTGCTGAGTAACAAGCGCATTGTTGCCAGGGCTCCGGCCCTCACGGATATTGCTCCCACGATTCTGGCCGAATTTGGGATAGCCCGACCTGAAGACATGGTTGGACGATCGGTATTCAAAGCCTGAAATACGGTGGATGTTTGCAAAGTCAAGGAGGGCCCGAGCGGTGCCAGGCCATCGAATCAAGCTGAACGACGAGCTGATGGAGAAAGTGAAACAGTGCGCTGCCAAAGCCGGCTATTCTTCCCCGGAGGAATTCGTCATCCACACTCTCGAAAAGGAGGTGGCGCGCGTATTGAGCTCAGAAGCTCAAGACGATACGGAAGAGGAAGTGAAAAAGCGGCTGCGCGGCCTGGGCTATATTGAATGATTGCCGGAGTTGTCTTACACCACGGCAAACGATGGGAGCATCGTTGAAGGCTATCCCCACCGCGCTCATGCCCCACAAAGGAGTGCTTTTCTGACACTGATCAGTGGAGCATTTGACCTTTTCTTTCGTCCTTTTCGCGCCGCCAATCCGGCTTACGCTCTGGTGGCGATCTCGTTCGTCGTCGGCGTCGCCGCGATGCTGGTTTTTCGATATGCTTCGAACCAGCGCGCGATGCGGCGAATCAAGAATCGCATCCACGCACATATTCTGGAAGTGCGCCTTTTCCCGGACCAGTTAGGTGTTGTCTCGCGCGCTTACGCCCGGGTCGTTCGCTACACATTTCTTTACCTGGTCTACACGCTCCAGCCTTTGCTGATCCTGCTTCTTCCCATGCTGATCGTGCTGGCGCAACTTAACCTGCGCTTCAGCCGGCTGCCTTTGCGCCCAGGCGATTCGTTTATTTTGAAAGCCAAATTCACGCACCCGGGAACGGATGCAGCCGCTTCGCTCCGGCTGCCTTTGGGATTGGCACTCACGGCGCCGCCCCTGCATATTCCTATACTGCGCGAGGTGGACTGGCGGATTCGAGCGAATACTGAAGGCAGTTTCTGGCCAGCAGTGATGGTTGCGGGGAATGCGTTTACCAAGCGAGTGGTCGTCTCCAGCGACCTTGCGGCCTTATATGTGAAGCGCGAACGGAGAAGTTGGCTCAATTGGTTCTCAGCTCCCGGGGAACGGACTCTTCCAGCAGCAACGCCTTTGCGTGCGATTGAAGTAAACTACGCCCGCCGCGCGATCCATGCAGGGCCGTTCGAAATCGAATGGTGGGTCTTTTTCCTGATTGTGGCGTTTGCTTCAGGACTGGTAGCGAAAGTCATTCTGAGGGTTGAATTGTGAACGCGAAGCAGCGTTTCCCGAGTGCCATGCGATGTGACCGAAGGATGGCCTTTGCGATCTTCGCGGCCTTCATCTTCATCGTGGTCACTCCGGCGGCTGCGCATGCTTACGTTGGCCCTGGCGCCGGGTTCGCCTTTCTTTCCTCGTTTCTGAGCCTTTTTCTGGCGTTCGTTTATTCCCTTTTCGCTTTCCTCACCTGGCCCATCCGCCGCATTTATCGCCTGGTCCGCGGCTTCAAGATCTATCGGCGGGCCAAGGTGAGGCGCGTCGTCATTGCCGGTTTCGACGGTTTAGACCCCGACTTGGCGACGCGATTCATGCAAGAAGGAAAGCTGCCCAACTTCGCTCGTCTGAAAGACACGGGCACGTTTCATCGCCTGGCAACGACCTGCCCTCCTATTTCGCCGGTGGCATGGTCAACTTTCATGACCGGGGTCAATCCTGGAAAACACAACATCTATGACTTCCTGGCCCGCGAACCGGGCAGTTACCTGCCCTTCCTGTCTTCTGCAAGAATTCGGGATGTGAAAAAGAGGCTGAAGGCCGGCAGATACAAGCTGCCCTTGGGCAAGCCGCAGGTGAAGCTGTTGCGCAAGGGCATACCTTTCTGGCACTTTCTTGGGAAAGCCGGGATCTTCAGCTCCGTGATCCGCGTCCCCATCACGTTTCCGCCGGAGAAGTTCGCGGGCGTGCTTCTATCAGGTATGTGCGTGCCAGACCTGCAAGGGAGCCAGGGAACATTCTCTTTTCATTCCACGCGCGACCTGAGCGATGAGAAGCCGGAGGGTGGGCAATGCCTGCGATTCCAGAGTGACAACGGGCGCTTTCGATCGCATATTCCCGGCCCGGAGAATCCGTTGCGGCCTGACGAGAAAGCACCGTTGCGTGTCGATTTCACCGTCACGCTAGATTCCGCATCCGATCGGGTTGAAATCGAAATTCGCGGCCGGCGGTTTCAGCTCCGGCCGGGGGAATATTCGGATTGGGTCGAGTTGGAATTCGAGGCAGGGTTCGGTGTCCGCGCTCGTGGCATCTGCCGCTTTTATTTGAAGCAAGCCCGGCCCGATCTTGAAATTTACGTGAGCCCGGTGAACATTGATCCCAGCCGACCCGCGCTTCCCATCTCTCATCCGCTCATTTATTCCGTCTATTTGTCGAAACTGCTGGGCCGTTACGCAACTCTCGGTCTCGCGGAAGATACTTGGGCGCTGAACGAGGAATGCCTGGATGAGGAGGCTTTTCTCAAACAATGCTATCTGATTCACGATGAGCGCACGCGCATGTTCTTCGACGCCCTGGAAAAAACTCCGCGCGGCGCCTGTGTCTGTGTGTTCGATATCACTGATCGCGTTCAGCACATGTTCTGGCGCTTCATCGATGAGAGTCACCGTGCTGAGAATCAGGAAATGAGCCGCTATCAAGGCGTCATCGAAGATCTTTATCGGCACATGGATGCTTTGGTGGGCCGGATTCTCAGCCAGATTGGCAACGGCGTCTTGATCGTACTATCAGACCACGGATTCAAAGCTTTTTCTCGTGGAGTGAATCTCAACACCTGGCTCCGGCAGAACGGCTACCTCGCGTTAAAAGAAGGATTCGAGCAAAGCGCGGAGTGGTTCGCAGCAGTCGATTGGGACCGAACGCGGGCCTACGCGATGGGTCTCAATGGGCTTTACATCAACCAAAAAGGCCGGGAGCGAGGTGGAATCATAGCACCGGGAGAAGCGACCCGATCACTCAAACAGGAATTGCGTGAAAAGTTAGAAGGACTCGTCGATCGTGAGACAGGCAAGGTGGCAATCAGCCGAGTCTTCGACAGCGAAGCCGTGTTTAGCGGGCCGTACCACGAGAACGCGCCCGACCTGGTCATCGGCTACGCTCCAACCTACCGCGCCGGATGGGACTCCGTGAAGGGTAAGATTACCGGAACGGTGTTTGAAGACAACCAGAAGGCCTGGAGCGGAGATCACTGTATCGATCCGCGGATGGTTCCTGGAGTGCTCTTTTCGAACCGCAGATTGGAGTGCGACCATCCCGCCATTATGGATGTAGCGCCAAGCGTGCTGGACTGGTTTGGCCTGCCCGTGCCGCCGCACATGGACGGCAGACCGTGGACGCTGGCAAGCGAGAAGGTCTGAATGAAAATCTGTGTTCTGGGTCTTGACTGTGCGGCTCCGGAAATTATTTTCGGCGACGAGGGTCTCGTCAACATACGGCGCCTGATGGCCACCGGCTTCTGGGGCCGGCTGGAAAGCGTGATTCCGCCCATTACCGTTCCGGCGTGGATGTGCATTTGCACCAGCCAGGATCCAGGCTCGCTGGGCATCTACGGCTTCCGGAACCGCGCCGATTATTCCTACGACCGTCTCCGGTTCGTGGATTCACGCTCGATTCAGGCCCCGGCGATCTGGGACTATCTGGCTCTCGAAGGGAAGAAATCGATTATTGTGGGTGTGCCGCCGGCCTACCCTCCGCGTCGCCTCAACGGCATCAGCATTGGTTGCTTCCTTACTCCCAACACTCAGCAATTCGAGTTCACTTATCCCGCCGGAATCCAGAAGAAAATCAACGATCTGGTGGACGGCTATCCGGTCGATGTCCATGGATTTCGCACCGATGACAAGGCCTGGCTGAAGAATCAGATTTTCGAAATGAGCCGAAAGCAGTGGAAGGTGGTCCACTGGCTGCTGGCTGAAGAGGATTGGGATTACTTTCATTTTGTCGACATCGGCCTGGACCGCATGCACCACGGCTTCTGGAGCTGTTTCGACAAGAAGCACCGTGAGTATCAGCCGGGCAATCCTTACGAAGACACAATCCCGGAATATTACCGATGGTTAGACGAGCAGATTGGAAAAGTGAGTGAGGAAGCAGGCAGCGACACCATCGTGCTTGTCGTCTCCGATCATGGTGCGCAGCGCCTGGACGGCGGGTTTGCGGTGAATGAATGGCTGGTGAAGGAAGGCTTACTCGTCCTGGATGAGTATCCTGCCCGGATCACGCGGTTTGAAAAGCTCCGCGTCAACTGGGCGAAGACGCGGGTTTGGAGTGAAGGCGGATATTATGCCCGCGTGTTTCTGAACGTCGAAGGCCGCGAGCCGCAGGGCGTAATTCCTTCGGGTGATTACGATGCCTTCCTTGCGGAAATGAAGTCCCGGTTCGAAGCCCTTACCGACGATCGCGGCTGCCCGCTTCACTCGCTGGTCTTCAGACCCAGAGACATCTACCGGCGTGTGGGAGGGATACCACCGGACCTGATCGTACATTTTGGAGGTTTACTTTGGCGCTCCATCGGCAGCGTGGGGCACGGCAAATTACACATTGAGAAAAATGATACCGGGCCGGATGCGTGCAATCATGCCCAGTTTGGCGCCTTTGTCCTTACCGCGCCTGATTGCCCGCTGCGGGGAGAATATCACGGAGCGCACCTCCTGGATGTGGCTCCTTCCCTGCTTCAGTTGGCGGGGTACAAAGTTCCGGCCAGTTTCCAAGGGCGCTCCTGGTTTTCCGATGAACCAGGCGCTCCCGCGATCGGGGCTTCCTCAGCGGCGCGAGAGCGCAAGGCGTGACCCACCTCGCTCGACCCCATCGACAGCGGCATCACTACGTGAGTGATTGGGTTGGACCTAAATCCATTAAAGCAGCTTCTTGCGAAGGCCCCAGTGTCCCGTGGCGCAAGGCACGCTCCTTGAGCATGGCAAAGAAGATCGGGATTAGAAGGAGGACTGCGATGGAAGACGTGACCATGCCGCCGACGATGGGCGCAGCAATCGGCTTCATGACGTCGGAACCGATACCGGATTCCCAGAGGATGGGTCCCAGGCTGGCAATCACGCAAGCCACAGTCATCAGCTTGGGCCGCAAGCGCAGGACCGCACCTTCCATCGTGGCAGCCTCGATGTCCTCATGGCGCAACGGCCCGCCCGAAGCCAGTCTGCGATCCAATGCTTCGTGGAGATAGACCATCATCACGACGCCTGTTTCCACGGCAATCCCGAACAAATCGATGTAACCCACCCAGACGGCGACGCTAAACAGATATCCCAGCAGCAGTTGCAAAACCAGTCCTCCCGTTAGCGCAAAGAAGGTGGGGAAGAACATCATGGCGGCCTCGGAGGCAGATTTGAAAGTGACGTACAAGAGCAGAAAAATGATGAAAAACACGATGGGGAGCATAAGTTCGAGACGCTTCCTGGCGTGCAACTCAGATTCGTACTCGCCGGACCAGGTATACGTGTACCCTGGCGGAAGTTTGAGTTTTTTCTCCAGCAACTGCGTGGCTTGTTGCACGAAACCACCGTAGTTGCGGGTGGCGAGGTCCATGAAAATGTAGCCCGTGAGTTGGCCTCCTTCGTCACGGATCATTGACGGGCCTCGTGACAAGTAAATCGTCGCTACCTCTCCGATCGGGATCTGCGCTCCGATGGGGGTTGCGATGACCACCTGGCGAAGCGCGTCCAGGTTGTTGCGGAAGTCGCGGCTATAGCGCACATTGACGGGAAACCGATCGCGCCCTTCGATATTCACGGCGATGTCTTCGCCCCCGATGCCGGACTCGACGGCGCGCTGCACATCCGCGACCGTAAGTCCGTAGCGTGCGGCTTCCGCCCGGTCGACTTTGATATTGACGTAGAATCCCTGGGCAACCTTCTCTGCAAAGATCGACCTCACCTCCGGCATCGTCGAAAGAATCTGCTGAATGCTCGCGGCCACTTGCTGGATTCCCGGAAGACTGGGCCCGTGAACCTTCATCCCCACCGGCGTTTTAATTCCTGTCAATTCCATATCCAAGCGGTTCTCGACCGGCATCGTCCACGTATTGGTGAGACCGGGAAACTGCAACCGGTCATCCATCTCGCCGATGAGCGTGGCGTAGCTCACACCCTTCGGCCACTGACTGCGCGGCTTCAGCATAATCGTGGTGTCGTACATGTCCAGAGGTGCGTTATCCGTAGCGCTGTTGGAGCGCCCCACCGTACCGAAAGCGCTCTCGACTTCCGGAAAGGATTTGATGATCCGGTCTTGCTCCTGAAGCAACTGCGAGGCCTGTGTGATCGAGATGCCCGGCAGCGCGGTCGGCATATACAGTGCGGAACCTTCGTAAAGCGGCGGCATGAACTGGCTGCCGATCTGCCGGGAGAGCGGAACGGCAAGGATGAGCAATCCAAGACTCAGCAGCAGAGCGGTTTTTCGAAAGCGAAGGCAGAGCCGAAGTATCGGCCGGTAGATCGCCTGGGTGAGGCGAGAAACGGGGTTTTCGGACTCGGGCCGGAGCCTCTTTCCCTTCAGGAAAACCACCATCAGAACAGGCACGAGGGTGATCGATAGAATTGACGAAAAGCTGATCGCAAAGGTTTTGGTCCAGGCGAGCGGCTTAAACATGCGGCCTTCCTGCGCTTCCAGCAGGAAGACCGGCAGGAATGAGACGACAATGATGACCAGTGAGAAGAATAGCGCCGGCCCGACTTCTTTGGCCGCGTCAATGAGCATCTTTCGCCGGTCCGGCAGCGGAGCGCTTCCGAGCGGAGCTGCTGTTAAGGTGGATTGCGATGGACCGCCGCGCGTGATGCTGCTGGCCTGAGGATGGTTGGCTGGTTGATGTTCCTGGTCGAGATGACTGCCTTCCGCCAGTCGCCGGTATCCGTTTTCCACCATGACGATGGCTGCATCGACGAGAACTCCAATGGCGAGCGCCAGGCCGCCTAGGGACATGATGTTGGAGCTGACGTGCATGTAATACATCGGGATAAATGACGCCGCAACCGCAATGGGGAGAGTAATAATGGGAATGAGCGCGGAGCGGAAATGAAATAGAAACACGATGATGACCAGGCTGACGATGATCATTTCTTCGATCAGCGTGCGCTTCAGCGTATGAATCGAAGACTCGATCAGTCCGGAGCGGTCGTAGCCGGAAACTACTTTGACGCCCGGCGGCAACGACGATCTTACTTGAGCCAGTTTCGCCTTGATTCCCTTAATCACCTGCAGCGCGTTCATGCCGTACCGCATCACTACAATGCCACCGACCGTCTCACCTTCACCATTCCATTCGGCCACGCCGCGCCGGATGTCGGGTCCAAAAGAAACCGTGCCCAGATCGCTTACCAGCACGGGAACACCGTTCTTCGTGACGCCAACGGGAATGTTGTCAAGGTCGCGGAGCGAGTTGAAATAGCCGAGCCCGCGCACCATGTACTCGGCTCCTCCCAGCTCGAGCAGGCGGCCGCCAACCTCATTGGTGCTCTCGCGCACGCGGTCAATCACGCGGGAAAGCGGGATCTCGTAAGCCCGCAGCTTATCGGGGTCAAGATTCACTTGGTACTCTTTGACGAATCCCCCGATGGTTGCAACCTCTGCAACGCCAGGGACCGTCTCAAGCTGATAGCGCAAGTACCAGTCCTGGAGCGTTCGCAAATCCGCCAGGCTGTGTTTGTGCGTGTGATCGACCAGCACGTATTCGTAGACCCATCCGGCGCCGGTGGCGTCAGGACCGATGACGGGATGCACACCCGAAGGTAATTGGCCCTCGATTTCCTGCAAATACTCCAGCACACGCGACCGAGCCCAGTAGAGATCTGTCCCGTCCTGGAAGATCACGAAGACGTAGGAATCTCCGAACATCGTCTGCGCTCGCACGGCCTTGACTCGGGGTGCGGCAAGCATCGTGGTGACGATGGGATAGGTGACTTGGTCCTCAATAATATTGGGCGGCTCCCCCAACCAGCGCGTGGAGACGATAACCTCGACGTCCGAGATGTCCGGCAGCGCGTCCACAGGAATCCGCGTCAGCGAATACACTCCGGCCAACACAAGCAGAAATGTCCCGGTAAACACCAGGAAGCGATTGCGAGCGCACCAGTCAATCCAGCGATTGATCACCTCACATGCCTCCCTCAGCGCTCGCCGTGAACCGCTTCCTGGCAATGACCTGGCCGTCCTTTTCGGCAGCGATCGTCACCTGCCAGGTTCCACCGCTCGTCAGGTTGCCGCTCCCTTCATACAGGCCTCCACCCCTGTCACTGAGCACCGAGACCGTGCGCATCGCCGACATGCCCATGTCCGGCATGGCAGGCATAAAGAACGTCACCGTCACCTTAGCGCCCGTAACGGGCTTTCCATCGAGCCCGGTGAGCGTCACGTGGAAAATGTTATTCCCCTTGTGCGGAGGCGATGGGCTGGTGGTGAACTCCATCTTGGCGTTGATCGCTGGAGCATTCATGGCTGCTGCAGCCCCGGCGCCCGGAGGTGGCGGAGCGAACGAACCGATCGCTGCTTGGAGCTGGCTCTCTGAATCGACCAAAAAATTTGCTGACGTTACGATCTGTTCGCCGGCCTTGAGACCCTTGAGAACAACGAAGTCATTGCCCGCTTGCGGCCCCAACTCAACCTGACGCGGTTCCAGATACCCGCCCCCACGATCGATAAACACCATGTCTTGAGTTCCAGTCTGGAAAACGCCGGAAGCCGGGATTGCGAGCTGCCGGCCCAGTGGAATCTTCATCGCCACGTTGACGAACATGCCCGGCATCAGCTTGAGGCCGGGATTAGAAAACGCCATTCGTACCTTCACCGTGCGCGTGTTCAGATCCACCTGCGGCCAGATATAGTCCACGCGGCCGTAAAAAGTGCGGCCCGGATAAGCATCCACTGTGACCCGGGCTGGATCGCCGATTTTGATCTGACTGATTTCGTTTTGAAAGACATTCGCGTAAACCCACACGGTGGAGAGATTGGCAATGGTATAGAGCCTGGTTTCCGGCCGCGCGTACATGTGAGGCAACGTATTGCGTTCAGTGATGAAGCCGGAAACGGGTGAATCGATTTCGATCGCATTGCGCACTTGACCTGTAGCCTTCAGACGCGCGATCTCGCGAGAGGGAACCTGCCATTGCCGAAGGCGCTCCGCCGTCGCGCTAAGGAGCGAGGCGGCTCCCGAAGCTACGCCAGGGACCGTGCTTGCCGCCAGCAGGCTCTTGTTCTGCGTTGCAATCAGATACTCCCGCTCGGTTGTGATCAGGTCGGGGCTGTAAATGGTAAAGAGCGGCTGGCCCTTGTGAACATACTGATAGGTGTAATTAGCGAAGACTTCCTGGATCCACCCTGCAAACCGGAGCTGAATAGACGATTCCAGTTGCTCGTCCACGTCCACGTTGCCGACCGTGCGGAGCTCGTTATAGACCGGCTTGGCTTCTACAGTGCCCGTCTTCACGCCGATGCTTTGCAGGCGCTGCGGCGAAAGTTGAATCGGCGCGAGCGGAGCGGCCGGCGTCGCCGCGGAATTTGTTCCCGCGTTCACAGTTCCAGCGGATGAAGTATTCTTCACACGCGATTGCGAATCCGCGGCGGTTGTATGATCGACGCGCCGGCTTCGCCACTCTGTGTAACCGAGCCCGATTGCGAGTAGAATGGCCGCACTCAGGGCAATCCGGAAGGCGGCTCGATAATCTTTCATTCGAAAACCTCCTCGATGCTCTTGGGCATCATCAAGGCAATGCGATCCCTGTGAGCTGCTCTAACCGTGCCAGCGCGATTTCGTGGTTCGCTAGTGTGCGCCAGTATTCGAGGTCAAGGTTCAGAACGTCCAGAAACGAATCGAGCAGCGTCTGAAAGTCTTCCCGTCCCGTCTGATAGGCTGCCAGTCCGGCGTTAAACGTAGCCGTCGCTTGAGGGATCAGGCCCTGGCGGTAGATTGTGAGAACGTGGTCGTCGGTTTCGGCCGCAAGGTATTGGTCTTGAACCTCGAAGTAAACCCGTTGAACCTGAGCCTCGTATTGGCGGCGCGACTGGTTAAGCTCTTCAGCGGCCTGGACCAATTCCGGTTCCTGCCGCCTCGAATGGTAGATAGGGATTTTGATGCCGATGCCCAACGCGTAGCGGTCAGGAAAGGACGCTCCGGTGTGCTCCCACATGTACTGCACGTTGAAGTCAGGATAGAAATCTTTGCCCGCCAGCTCCACTCCCAGCGACCTGGTACGGACAAGCTGCTGCCGGGCAGCCACATCGGAATTGGCGGTGCGAACCAGCGCCAACAATTCGCCCGATTTGTAAGGAAGACGGGTTTCGGTTAACGCCTCAGCGCCAATGGCGGGAGAGTCAGGCGAGCGGTCAAGAATTTGCCTCAACTGAGCCTGCAGCGTATCTCTCTCTTGGTTCAGCACGACAAGGTTGCGCAGGATCTTCGTTTCCTCGAGTTGAGCCTTCAGGACGTCCTGCTGGTTGCCCTGTCCGACGCGATAACGGGCTTCAGCGATTCTTTCGATTTCGGTGAGCAAGTTTCGATCGCGGCGCTCAATCGCGAGGGCTTGCTGAACGTAACCCAGGCGAAAATATGCCGTCCGGAGTTGCTCATCCACCTCCCTCCGGACCGTCTCCACTTCGTCGCCGGCTGCGGCTGCATCACGCTTCGCCATTTGGCCACGCAAGCGCAGCTTGCCGGGATAAGGTAATGATTGGGAAATGCCGAAGCCGATGAACGTCATATCGACCGTATTGAAGTCCCAGAACGGAACCGGCGTGCCTGCTGAGACGTGCTGGACCACGATCTCCGGATCGGGGAGGGTTGAAACCTGTGAGGGCACCTGTTCGGCGGCTTGCCAGGCGCGCCACGCCGCCAGGATTTGCGGATTGTGACTTTCGGCTTCGTGAACCAGCTCGGAGAGCTGCGTCAGTCTGCGCGCGGGAGCTGCAAGCACGTTCGCGGAGAGCGTACTATTCTTGGAGCCGCCGCTGAGCGCCGAATCGAGCTTTGTGGCCGGCGCGACTGCCGGTCCACTTGCCGCCACGAAGCGCGCGCCGGTAGCAATGAATGACAGGAACAAGACCGAATTCCTTAACTTGTCCATGATGACCTCGTCGCTTTTCAGTGAACCGCACTAAACTGATGCCCCACGGAGGGCCGGGGCTGTTTGATCCTTTCTGGCTTTGCGTTTCCGGGCGAAAGCATCAGTCCGCGCCCATAGACTGCATCCCACAGACGGTCAAACAGGACATCAGACATAGGCTCTTTCAAATCGAAGTCGTAGGTTTCGAGATAGCCGCCCAAGGTGAAGCGATAGGAGCTTGGTTGAGCGATCGTCTGAATATCCGCCCAGCGCCAACTCCGGCTGTCGCGAGAAGAACTCGCAACGTACTCGATGCCGCTCTTTAGAAACCGTAGCGTGCCGTTAGTACCTCCGGTGCGGGTCCGGTGGTGCGCCGTAAGACTTGCGATATCTGGCGAGGCGGGATTGGGCACGGCGTTTTGTGACGGCCTCCCAACGCTCTGCGCAAGCGCCAAGGCGACTCTCGCCGGAATGGCATGGGCGATCTCAAACCGGTAGCGCCGCTCCCCAGGCAGGTGATGCTTGCGATCTTGGTACGTGACGATTACCAGCCGGTGAGCTGAGAGATAGAACGTGCGAATGTCCAAGGTTGACCATCGAAGGAACTGGCCCTTGCTCTGGGACCGGAATTCAATTCCGCGCGTGCCAATTGTAATTTCGCCACGCTTTTTGCCAACGCTCATACAAAGCTTTGCCGGCGCTCGCCAGGTGTCGAGACTGGCCTGCGATACTGACTGTGCGCCGGCGGATGTTGACACGAATGCGAGACCAATCCAGACTAAGAACGCCGCGAGCCATTTTTTGGTCATTGGCAATCCTCTGGTGAGCATGGTTCCAGGTTGTTGACACCTGGGCTCTCTGGTGCAGCACGAAGGACCAGCGCGCGCTGGCGCCCTTACGCTGGCATGGTGACCTGGTGGGGCGCACGCGCATACTTCAAGCGAATGAACTCTGGCTTGGCTGTGTTGTAGTGGGACTAGATTCGGAGGATACAGGTTTGTACGAGAGGTTCGACAGGGGGTGACGCTGACGCTGCAGTCAGCGAGCTTACTAAGACGGGCTCGATGCCTGGCAAAACGTTATCGGGCAGAATCAGGGCTGGGCTTGGAAGGTTGGAAGGCGCTAGGAACTGGACGACCGCCGGATCGGCGAGCCACCTTTGACAGCAGTCACGAAGGCCGCACGGAATGGGTTGTGAATCTCTGGACTGCGGGGCGCAGCAGTTTGTTTGGACAGCCCGATGCGCATCACAGTCTGCACGCCAAACTGTCCCTTGCGCCAGTATGGCGGCAAGAGCGAGTAGACTAAGGAAGTTCCGCCTGCCGTGCCTTGCCGTCTTTAAGAAGCCGGTCTTCATCAAGTTTCCTTTTACCACAATCTACATTAACCGTTTCGGAAGGGCAAGAAGGGTGACGCAGATCACGCCTATTTCGCAGAACAGCCCGTAATGAAGGCGATGGTGAGCCTTAGCATCGCGAAACAGCCCGCGCGGTCCGCAAAGGCCGATGACAGTTCTCCAGAAACCGCACCGAGCGGGTAGGAGTGGGAATAATGAGCGATAATTCGAACCCCTGGCTGGCAGTGCCCCTGTCCGATTACGAAAAGCACATGAGCTCGGTGGAAGTCCAGCAACTAGTCATATGCCACGTAAATAGATGGACAATAGCGACAGTTCGTGCTAAGCTTTGTCCATGTGGAAGCCTGCGAAGCCTTTGAGAATAACCGAAGACCAACGTTCCGTACTGAGTCAGTGGACACGAGGTCGGAGCACGCTGCAGAAGTTGGTATTGCGCGCTCGCATCCTCTTGATGGCGGCCGCGGGCATGGCGAATCACGCCATTGCCCAAGCCCTCAGCACCAACCGCAAGACCGTGCTGTTGTGGCGGGGACGCTGGGTCGAGGGCGGTTTGGAAGCGCTGAGGGACCGGACTCGGCCCGGGCGTAAGCCTCGTCTGACGGCGGAATTTATGCAGCGCGTCGTTCAGATCACCACCCAGGAGAAGCCTCCCGCGGCCACGCACTGGAGTACGCGCACGCTGGCCCGGCGCCTGGGCGTCTCCAAGATGACCATCCAGCGGATCTGGAAGGCGCACGGTCTGCAGCCTCACCGGGTCAAACGCTTCAAGCTCAGTCGCGACCCTCATTTTGTCGAGAAGCTGCGCGACGTGGTGGGCCTGTACCTGAATCCGCCCGCGCACGCCCTGGTATTGAGCGTGGATGAAAAGAGCCAGATTCAGGCCCTGGACCGCACCCAACCGGGATTGCCGATGAAGAAAGGTCGATGCGGCACGCTGACCCACGATTACAAACGGAACGGCACCACCACCCTGTTTGCCGCCCTCAACGTGCTCGAAGGTACGGTTCTCAAACGTTGCTGGGCTCATCACCGTCATCAGGAGTTTCTAGCCTTCCTCAAGCAAATCGACGAGGAGACGCAGCCGGAGATGGCTCTTCACCTCATCCTCGACCATTACGGCACCCATAAGCACCCCCAGGTCGAGGCTTGGCGGGCTCGCCACCCGCGGTTCCATTTTCACTTCATTCCCACCTCGTCGTCGTGGCTCAACTTGGTGGAACGATGGTTCCGTGAACTGACTCAAAATCGGCTCCGTCGGGGCGTCTTCCGCAGCGTGGCCGAACTGGAAGTCGCCATCGCCGAGTACGTGAACACGCACAACGCCGATCCCAAACCTTTCGTTTGGACGGCCACCGCCGAAAGTATTCTGGCCAAAGTCGAAAGGGCTATGAAAGCCTACAACATTGTCCAGAAGCGTTAGTGGCATACGACTAGGCGCGCTCTCTGATCTGTTTGCGGAGGCGATGGAACAGTGCCGCCCTTCGTCAGTCGGGGTTTTGGGAATCGCTGGCGGGAACGGACTCAACCACATCGACAGCAGGACCACTACACGAGTCGTTGGGCTGGATATAAACCCGCAATACCTTGAAACTGTCCGTGAGCGGTATTCGCATCTGCATGGCCTTGAACTTCACTGTATTGATCTGTCTGAACAGCGTGTCGAATTGGAACCGGTGAAACTCGTGCATGCGGCTCTAATTTTTGAGCACGCGGGGACCGACCGTTGCCTGGAAAACGCCTTGTCTCTGATTATTCCAGGCGGGAGTTTGTCCGTCGTGCTGCAGTTGCCGGCCCAAAAGGGACCAGCAATAGGCACAAGCCAGTTTCCCTCGATTCAAAGTCTGGAGCCGCACTTTGCCCTGATCAGTTCCGCGTGGCTCCTGGAATCGCTCGAAGGACGCGGGTTTAGGCTAACTTACCAAACAAAACGAACGCTACCCGCAGGCAAAGGATTTTGGATGGGGATTTTCTGTGCGCCCAAGGCGCATCAGCGGAATCTGGAATGACTTACTACCGAAGCCACATTCTGCGCGCGATCACCCGCTGGATGATCCTCACGGTATTGCTGGCCGCTGGAATACTCCTCGTCGCTGGCGCCACCCGAATCCCGATGCTTCGAGCGTAGGTTGCAGTGTTCTCCGCGTTGCTGTTGGTGACCATGCTGGCGGTCGATCCAGGGCTTGCACAGGAGCGAGCGAATCCGGGCGCTACCGGGCAGGACGCGAATGAGCGTTTTGGCACCGGATTTCTGTTTCTTGTTGCCGTGGGCTTCGCGGGCATGGACGTGGCCGGCTACACCAATCGGACGCCGTGCCGGTCACGGTGAGCATTATTGCGCTCATTGTGTCTGCGACGGCGCTGAGTTTTCACACCTGGGCGATGGCCGTGAATCCGTTTTTCTCCCCGGTCACTCGCGTTCAAGCGGAATGCGGCTACCACGTCATCACGCAAGGACCCTATCGCCTTCTCCGGAGTCCCGGTTGTCTCGCGATGATCATTGCCATCCCCGCCAGCGCCCTCGCCATCGGCTCGTGGCTTGCCCTCCTTCCTGCGGCAGGCTTTTGTGCAGTGATTCTACGGTGCGCCCGCATTGAGGACAAGTTCCTCAAGCGAAATTGCGAGGCTATATAGACTATACGCAGCGCGTCCAAGGAGGCCTCCTTCCACGCATCCGCTCCAATTCGTGAAAAGGTTAGCGCGCAGACGCTTCCGCGGACCCATATCTCAATCGAAGCTCAAGTCCACATCCCCAATTCCGACGTGAGCGCGAAGTCGATACCGGCCGCCCTCCACAATCTTGCCGGATTTCCCGAGCCAACCGTGCACGGCACCGGGAAGTCCCTCAAGATCGCCAATACGGGTGGAAGCGTCAATGAGATCGTAACTCTTTTCCGGGCCCGCCTTGATGGTGAGGTCACCCACGTCATCTTCGATGTCCATGTTGCCTTCCACGCCCTCCACCGTCAGGTCGCCCGCAACCACACGGACGCTCAAGTCAACGGGCGACGGCACCTCAACCTCAACATCGAGATTGCACGAGCCGTTGGTCGGCGCTGTGAGGTCGATCTTTGCCTGCGAGCCTTTCACCTCAAACCGCGTCTTAACGCGGCGGGAGGCGTCCTCACCATCATCAGCGCTTTTCGCGGTGTAGCGCAAAACAATGTGTCGGGGGTCGGAGCCCTTGATGATTCTCATGCGACCGGCACTGACATGGACCCGCAGGCGCCCGCCGGCTGCGAAGTCGAAATGCTGGGTGTGGGTCACGACGGGGATGGCTGCTACAACTGGTAGACTGGATCCGATAACGGTAGCGAGGGTTAGCGTGATGACGCGAAACATGGTGGCTGTTTTTGCCGAACGTTTAAAAGCTAAATTCGCGGCCTTGCGGACCCCTACTCATGTCTCAAGGCCACCATCGGATCGACCTTCGCCGCTCGCCGGGCGGGAATCCAACATGCGAGCAGCGCAACGCCGGTGAGAAGCAGCGATACTGCCGCGAACGTCAGCGGATCGGTGGGCTTGACGCCATAGAGCAAGCTTGCCAGGAAACGCGTCAGCGCCAGTGCACC
>JASHON010000125.1 GCA_030041095.1 Terriglobia bacterium
GCCATCGCGCCACAGAGCACCCCTGTGCCGCCCGTAACCACAATCGTCCGGCCTGAAAAATCGTACGCTTCGCTCAAATTGACGAGATCGGTCATGAGGCTGCTAACTTGCAATTCCGAATGGCGCCAAGTGCCGGCGGAAGTGCCGCTCCAGAACTTGGTAATAGGTTTCCTCTTCGTCGCGGAGCGTTGCGAAAAAAGGCTCACGGAACCGTGGATCGTTGATGACTGAACCGAAGGTGACGTGCAGCACTTCGCGCGCATGAAAATCATCGAGCAGCAGGCCCAGCTTGCCGTCCGGGAAGGCCCGGATCGGGGGCATCTTGGCGGGGTCGGCAGAAACATGATAGCTGGCGCGATCCGTCGCGTAGCGCTCCGCCGCGAATGGCACAATTTCGCGAAACAGGCTCGGGTTCAAGACGGCGATGGCCCGCAGCGCTTCCAGGTAGCTTGTACCGGCCGTTTTCAGATGAACGAGATTTGCTGCAAGGCGGGCCGCAATCGGGTAAATGCTGAACTTGTCCGATCCGGAGTGCAGGCTCAGTTTATACGGGCCGAAAGCTTTGGCAACAGCCAAATGGCCGGCAAACGACCGCTCAAACTCCTTCAAGTCGCCGATATAGTCAACTCCTTTCTCAAACGTGCCGACATAGCGAGGCGCAAGACTGACGCACCGCACTCCCAGGCGCTTCAGCTCCCGCGCGATGTAAAGGTGCTCGGCCAGCGTGCTCGGCGTCTCCGTCTCGTCCACGCTCATCTCAAAGTCAAACGGCTTTTCTCCCACTCGCTCTTTCAAGTGGCGATACATCGTGACGGTGTGTGCCACTGCTTTGCCGTACTTGGCTGCGGCCCGCAGCCATTCCTCTTCAGTGACGCTTGCTGCCATTGTCCCCAGGTCGACAGGCTTGGCAGCCAGGCACCGCAATTCACGGGCCGAGCTTTCGAGCGTAGCCCACGGCAACGCTGCAAGTTTCCGTTCGAGGTCTGCGCGCGGGCAAGCTTCGGCTGCGTTGTCAACGAACTCGCCCGGATCAACGGTGTAAAAGGAATATCCGGCTGCAACGCAAAGGTCAACGTCGGAGATCGTCTTCAAGTGGTCAGCGTCTGCGCCAAATCCCTCGCGCCAACCTTCCTGGAATGCACCCCAAAGCGCGTCGTCCATCACCTGCTGGGGCGTGCGGCCCGTGCGCGCGTTTTCCCGCATCGATTGCTGAGCGAAAATCGGCGCCATCGTGGGCGCCATCGTGGAATCTCGCATCGCGCGCACGTGCCCGGGTGTTGCGAGCCCCAGCCGATCGCCGAAGCCGGCGGATTTTGCCAGGCCCAAAGGACGCGCTGCAAGAAACGGCAAAACGTGCCGTAGCGCTGCGGCATTCTCCACACTCGTGGGGAAAAAGATCGCCTGTGCCCTGACGGCTTCCCATGGCACGCGCTCCGCAGCGCCCGAGAAATTCCCTGCCCCGCTGCCTTCATTCGCGGAAACCGAAACAAGGCATTTCGTGCCGTCACGGCGAGCCAGGAATAACAGAGAATCGTTCGCCACAGTGATCGAGCGCGGATAAACGTCCACGTCCATCCGCTCGCCAAATTCCGAGGCCAACGAATCGGCGTCAGACGGTTTCATCTTCTCTGTGGTCTCGAGGTAGTCGTTCAGTTTCATTGCGCGCTCTTCACCCACGCGTGACGCGGATCGTCGGCCCACGCTCCGTACCGCCGCTCCTCACCCGCCAGGACCCAGGTATAGTGGAGCTGGTAGCCGGGGGCAGCGACGACCGGATGATATCCTTTCGGCAAAAGGACCGTATCTCCATCTTCCACCACAAACACGCTTGAAAAGCCTTTTGGATCGCCGGTTGCAGTATAGGTCCAGATGAGGCCGAAGCCCTGGGACGGCTTAACCCGGAAGTAATAGACTTCCTCAAGCACAGCTTCCTGCGGCGGATGCGACTGGTCGTGCTTATGCGGCGGATAGCTGGACCAGTTGCCCGGAGGATTGAGCGTCTCACCCGCCAGAAGCCGCTCAGCGGGCACTTTCTCATTCAGCGCGGAGTAAACAGTGCGCGACCAGTTGTCTTTCCCTGCGTGGTTCTTGACCACGTCAGCGCCCTGGAGCAACGCAGGCGCGGCGGCCGATTGCGAGGGTGCACGGAACACGCCGACGTCCGCTTTCGAATCAGCCGCCACCTCGTAACGCGAGTTCGGCGGAATATAAACCATCACCGGAGCGCCGTCGAAAACGTCCGCGCGCGCTCCCACTCTCTCGTAAACTGTCTTGCGCTCAGCGTGCTCGACCGTCACGGAAATCTTCCCGCCGAAGATGTCCAATACCGCTTCGCGGCCATCGGTTTCAAGCGAGTAACGCTCACCAGCGCCCAGTTGCAGTCTGGCGAAATCCAGGAAGCGCATAGTCCCTGGCGCAATGATTTCCTGATAGGTTCCTTCTGGCTTTGCCTTAATGTGACGTTCCATGATTCCAGCCTCCGTTCCTTACATTCCAACTCTTCAAGAACCGCGCTGGGTTGAATACCAAAGCCTGCAGCGGCTTCAGCGCGCGCCCAACTCACTCACCGGCGGGCATCCGCTCCAGGGCCTGAAGAATCGAATTCGCCAAACCACAAGGTCTTCTGGTTGGCAGGATTGCGCCAGTCGTTCCATCCTACCGGCCGAATCTGGCGACCCATCCAGCAATCCGGCTCCCTCAATGAAGCAGTTTCCATAATACTGGCGGCCCGATGCCGCATACAAGGTCTCCTGGTAATCAATGGACCGGCAATTGAGAAAGACTGCGCGATCCGAGTGAACGGTAATCGCAAAGGCCTGCTGAACGGCGCTGAAATTGCCCGTACCGTGAGGGGCGCCGATCACTCGGATCGCCGGCGCACTCGTCCGGTTCTTTGAGCAGACGGGCGTTCTGCGAGTAAGCCAACCGCGGCCAGGAAAGCTGTAACAACCCCGGAGCAAGGTGAGACCACGACTTTGACTCCTTTAATTACTGCAATTATTTCAATCTGTCAAGTGTACTTTGCACGGTCAGATGCAAACTGAGATCCAGGCCGGCCGCAGACGATACCTGCATAAGACGCTGGCGTCTTTCCGCTCCGCGTGTTATCCCATCAGTCCAATCCGTGACATTTTGTTGACAAATGTGAAAAGAGTGCTGTATTTTTAGCTCGGAAAGAGACCGGCCTGGAGTTGGGAATCGGTGAAAATCAAGCGTCGCAGTTTTTTAACACGCTCGGCGCCGCTGGCTTTGGTGGCAGGAATCGCTGTTCCGGCCGGGGTGGCAGCCCAGGTGAAGACTGCGGGGGAGCGTACGACGGTCTTTAACATTCTCGAATACGGCGCCGTGGGCGATGGACACAGGCTGGAAACGCGAGCGATTCTTACGGCAATCGAAACGTGCGCGCGAGCCGGCGGAGGCACGGTCTTCGTGCCTGCCGGCAAATATTTGACGGGCGCTATCGCCCTTCGGAGCAACGTGAATCTTTACCTGGATTCGGGCGCAATGCTTCTGGGAAGCACGAACCCTGCAGAGTATCCGGTTTATTCCAGCCCTTGGCCGGGCGGCGCGAAGATGATTTCTCCGTTAATCTACGGAGACAAGCTCGATCATGTCAGCATCACCGGCCGAGGAACGATCGACGGTCAGGGCCACGCCTGGTGGCTTCGTGAATGGCTTCGGAAGCCGCGCAGGCGCGTACCCGTTCCGGAGGCAACACCGGAGGAGCGCGCCGAAGCCATGGTGGCCATCCAAAACGGCCGGCCGCGTCTCATCCATTTATCGCACTGCCGCGACGTCCTCATCGAAGGCGTGACGCTGACGAATTCTCCCTTCTGGACCATCCATCCCATTTTCTGCCAGGATGTGACGATTACGGGCGTCACCATCCGAAATCCGGTGCCTTCGCCGAACACTGACGGAATCGACCCGGAATCCTGCCGCTACGTTCACATTTCAAACTGCGTCATCGATGTTGGCGACGACTGCATTGCCATTAAGGCAGGCAAAAACGCTGTGGGACGTGAAGTCGGGATGCCCTGTGAAAACATCACTATTACGAATCTGACCACCGCGCACGGCCATGGAGGTGTATCGATTGGCAGCGAAATGTCGGGCGGAGTCAGAAATGTTTCTATTTCCAATTGCGTTTTTGACGGCACGGATCAGGGCATCCGCATCAAAACGCAGCGCGGGCGCGGCGGCGTTGTGGACAGCGTGGTGGCCAGCAACATCGTGATGCGAAACGTACCCGCTGCTTTCACGATCACCGCGTTCTATTCCCGCGGCGATGTGAACTCCATCGCGCCGGTTGATGCCGGCACGCCGCGCCTTCGCGATTTCCGATTCTCGAATGTCGTGGCGCGCGGCTCGCGCACGGCGGGTACGATCACGGGGCTGAGGGAAATGCCAGTGGAAGATGTGGCGTTCAGTGGGTTGCTGATTGATGCCGATCGTGGCTTCTCAGTAGAAAACGCCCGGCGCCTCGCGCTGTGCGATGCGCGGATTGGCGTCGCTAAGGGCCCGGCGCTTGAGGCCAGAAACGTGCGCGGGCTGGAACTCGGCGGTATCGCCCCGCGGCAAGTGGCTGCCGGGTCGCCCGTGTTCCAGTTGGAAAACGTTCAGGACGTGTTTGCGCACGGCTGCAACGTTCCTCCCGGAACTACCACTTTCATGCGGGTCTCCGGCGCCCGAAGCGCCCGGATCGCATTGCGCGCCAATAACCTGGCGAGGCCCTCCAGCGCGGTGGCGCTGGTCGACGGCGCCGAGCCAGCGATTCTGTCACAACCATGAAACGGACGACGGCAAGAGTAAAGCTGATCGATGTGGCGCGGGTCGCCAATGTAAGCCCCTCTACGGTCTCGCGGATGATGCGCGGGCGCAGGGGAGTTGCGCCCAGAATGCGCGATCGAGTGATCAAGGCCGCGGTCAAGTTGGGTTTCGACTTAGAAGCCGGAAAGAAATCAAGGATCATTGCCTTCTTGCTCAGCAATCGAGGCGTGCTCCACCCATTTCATTCGGCCGTACTGATGGGCGCGGAGGCTTGCGCCGCAGAGCACGATTATGGCGTGCTCTTCCTCCCATTCCATTATTCCAGCCGCGTGCCGTGGCGTGAGTTGCACCTGCGCGGGATTCTGGAGCGGCCGCATATTATTTCCGGAGCGATCGTCGCCGGGACTAATTCCCTCAACCTTCTCGAGCTTCTCACGAGCAAGGGAATACCGTGGGTAGTGCTGGGAAACAATGTAACGGATCAATGGGACCAGGCGGAATCGAATGCAGTTTTCTTCGATGACGTCGGTGGTGCGTCGGAGATCACATGCTATCTCCAAAGCATGGGCCACACCGCTGTGGCCTTTGTTGGCAATCTGCGCCTGCCTTGGTACGCGCGGCGGTTCGAAGGTTACAGGAAGGCTATGGAGAAAGCCGGCCTCCAGCTTCGCTTGGGTGAGGTCAATTCCAACGACGCCGGAGAAATGGGCTACCTGGGCACCAAGCTTGTCCTTCAAAACCACTCGGCCGTTACGGCGATTTTTGCCGGCGACGACGCTGTGGCCCAGGGTGTTTACAAGGCCCTCCGGGATCGCGGAACGAATATTCCCGCCGAAATCAGCGTGGTGGGATTCAACGACACTCCGGAAGCCCCCGCGCTGCTCCCTCCCCTCACTTCCGTTCGCGTTTACACGGACCAGATCGGAAAGCAGATGGCGGAGTTGTTGTTCCGGCGGATTGCGAGGCCCGATCTTCCCGCGGAAAGCGTCACGCTGCCAACCCAGATGGTTAAGCGGGAATCTTGTGGTCCGCCAGCCACGAAAGCCTGAGTTATGGTGAGGGTGGAGTAACAGGGCACACCCGGTCCACGGTACTCCATCGCATGGATCGCTGAACACGGTAGAGGCTCCCGAAGCCGCCATCACGCCGATAAGAAGGGGAGCCCTCAGCGCTTCATCGAAGGGGAGTGCGCGGCGCAGTCTATTTACAATTCGCCCTTCACCCTTCATCATCGGTAATTCAGAATCTCTTTGGAAACCACCCCCACACCTCGCGCCAGCTTGCATCCCGGCCGCTTTCAACTGGCCCGGTTCCGTTGGGTCATCTGCTCCCTGCTCTTTTTTGCCACGGTCATCGCTTACGTCGATCGCGGCGTGATCGGATATCTTGAAAAATACCTCGAGACCGCCGTCGGCTGGAACAGCATCCAGTATGGGTACATGACGGCGGCTTTTCAGGCGGCATATGCCATCGGCCTGGTGGTCGCCGGCCGCCTGACGGATACGATCGGCACCCGCAAGGGCTTTGCTTTTGCGATGCTCCTCTGGAGCGTGGCCGCCATGCTTCCCGGAGTGGCGTGGTCCGCGCTCACATTCGGAATTGCGCTCTTCATTCTTGGTCTTGGCGAATCTGCCAATTTTCCAGCCTGCATCAAGACCGTAGCAGAATGGTTTCCCAAACGGGAGCGCGCCCTGGCGACGGGCGTCTTTAATTCCGGCGCCAATCTGGGCAACATCGTGGTCCCGCTGGTCGTGCCCGCGCTTACCTACGCATTCGGGTGGCGCGGCGCGTTTTTCGTGACCGGAGCGACGGGCTTCGTGTGGCTCGGCCTGTGGCTGTGGCTTTACAGCAAGCCCGAAGAGCATCGCCGCCTGTCACCCAGAGAACTAGCCTATATTCAGAGTGACCGCGAGGAAACGACGGCCGGCGTTCCCTGGAGGAGGCTGTTTCCTCAGAAAGAGACGTGGGCATTTGCCCTTGGCAAATTTCTTACCGATCCCATTTGGTGGTTCTATCTTTTTTGGCTTCCGCGGTACCTGCAAGGCACGTACCATCTCAACCTGACTCAGAGCGAAGCGCCTGTCGTGGCGGTCTATATCATTTCGAGCGGGGGCAGCGTTGGCGGCGGCTGGATCTCATCGGGCTTGCTTAAGAGCGGGCGTAACGTGAATTTCGCACGGAAGACCGCCCTGCTCGTGTGCGCACTGGCTGTGGTTCCGGTGGTCGCGGCGCCTTACGCCCATAACCTCTGGCTTGTGGTCGGACTGGTCGGCCTCGCGGCGGCCGCGCATCAGGGTTGGTCGGCAAACCTGTTTACGCTGCCCTCCGATACCTTTCCGAAGGCGGCCGTGGCCAGCGTCGTGGGCTTCGGAGGAATGTTTGGCGCTATCGGTGGCGTGTTATTGCAGGTGGTTACTGGCTACATTGTGGGCTGGACGCACAGTTACGTTCCCATGTTCGTGATTGCCTGCTCGGTCTATCTTCTGGCGTTGCTGGTGATTCACGCGCTTTCGCCGCGGCTTGCGCGAGCGAATGTTTGAACGCTGAATGCTGTTATCGTCAGCCCCCTGTAACCTGAGCGCGCTGGGTCTCGTTTAACTTACCGGAGGTGGTCTTCCGCAGCAACCTATTTCCGTAGCGCCGGCAGCTTGCCGGCCGTTGAAAAGCACCAGGGAGACCTGCCAACGGGCGCAGGATGCGCGGAGGGTCCTCCACTTTGAACCGGGGGCTGGTTTGCCAGTTGCGGTTCAGACGTTCACAATTCCTCATTCCCTGACGGAAGAATCATGAAATCACGTAAAAGGCGCCACAGAATGGTCGGATGTCTTTGTGCGATTCTCGTAAGCGTTTCGGCCTGCTTTCCCGCGCCCACCGCGCCTATTCACTACCACGTCATCAAAACCATTGTGCTGGGAGGATCGGGTTTTTGGGATTATCTGAAGCTCGATAGCCAGGCCCGTCGCCTTTACATTTCACGCGGCACGCATGTTCTGGTGCTGAATGCCGATACTTACCAACCAGTGGGCGAACTACCCAACACGATGGGGGTCCACTGCATCGACATCGCTCCAGAACTAAACCGCGGCTTCGTTAGTGACGGACGGTCGAGCGAGGTCACCATTTTCAATCGCCGTACGTTGAAAGTGATCAAGACAGTGAAGACCACCGGGCGCGGTCCGGATGCGTTGGTTTTCGATCCCGCATCGCAGCGCGTTTTTACATTCAACGGAGAGAGCGATAATTCCACCGTGATCGATGCGAGAACAGGCGCGGTGGTTGGCACCATTGCGTTGGGCGGCAGGCCGGAATTCGCCGTTTCGGACCATCAGGGGATGATTTACAACAATTTGGCCGACAAGAGCGAGGAATTGGCCATCGACGCTCACACGCTGAAAATCAAAGCGAGCTGGCCGCTGGCGCCTTGCGAACACCCTTCCGGTCTGGCGATCGACCGCGCAAATCATCGCCTGTTTGTCGGCTGCCATAACGGTATGATGGCCATACTCAATGGCTGGACAGGCGAAGTGATAACTACGGAGCCTATCGGCCCCGGCGTGGACGCCAACCGCTACGATCCCGCCACTCATCTCGCTTTCAGCACGAACGGAGGCAACGGCACGCTCACTGTTGTGAGAGAAGTGACGCCTGACAAATTCGTCGAGCTCGAGAACGTGCCCACCATGCGCGGCGCTCGCACTATGTGCGTGGATTTGAAAACGCATCGCATCTTTACGGTGACGGCGAAATTCGGCCCGCGGCCACCGCGCAAGCCGGGCGAGCACTTCCGCTTCCCGCGGATCATTCCCGGCACATTCACGCTCATCGTACTGGCGCCGTGAGCGCCTTTACGCTCGCCAGTCCAGAATCACCTTGCCGGCCATGCCGCTCTGCATGATCTCAAACGCGGCGCCGAACTGCGTGAACGGGAAACGATGGGTGATGACTGGCCGGATGTCGAGCCCGGACTGTAGCATCACGGTCATCTTGTACCACGTTTCGTACATCTCCCTTCCGTAGATTCCTTTGAGCGTCAACATATTAAAGATCACGGCGCTCCAATCGATGGCCATTTCGCCGGGAGGAATTCCAAGAATGGCGATCTTGGCGCCGTGGCTCATGTTGGTGAGCATCTCGCGGAATGCGGCAGCGTTGCCAGACATCTCGAGACCCACGTCAAACCCTTCCGCCATGCCGAGCCGCTTCTGAACATCTGCAAGCCTTTCCTCACGAGAGTTCACGGCAGCCGTCACGCCCATTTTCTTAGCCAGGGCGAGCCGGAACGGATTCACGTCCGTAATCACAACGTAGCGCGCTCCAGCGTGCCGTGCCACGGCTGCAGCCATCAAGCCGATAGGTCCCGCGCCAGTTACGAGCACGTCTTCGCCGAGCACCGGGAAGGAAAGCGCCGTATGAACGGCATTTCCGAACGGGTCGAAAATGGCCGCAATCTCTTCGTCCACTCCCGGATGGTGCCGCCAGATGTTGCTCATCGGTAGGGCAATGTATTCCGCAAAGGCGCCGGCGCGGTTCACTCCCACCCCCTTGGTGTGCGCGCACAGGTGCCTGCGTCCCGCCAGGCAGTTGCGGCAGCGCCCGCACACCACGTGCCCCTCGCCGCTCACGATTTCACCCGAAAAAAAATCGGACACGTTGGAGCCTACCTGAACGATTTCGCCCACAAATTCGTGGCCGATGACAAGCGGTACGGGAACAGTCTTCTGCGCCCATTCGTCCCATTGATAGATATGGAGGTCGGTTCCGCAAATCCCCGTTCGATGCACGCGGATCAAGACGTCATTGATGCCAATCTCCGGGATATTCACTTCTTCAAGCCACAACCCCGGCTCATTACGGCTCTTGACGAGTGCTTTCACCCCGGAATCCTTTCGCCTGTTCTGAGAGTTGGCGGTTAGAATAATTCGCTATCATACCACCCGCCCGCATGGGCCACGCAGCCGTTACCGGAATCTGCGGGTTATAATCAATAGTCGGAGACGGGATCCGCTTGAGGCAACCTGACCACCAAGGATTCAAACTCGTTGACTAGGCCTTTCCTGACGCGCTTCTCACTGTTTTTGCCCGTGTCGTTGGCAGCGTTGGCCGGCTTGTTGATTTTGTGGCCGGCTCGTCGTGTGGACGCGGAAAACTTCGTCTTCTATCTTCCCAATCAACGCCGGTTGATTCCCATCCGGGATTTCGGCGAAACGCCGTACCTGCCCGTAGTGCCGGTGTTGCAACTTGTTGGACCTCTGAACATGGAGCTGGCGAAGAATAAATCGCTGCAGGTATGGGTTGGGACCACGAGACTGCGGCTGCGCCTCAACGAGACCAAGGTCAAGATTGGAAGGGAAACGATCACGTTGCCATTCCCCATCATGCGGGAAAATGGAGAATGGCTAGCTCCCATCGAGTTCATATCAGCGGTGCTGCCGGAAATCAGCAGTCAGCCCGTCGTTTACCGGCCAGGCGCCCTCCGCGCGTACCTCGATGGAGTCACGCCTATCACGTTTACCGTTCAGCTTCAGAACCAATCCAACGGCGCTCGGCTCGCAGTCAACTTTTCCGGCAAGGTATCCATCGAGGCCCGATCGGCCAACGGGCGATGGGTGGTGTTGCTGGGCGGTGCGCCGGTCGAGCCATTGGAGAAGGAGTATTTCTTCCAGAGTCCATATCTGCGAGAGTTGCAATTTGACGATCAAGACGGACGGCCCAAGCTGATTCTGACTCCAGCGGCCGCGGGAATGAACTTCACTCCAAGGTTGACCGCCCAGGGCTCAGTTTTCGAGGCCGAGGTTGTGAGTCCGGCTTCCGCGCCCCGAGCTATAGCAGCAAAGAAGCCGGCTCCGGCTGTGATGCCACGAGCGCCCTCGTCATCGACGGAGTCTGCAACTCCTGCTCTTCCGGTCATCGCGCTTGACGCCGGCCACGGCGGCGCCGATACGGGCGCGCGCAGCCAAGACGGGATTTTGGAAAAGAACATTGACGCGCAGGCGGTGGGATGGGTCAATTCCGCTCTGTCTGCGACTCATCAGTACCGCACGGTGCTTACCCGCCCCGGAGACTCCGATCCAACTTTCGGTCAGCGCGCCTTGACGTCCAATACCGCGCAGCCGTTGGCGTTCCTCACCTTTCATGCAGGTGATATGGGAGATCGCTCGCCGGTGATTATGGTTTATAGTTACCAGCCTTCTTCTCCTCTGCCTCCGGAGGATCGCGCCGCGCCTGCGGCGTTGTTCGTTCCGTGGGAGTTAGCCCAAAACATGGAGCAGGCACGCAGCCAGGCCTTGGCGCGCGACCTTCAGCAGCAGCTCTCCAAGTTACCTGGAGTAGCCGCGGTTCAGTACCTGCAATTACCCGTACGCCAGCTCCGCAGCATTGCCGCGCCCGCAGCCGCGGTCGAATTGGGCACGCTTTCACCGCAGGCGCCGGCCGGGGTGCTGGCTCAGCCTGCTTTCTTAAGGGCAGTGGCAGCCTCTGTAGTGGCCGCTATCGAACAATTCGCGGGCAATAAGCCAAAGCCATGAAACGAACCCTCATTCTGGTGGCCATCGCAATTCCGGTGCTGCTCATCAGCGGGTTTTATCTGCGCTCTCTCGTGCGCCGGATGTTTTTCCAGGGCCGTCCTCACGCTGAAGCTGCGGCGGAAACGCAACTTCGCCAGGAAGCTCTGCAATCCGAGCCTACCGTCGAAACTACCGTCGTCTTGTATTTTCCGGACTACGAAACGGGAACGCTCCAGGAAGAGGGGCGGCCGATGCCGCTCGCTCTCAACGTTGAAGATAGCATTCGCCAGATTGTTCTGGCGCTCATTCAGGGATCACAGCAAGGGCACGCGGCGGCCCTGCCGCCCACGGCCCTCCTGCGAGCAGTTTTTCTCAGCTCGGACGGCACGGCTTACCTGGACTTTTCGAGCGACGCGGCAAAAGGCATTCCAATCGGAATCGAGAGTGGTGCGCTCGTTGTCTATTCCATTGTGGATTCGATTGCGGCTAACGTGCCTGGCGTCAAACGCGTCAAATTCCTGATCGAGGGCCAGGCGGCGCAGACGTGGGACGGCCACATCGATCTCTCCGGCTTCTTCGTTCCGAATATGGCTTGGACCACGCAACCGTCCGCGACCAGTAGCCAGTCAGCAGTAGGCGGAGAGCAGCCGGCAGCCGCAAGTGTCCAGTGAGCCGCCGGCGCCTTGGTGCTTGCTGAAACCCGATAGCTGACCGCCTGCGGTTTTCCAGGGGGCGGACTGCTTGCCACTGAACACCTGCTGTAGCGTGCCTGCTTCGGGCTGTAAGCGGGCGACTGATGGTGGCCTGTTGCCCATCGTCGGCGGGCGCCGGATTGCGGATCGACGATTTTTCTTTTTTGAGGGTGCTATGCAAACTATTCCCAAACAGGTCTCTGGCTTACTTTACCAGGGCGGCAAGTTGCTCCGGTCTGGCGGCCGCGCCGCCACGGAACTTCGGCCACTCGAAATCATTCCGCACTTCATTTCATCCGCTGAGGGCTCCAGCCTGATTCGAATCGGCGAGACTCGCGTCATCTCTACCGCCTCCATCGAGGACGGAGTTCCGCCCTTCTTGAAGGGGAGTGGGAAGGGTTGGATAACAGGTGAATACGGCATGATCCCCAGGGCCACTGAAACTCGAACGCCTCGCGAAGTCACGCGAGGGCGGCAAAGCGGACGCACGATGGAGATCCAGCGTCTCATTGGCCGCTGCCTGCGCGCCGTGGTTGACCTGGAGGCGCTTGGAGAAAGGACAGTCTGGATTGATTGTGACGTGATTCGTGCCGACGGGGGCACTCGCACGGCTTCCGTCACCGGCTCGCTAGTGGCCATGGGGCTGGCCTTTCGAAAGCTACAGGAGACGAAAACGCTCGGACGATTTCCCCTCAAAGACCTGGTGGCGGCAGTGAGCGTTGGGCTCGTTGGCGGCGAAATGCTGCTCGATCTGGATTACGCCGAGGATTCGCATGCGAGCATAGATTTGAACGTTGCCCTCACCGAATCGGGCGCGCTGGTTGAGGTACAGGCCACGGCGGAAGGCACTCCATATTCTCTCGACGATTTGACCAAGCTGATCGAGACGGCGCGAGGCGGCATTCTAAGATTGCTGGAGGCGCAGCACGCGGCGCTGGCCATCGAAAGCGGCGTGGCGCCGTGAATCGCGACGCGGTTCACCAGCGCCAGGCCCAATGGTCCCAATTTCAGCATGAACCAGCTCGCCTATTCTTTAGGTCCACTTTTTCTTGCTTCGACCAACCCCGGAAAACTGCGCGAATTTCGAGATGCCGCCCGTGGCTTCAACATCGTCGTGGAAAGCGTGCCTGAACTGTGCGCGCTTCCGCACTGCATCGAGGACGGCGACACCTTCGAAGCTAATGCGCGCAAAAAGGCCCTCCACTATGCAGCCTTAGTCCACGGGCCGGTCTTCGCCGACGATTCCGGCATCTGTGTGGACGCGCTCGGCGGCGCGCCGGGCGTTTATTCGGCCCGGTTCTCAGGAGCCGAAGCCTCCGACGAAGAGAACAACCAGAAATTGGTTGCAGAGTTGAGAGGCAGTGACGGGACGTGGCATGATTCCGCGGCCCACTACGTGTGCGTTATCGTCCTCGCCGAGGGCTCGGAGGTGTTGCGAGTGGTTGAAGGGCGCGCCGACGGTCGCATTGTTTATCCGCCGCGCGGTAGCGGCGGTTTTGGCTACGACCCATACTTTTTTTATCCTCCGCTCGGCAAAACCTTTGCCGAACTCGCACCCCATGAGAAGTTCGCCGTTTCTCACCGCGGCATCGCTTTTCGCAAGTTCCTCAAAAGCCTGCGGCAGGCGAGCTGCTGAGGGTAAGGGACAACAAGCCTGCTCCGCAGTTGACGGCTTTGCTGATGCCCACGCCACCGCGCTTGCATGCTGCTTTCGAAGCTCGCCCGCGCCCGATTTATTCAGCCACAGGGCAGTTGCGGCCGCCCGTTCCTCTCCGCGTTCTACGCCACTTTGTCAGCCGGTTGGGCTGCCTCCGCCAAGGGCCTGTCAACCGCAACTGTGATAACCGGACACGAGCCTGATTGCAGAACACGATGTGTGGTCGATCCGACGAAGGCAAGGTCAACGACGTTTCTGCCGTGAATACCCAAGACAACGAGGTCCGCCTCCGATTCAACCTCCGCCTTGACGATTTCCTCAGAAGCCTTGCCTATCCGGACCAGGGTCTTAATCGTGCACCGCTCGTAGGCCTCCTTCGGAATCGGCCGCTCGGCCTCTGCCTTCGCCTGCGCGATCTCCTCTTCGAGGCTGTGCTTTACGGAAACGTCTTCCATCACGTGGAGCAGGGTTAGCCCGGCGGCATATTCGCCGGCAAGAGACAAGGCGTAATTGAGCGCTCGCTCGGAATGAGGTGACAGATCCGTGCAGAAAAGAATGTTCTGGATTCGCACGGTCTCGCCGCCCTTCGAATCAGACCGCGGCCTTCGCACGGCCAGGACCGAGCAAGAAGTGTGGCGTAGCACATATTCAGTGACCGATCCCAACATGCCTCTTACCGCCTGCGAGTGGCCGTGCGTTCCCATGACGATCAGATCCGCATTCTTCTTCATGGCCATGTCCAGAATCGTCTTGCGCACAGGACCCACACGGGTGCATGTTTCCGGCTTCAGTCCGCTCCGCTCATGCGCATGGGCGAATTGCTTGATGTGGTCGGCGGCGTAATCCTCCAAATCCCGGTTGATCAGGTTATTGGCGCCCACCCAAAAATATTCTCCTGCCCCTGGACCAACAACGTGCAAGAGCGTAAGAGACGCATGGTAGTGATCTGCCATCGACTGAGCATAGTCGTAGGCAATAGCTGAAAAATCTGAGTAATCGACAGGGCACAAGATGTGTTTAATCGTTGACATTGCCCGGCACCTCCTGATTCAAATCCTTGACTCGCTGCCCGGACCGTTCTAAGGTCCGGCGGGACTGCACATTGCCCCGCTGGCGCACGCCCATGACGGCACGACCGTTAAAGCGGGAACGTCAGCGAGAGAACTCTACTCCCAGCCCCACTAGAGTATTCAACGGGCAGAAAACCGGCGCAGTGACCGCGCTCACACCCATGTGTGCGCCGATCCGGAAGCGGACCCAGCGGTCCGGAGTCGCACTGATCGCTGACCACGCGACCGTGAGTTTCTGTGGCGCCGAGCCCTAAGCCGGTTGCGGCCAGTCCACCATGGTTTCCCGCTCGAGGCTTGCGACGAGCCCCTCATCACTCATCATGGGCTCCTCTCTGGTTGACATCTAACCCGGCGAATGCTAGAGTTGTGGTCATATGCTAACCCGAAAAGATAACAATCGTGCTGCGTTATTGCAAGGAACGCTGGACATGCTCATCCTCCGCATGTTGAAGTTCGGTCCGAATCACGGCCAGGGCATTGCGCGTGCGATCGAACAACAATCTGAAAATGTACTTCTGGTGGATCACGGCGCCCTCTATCCGGCTCTCGACCGCTTGGAAACAAAACGTTGGATCACGGCCGAATGGGGCATTTCGTCGAACCATCGCAAAGCGCGCTTTTATAAGCTCACCGCCAAAGGGCGGAAGCATCTGCTGCAGGAGACAGGCCAGTGGCGCAAGGTCGCTGGAGCCATAAGCCAGGTGCTGGGCCCGCAGGAAGCGGAGGGGTAGCGCAACGCGGCTTCCGGCCGCAGCCCTAATCGCCTCGCCGTGAGGGAAAGAATTTTCGAGGCTGCGGCTTTTCGGTTCGCACGAGAGGGAGGTAAACGGCAATGGAACGTCCCCGATCGCTCTCCGCCCGTCTCTCGTCACTTGTCTCTCGTCTCTATGCTGCATTGCGCCCGGGAAGACGGTCTCCCAGTGACTTCGCGGCGGAGCTCCAGGCCCATCTCGAATTGGAGGCCGGCCGCCTGCGCGAAGCCGGCATGAGCGAAGAAGAAGCTCTGGCGGCAGCGCGCCGCAACCTGGGAAACATGACGCACATTCAAGAACGCTTCTACGAATCCCGTCGCTGGCTTTGGCTCGATCGTCTCGTTCAGGACGTGCATTACGGCCTACGCCAGATGCGCCGCAACCCGGGTTTTACGTCGGTTGCCATTCTCACTCTGGCTCTCGGCATTGGCGCCAACGCAGCAATCTTCACACTCACCTACGCCGTAATTCTCAAAGGCCTTCCGGTGCCCAATCCAGGTGCACTGGTTCGTTATACGTTTCGGAACGGCGCGCAAGACCTTGGGCTGTCTGGCCCGGCTTATGATGCGCTCCGCCGTCACGAAACCGTCGATACAGGGATTCTCGCTTGGGGCGGCGCCACGTTTACTGTCAAGGAAAACGGCCTTGCCGAGCGAATCGACGGCGCCATGATGACCGGGAACGGATTCAGGATTCTGGAATTGCACCCTTATCTCGGCCGCGCATTCGGCGAGCGGGATGACGTTCCGGGCAGCGGACCGAATGGCTATCAGGCGCTGCTCGGCTACGGTTACTGGAAATCGCACTTCAACGAAAGCCGGGCTGTGCTCGGCAAATCTTTGACCGTGGACGGACGCGTGGTGACAATCATCGGAATTCTGCCTCCGCGCTTCGACGGGTTGGTTGCCGGCGGACGCACGGATTTGCTGCTCCCTTTATCGTTCGAGCAAATTGCCAACGCGCCGACACCCTTGCGGCACAGCGCGGGCGCATTTTGGCTGACGGTGCTCGGTAGGCTCAAGCCGGGAAAGAGTATAAAGGCGGCCAAGGCAAACTTGAATGCGACGCTGGCCGAAGTTCGGAAAGAAGCTGACCCAACCGGGCTTTTCCTGAACGGATTCTTCCGTCCTTTTCATTTTGGTGTCGAAAGCGGGCGTGCCGGGCGGTCAATGCTCCGAGTGGAATACGAGGAGCCATTGCTGGCGCTGGAGATTCTAGTGGGCTTTCTTCTGATGTTATGTTGCGCCAACACTGCGTTGCTGTTCCTCGCCCACGTAGGCAGCCGGGAACGCGAATTTGCGGTCCGCAGCGCGTTGGGCGCGCCGCGCGCGCGACTGTTAAGTCAAGTACTTAGCGAAGTTGCGCTGCTGGCCACTTCAAGCGGCGGACTGGGGATTCTTTTCGGATGGGCAGGCGCCCGCGGGTTGGTGTCGATGTTCGCGGCTGTTGGACAGGCGCCTCCGCTCGACCTGATTCCTCGGACACCCATTCTGGCTTTCACGGCAGGTGCGGGCGTGCTATCAGCATGGGTGGCTGGGCTTTGGCCGGCTTGGCGCGCCAGCCGCGTGGCTCCGATTCTGGGTGTGAAGCAAACAGCGGGAGCGTCGCCAAAGAGGATGGGCGGCTGGATCGTGCCGGTTCAAGTAGCCGTAAGCGTCATCCTTCTGGTCTCTGCGTCACTCCTGGGAAGCACGTTCCTGCGCTTGCTCCTTCAGAAATCCGGCTTTCGCACCAACGGCGTGGTAATAGCGGACGTGAACTCTGGCAGCAACAAGATAACCAACGCGCAGGCAACAGCCGACGCGATCCGGATGGTGGACGCGCTGGAGAATGCTCCTGGCGTGCACGCCGCAACGGCCATGTCGTACCCGCCAATTCACGACTGGTGGAGTGCAGGCCATTATTTCTCGATTGGGCCGCATGGCGCGGTCCATACGGACCTTCAAACGTGGCCGGAAACGGTCTCTTCCGCGTATTTCACTGTCATGGGGACGCGCATTCTGGAGGGCCGTACGTTTGATCGTGCTGACAGCCACGGCGCCCGCGTTTGCATATTGAGCGTCTCGGCCGCCCGCTATTTTTTCCCTCGCCAGGACCCGATCGACCGCTTTGTGTATGCGGCCGGATCGAATCCACGTCTGGACGGTAAGCGCAAGGTTGATGCGGAAGATGCCTACCGCGTGATCGGCGTCGCCCAGGACGCACGTTTCCGTTCCCTCGACGAACCGCCCCCTCGGATGCTCTATTTCCCGATCTTGCCCAAAAGTCTAGGAAATGAGTTCTTCCTGGCCGTGCTCGGCCACAAGACGCCACTTGCCGCCGAAGCACTTCGCAACGTGGTCCGCGCGGTTGTGCCCACCGCTGCTCAGCCGGAGGTGTACACGTTCAACGCATTGGTGAACCAGAATCTCCGTACCGAGCGAATGTTAATGGCGCTTTCAACGTGCTTCGCTGCTATCGCTTTGCTGCTGACGGCGCTCGGCCTTTACGGGCTGATGTCGCGGAGCGTTGCCGCGCGGACGCAGGAGATCGGAGTCCGTGTCGCACTCGGTGCTCCGCGGGGGCATGTCTTGACATTGGTAATACGGCAAGGATTGCTCCTGGTTCTAGGTGGTGCTGCCGTCGGTCTCGGGGCTGCTCTCGTTGTCGCACGGCTATTACGCAGCCTGCTCTTTGGAGTTCATTCTGGCGACCCCAAGCTGTTAGCAGCTTCGATGGCCGTCATTTTCGCCGTTGCGTTGCTTGCCTGCTTCATCCCCGCCCGCCGGGCAACGAAGGTGGATCCGATGGTCGCGTTGAGATACGAATAGGGCAGGTATCAGCGGTTACGGGTGGGGACTTGGTAGCGCAGACTCTCGTGCCTTTCGACAGCCTGCGGCTTTTCGGTTCGCGCGAGAAAGAGGCAAACGACAATGGAACTTCCCCGATCGCTCTCCGCTCGTCTCTCGTTACTTGTCTCTCGTCTCTATGCTGCAGTGCGCCCAGGAAGACGATCTCCCAGTGACTTCGCGGCGGAGCTCCAAGCCCATCTTGAATTGGAGGCCGGCCGCCTGCGCGAAGCGGGCATGAACGAAGAAGAAGCTCTGGCGGCAGCACGCCGCAACCTGGGAAACATGACGCACATTCAAGAACGCTTTTACGAATCCCGTCGCTGGCTGTGGCTCGACCATCTCGTTCAAGACGTGCGTTACGGCCTGCGGCAGTTGCGCCGTAGCCCAGGCTTCACAGCCGTGGCCATTCTCACCCTCGCTCTCGGCATTGGGGCGAACACGGCGATATTCAGCTTAATTGATGCGGTCATGTTGCAGTCGCTGCCCGTGCGTGGACCGTCCCAGCTCGTGCTGTTTCGCTGGCAAGCGCGTCACGATTTCATCAACGGTGAATACAGCGGATTTGGAGATTGCCCCGGTGGTGGCCAATCGAGCCCGTCCGGCTGCTCGTTCCCGTTCCCATTCTTCCAAAAGACGGAGTCAGAAACGACCGCATTCTCGGGCCTTATTGCATTCGCAGGGCCGGCACAACTGGATCTGAGCGGGAACGGACCGCCGAGCATCGTCTCCGGCGAGCTTGTGTCCGGTTCTTTTTTTTCAATGCTCGGGGTGAGCGCAGTCCTTGGCCGGGCGATCAGCACCGAGGATGATAGATTGGCGTCATCGCCGGTGGTTGTGCTGAGCTACGATTACTGGCAAAAGGCCTTTGGCGGCAAGAGATCAGCGATCGGACGAACGGTCGTTTTGGACAACGTCCCATTCACCATAGTAGGCGTCACCGAGCCGCGCTTCACAAGGCTCTCTCCGGGAAAGACGCAGGACTTCTTCCTACCGATTGCTATGCTGCCGCGGCTCGGTATCTTTTGGGGACACGAAAGCCGGGAGATCAGTAATTGGTGGCTGGTCATGATGGGCAGGCTCAGGAAGGGCGTATCTGTTGGCCAGGCACAGGCGGCAGCGAGCTTGCTTTTCCGAAACGAGATGCTCCATGGCGCAAAGCCGTTTGCGAAATCTGCCGACGACCCGTCAGTTGTGCTCGTTCCCGCTCAGAGCGGCCTGATGGGCCTCCGGGGCGAATTCTCCAAGCAGCTTTATGTGCTCATGTTCACAGTTGGCTTGCTGCTCCTCATCGCCTGCGCGAACGTGGGAGGACTGCTGCTGGCGCGGCGCCGCGCGCAACAAGGAGATGGCTGTGCGACTGGCGGTGGGCGCAACACGCGCGAGAATCGTGCGCCAGCTCCTCACTGAGAGCGTGACGCTTTCGCTTGCGGGCGGTGCGATTGGGACTCTATTTGCGTTTTGGGGTGGCCACGTGATTACGAGGCTGGCAACGGCTGGCTCCTCAGTTCGCTTTACCGTTGCGCCAGACTGGAGAATTCTGGTTTTTACGGCTTCCGTTTCGCTTTTCAGCGGAGTCCTTTTCGGTCTGGCGCCCGCGTCGCACAGCACGCGCCTGGATTTGAGCCCGACGCTCAAGGAGAACGCACCGGTCACGCCGGCAGGCGGGGAACGCATATGGAGAAGATTTCGCTTAGGCAGCGCGCTCGTCGCCGTCCAAGTTGGGCTTTCTGTGGTGGTGCTCGCCGGCGCTGGCCTGCTGGTGCGAACGCTCAGGAACCTGCGTGGCGTGAATCCGGGCTTTGACACGCAGAACCTCCTGCTGTTCGCGCTCGATCCCACGCTCAACGGCTATAAGCCTGCGCAGATTCAGAATCTTTACCGGCGCCTGCAGTCACGCCTGGCCGCGTTGCCGGGAGTGGTCAACGTCAGCTACTCATCCGACACACTGCTCACCGGGGACATCTGGACCACAGACGTCCACATCGAAGGACAACCACAGAAAAAACAGTCGCCAACCGACATGCTTTCCGCCGGCCCGGGATTCTTCCGAACCTTGCGCATTCCTTTGCTCGAAGGGCGGACGTTCACGCGAGAGGATTTCGAACAGGCGGCGCTTGCGAGGCCCTCCGGACAGGCCGGGCAGCGACACTCCGGCGCGCCAGTGACGCTCCCGCCCATTCCTGTCATCGTCAATCGAATGTTTGCCCGCCGCTACTTCCCAAATGCAAATGCGCTCGGCAAGCGCCTCGACCAGGGAGACAGCTCAAGCACAGGGGGAGGCGTTGCCACCGGCAAGCCACGGCGGGGCGG
The DNA here is from genome assembly GCA_030041095.1 of Terriglobia bacterium. Classification (GTDB taxonomy): domain Bacteria; phylum Acidobacteriota; class Terriglobia; order UBA7540; family UBA7540; genus JASHON01. The sequence continues at coordinate 20,586 of JASHON010000125.1, forward strand.
ATTTGAAATCGTCGGCATTGTAGGAGATACGAAGTACAGTACCCTGCGCCGGGTCATTCACCCCGCCATCTATGTGCCGCTCACGAGTGGTGGAGCGCATTTCGAGCTGCGAACAGCGGGGAATCCAGCCTTGCTTGTGCCGACGCTCCGCAAGGTGGCAGAGCAAGTGGATAGCCGCCTGCCTCTGTTCAACGTTCACACGCAAACAGAGGAAATCGATGAACTGTTGGTGCAGCAGCGCCTTATGGCCCGCATAGCAAGCTTTTTTGGCGCGATCGCGGTTCTGCTGGCGTGCATCGGGCTCTACGGCCTGTTGTCGTTCGAGGTCGGGCGCCGCACGCGAGAAGTGGGCATTCGCATGGCGCTTGGGGCCGAGCGGCGCGACGTCCTGAGACTGGTCGCGGGTGAAGGATTCAGGCTGGCGTTGATTGGCCTCGGAATCGGGATCGCAACGGCGCTGGCGCTGACGCGCTTTTTGGCCAGTCTTTTATATGGCGTCAAAGCGGGCGACCCGCTCACGTTCGTCGCGGTTTCCGCGATTCTCCTTGGCGTCGCATTGCTCGCAACTTATATTCCGGCTCGCCGGGCCGCACTAGTGGATCCCATGGTCGCGCTCCGGTGCGAATAAAGCGCAGGTCGCGTACCTACGAGAGTCTGCGGCTTTTCGGTTCGTCGGGTGGCGCAGACGCCTGCTTTTTGGTGTCTGCGCCCTGCGCCGCAAGGCGCATCGCTTATCCGATTCAAGGTATCTCGTCCATGACTGCCGCGGATCGGCGGTGCCGGACGGCCCAAGCAAACGGTGAAAATGCTACGGCATCAGAACATTGCCGATGACGCGGAAGCCCAGTTCCGCCCTATCAGCCTCATGGGAACTGTCATTACCGCAAAGGAGCGGAGGGTACTGGGCCCGGTGAAAGGGTAGCGAGGCGGCACGTCGCGTTCAGCGGCGCAAATGTGTAGTTGCCATTAGCGTCTTGTCCAGTGATTCTTCGCCCCTCCACCAGGTACGGTCCCGAGCCAGGATCGAGCCTATTTCCAGGCTTGATGAACAGCGTCAATGGATGATGTGGCGCGGCCACCTTTACAGCCGCCTGCCTGCCATCTGCGACGACGGTATACGGGTAAGCACGCGCTGCGTCCGGGCCGCAGCCGAGAATCGCAGACTCGGGAAAAAACTCCACGCTGAATCCGGTGCTTGCCGCATAAATCCCGTTCATCCTCACACCCGCAGGCGTTGGCGGCCCGGCATCGCCGTTGTTGAAGAGGCCCACGAGCAGGTTCTTCTCCGCGCCCACCACGCCCAGGCTTGTGCTTTTGCCGAGCATGGGCCTCGCGCAAGTCCGAGTTACCCGCAGGTATTGATAGATGTTCGCGGGTCTTCCGCTTACCGGATCGTAGCCATAGTGCACCCCCTCTGAAACCCGGCCCTGGACGGCCATTGGGCCCGACCCGATAAGCATATCTCCGTTCACGGTCAGCACAACGTCCCTCGGAACGTTTGCAATGTCGAGCACCGCGTGATTGCTTGCAAAAGAGATCGTGTAGGCGTGGGAATCCGGAACCATATCCTGACAGCTTAGGGCCACCGAAGCTTCACTGAATTCCAGCCGCCAGCCGCTACCCGCGAAGACGCCGGCCATCTGCGGCCCAGTGACTTCCTTGCCGACCACACGTGGAACTACGGAGCTGAGGATCCCGTTGACGTTGTGCATGAGCGACCCCATCAGCCCGTGGCCCACGCACAACGCCATAACCCGCCCTGAAGACACGCAGCGACGCAGCTCGCGCGTTTGCGGGTCCATGTGGGCTTCCTGCTGTTGCGCTTGGTACTGCTGCCACAGCTTATTCCCCGCTTGCTGCGCCGCTTGCCGCTGGGCCTTTTCCTGAGCCCGCGCCCTCTGCACGTTCTGCTGATGCAGTTGCGCCCATTGCTGCCTCGACTCGCCCATGACCTTCGCATATTCGGCGGCAAATCCGGGAGGGAAGACTTGGTGGATGAGTTGATTGAGGAACAGCGGGGAAGAAGAGAGCATCGAGAAGACAGACCACGCCTGCCGGCTGGACTGGTGGGAGAGCTTGTAGTAAGCGGTGTAGTAGCCCTGGCGCACTCTCTGTTCGTCGGCGGTCAGTCCTCCGCGCCGATACTGGCGCGGACCGGCCATGTTTAGAATCATTTGCTGCAGTTCCCAGAAGGCGGCCATTTGGCGCCCCGCGGTTTCGTCCGGATTGGCCGTCTGCAGCGCCTTTGCAACTCGATCGACCGATGGCATTTCGGCAATATACGGCGGTTGAGTCGTTTGAGCTGGAAGGCCGGGTGCGAAGACCGTGCTGAGAAGAACACAGCATGCTGCGGTCGCCGCGAACGAGACAGCCATCGAAACTAGCGTCACGGGTGCTGATCGAATCCTCATCGTATTCTCCTTCATTCAAAAACTCTGTGCTACGTCTACAGGCGCCTTCAGCCGACTGCCCCCAGACGCTTGAGGCGCCCGCCATCGGCCGACCACAGGTCACGAGTTTACAGGCTTCTTCAGTGCCTGCACCCCAACCACGAGTGCCGCGCCCGCCAGCACGAACAGTCCCCAACTCCATGAGAACGGATTCGGAGCGCCCATTTTGGCGAGTGGGCCGAAGACCTTTCCCGTTTGATAAGCGATCACGGCAAAACCCAGAATCAGATAACCGAACGGCGCAGCGTTCAGATAGCGCGCCCACACGGCACGCAGGTAGGGAGCGACAAAAGGTGCGACGATCGCCAGCAAGCCAAGAAGCGCTAAGATCCCGTGGCTGCCTCCCTCGACTAGGGCCGATATCGGATTATCGAAATCCGTTCCTAAAAGGTTCCAGAACGTGAAGGACAGAGCAGTCGTCATTCCTCCAGCGATAGCCGCCGCCGGAAGGAAAAACCATGCGATCCAGACAAGAACGCTCGCGCCCAGCGTGACCTTGCCCATGCGATCGGCCAGCGCACCAATCTTTTCCCGAGCCAGTTTGAGTGCGTCCTTGCCGTGTTCCTGTGCCACGCCGCTGATCTGATTGAACCGCTCACAGTTGAACTGCTGCGAATCCACGGCGACCACACTCGCCACGGCTCCGCTGGAATCGAATTCAAGCTCAACCGCCATGTTTAGGGCAGGGGCGACGGGAGATTTCCATACGCCCTGCAAGGTGAACGATTTTTGCTCGCCATTGACCACGATAATTCCCGGCTCGCTGTCCGGGACTTTGATTAGGGTGCCCCGAGCTTTAGCGCGGGCTACGCCTGCGGCTGTTCCGTTCATCATTGTTCTCCTCTTCTGAAAGTATTGGCCGGGCGAGACGAGCCGCCCGGGTTGACTCTTGATTTTCAACCTCTCTTTGAAACCACCTCCACCACCGAAACATCACCAGACCAGCGTGACTCCTGTCAGGTATCGGGTGCTCCTGTGCCCGCTCAAGTGACGGACCTTTCTCCGCTGCTCTCGCCTGCCGCCGATCGCAAGCCGGCCTGCTCGTCCTCGAAAAGGACCGAATCAGCGTGCTTATCGGGGTTATAACGAATCATGATCGGCTGGCCATGGGCATAGTTGCCAATCCATCGATCCGCTTTTCCTTTGAGAAGGAAGCTGCGGCGCATGCTGCCGGAATATTTTTGTCCCTGCACCGAATACGAGTACTTTATTTCCGCGATGAATTGAGAGCCGCCTGGCTGGGCTCCGTTCGAGTGGAGACGCACCGCGCTCGAATCCATACGCCCGAACAGCGCCGGCCACGTGCGCGCCCGGCGCAGCTTCATCCGCTTAAGGACCCAAAACACAGCGAGGATCGTCAACACGGCGAGCGAAATGATCAGCCACAAAACATCTTGCTTCCCCATGGGACCCTCCTGCGCTGGCGTACGAGTTCCAGAAAGGCGACGGATCTAGCGTTACGTGATGAAAATAAGCTGACTTATTTTGCTGTAGGTCAAAGCCGGTCAAGACCACAACGTATCAGGGCACGACTTCAGTCGTGCCGCAAAGAATCTCGTTTCACGTCAGGGCTTTAGCCCCTGCAGCGGCTAAAGCCGCGAGGCTCAGCGTTACGGTTCGGCACGGCTTAAAGCCCTGCCTTGTTACGAAACCGAAGGTAAAGGCATTTTCGTGACGCAACGCTAGCGTCTAAGAAATCCGCGCAAACCGCCGCGCGCGAAGCGCCACG
>JASHON010000126.1 GCA_030041095.1 Terriglobia bacterium
CCTGCCGACCCGTTCCCCTCCGCCGCCGGGGGAACCTGGTTTTCAAACCAGCCTTCAGGGGCGAAGTTTGTTCAATAGAATCAACAAGCGGTTTGCTGGCCCGAAGCTAATTTGGACAGCCCTGGGTTTCAAACCCGCCCCTACTCAATTTTCAAAACAGGGCATGACTGAAGTCACGTCGACTCAGGCATCAGCAGGGGCTAAAGCCTTCTTTCCTTCCCCACCTTTGCGGCACGACTAAGGTCATGCCCTGATACGAGGCAGCTTCGATCAGTCCCAAAATGTAGAAACTCGGCGCCGCCGCGAATGTAGCGACGGCATCTTGCCGGCGTCCGTTGAATTGAAGGGAGCTGCCGGCTGGAAGCCGGCGCTACGTCAAGTCCCGAAAGAGTTTTTCCGCAGCCTGTAAAGCCCTCTTCCTTTCCGCAGCTTTGCGGCACGACTAAAGTCGTGCCCTGATACGAGGCGGCTTCGATCAATCCCAGAAACTCGAGGGCGAGGCACAGCCGCATAGCGCGTGAGGGGGACCGCTCGGCATACCGCGACTCACGCGATGAATTCCTGAAATACCTCGTTCGAGACAACGTATGCATGCTCAGCCAGCACCAGCCGCCCGTCTTGCTCACGCAACAGCCCGGCGCGGCCAAGCTCCTCCGCTCGCTTTTCCCACCAATTGAACGGCATGCCTCCCCATTTCCGCCTAGCCTCTTCCAGGCTGACGCCTTGCCGCTGCCGCAGACCCAAAAAGAAGAATTCCTCCGTCTGCTCGATGGCTGAAAGTTCGCGCGCTTCGGCGATGGGAAGCTCTCCGGATGATACTTTAGCTCGATAGACGGCCGGATCCTCCACGTTGGCCCACCGGCGGATGCCGTCGAAAGAATGCGCGCCCGCGCCCACTCCAATATACGGCCCCAACTGCCAATACTTCTGGTTGTGCCGTGACTCGAAACCTGGCAACGCGAAGTTGGAAATCTCATACTGCACGTAGCGATGCCGTTTCAGCAGATCGCGCGCCTGTTCGTAGGCAGCCGCCATAAAGTCCTCGCCGGGCAATTCGGGCGCGTGGAAGCGGCTTCCGTGGGATGCCGCTTCCCTGCCCAGCCTGCTCTTTTCATCGAACTCGAACAAATAGACCGAAACGTGCTCGGGCATCAACCGGAGGGTTTCCTCCAACGATTTTTGCCAGGTTTCCGGAGTCTGGAAAGGCAATCCCGCAATCAGGTCAAGGCTGATGTTCTCAAATCCCGCGCTCCGGGCAAGGCTGATCTGCTGCCTCGTCTTTTCCGCCGTATGAAGCCGTCCTGTCGAGGAAAGCTCGGCATCGATAAACGATTGGGCGCCAATACTCAGCCGGCTTACGCCCAATTTCCGCATGCATTCGAGAAAATTCGCGCCGGCGGAGCCGGGCGTGATTTCCAGCGTCCATTCCGCAGTGGCAGAAACGCGAAAGCGCTCGCGCAATGCCTGAAACATTCCGCCCAGCAGGTCTTCTCCCGCCAGCGATGGCGTGCCGCCGCCGCAATAAACGCTATCGACATCAAGGGCCAGCATGGCCGGGCGAACGCCGAATGAAGGCAGCTTCTCTCGAAGCAGGCGGATTTCCTCCTTCACCGCCCGAACGTAAGGCCCGAACGCCGCCCGTGGCGCCACTTGCGAGCTGAAGTTGCAAAAACTGCACTTCGACGCGCAAAAAGGAAACTGAATGTAAAAGCCGAGGGACATAGAATTGACGATTGCCGGTTGCCGGTCAGCGCCCGTTGCTGAGACTGCCGACTCCAATCAGCCGGCCACCACCTTGACCCGCAAGTCCCGGCGACGTGGCCCGTCGAATTCGCAGAAGAAGATCCCTTGCCAGCGCCCCAGCACCAGGCGGCCGTTCTCAATCAACATCGTCTTCGAGCAGCCGATGATCGAAGCCTTCAAATGGGCATCGCAATTGCCGTCGTTGTGCAAATACTCCCGGTCGTGCGGCGCCAGCTCTTTCAGGAAATTGTCCAGGTCGTTGCGGAGCGCCCGGTCGTCATTTTCGTTAATCAGCAGAGCCGCGGTGGTGTGTGGAACAAACATGTGGCAGACGCCTTGTTCCACATGGGAATCATCCACAACTTTCTGGATGAGGTCCGTAATGTCCTGGAATTCCACTCGCGCACGCGTCTCAACCTGAAGAGCGCGCAGCCGGGGTAAAGGCGCTTCGGCATTAGCCTGCCCGGTCGCTTCACCTCTCATGATTCTCTCCTCTCTGCAGCCCGGAACGGATGAACCCTGCCGGCCTTCAATACACCAGCCATTCGTGCCCAAAGCGCTCCGTGGAAATCTCATCCAGCAATCGGTCCAGAAGACCGTAACCGGCGCGCGCCAGGAAGTAAACACCGCTCACTTCACGCTCCTGCAGGTTTCCCGAAGGCGTAAGGGTTTTCAACAACTCATCTCCATGGCGCTTCAGCAGATCGAATCGCTGAACGGCGGCGCGGCTGATCTTCCCATGCAAGCGATCGAGCTGATAGAGCATCTTTTCCTCTGTGGTTGCCAGCGCATCGGTGAGCGTGGGATCGATGGCTTTCACATCCTCCCGCAAGCCCTCGAGCATCCGTTTAAGGTATTGTTCGCCCTCCGTCAACCGTGCCGCCCATGCCTCTCGAGCGCCCGAATGGTTCTGGGGCGCAGCGGTGGGCCCGGGGTTTGCTTCAGTGGAAGACCCTCCCGCTTCCGCCGTGCCCGATGCTGCGATGCGGCGTCGAACGTATTCTTCGCCGCGCCACACATCTTCGAGCGTAAGCTGATATTTGTGGAGCAGGCGCTCGATGCGCCGGTCCGCCAGCGTAAAGCCCGCGCGAGGAAAAACCACCGGCATCGGACGTGAGAATTCCGGATAAAGCGCTTGCGCCTGGGCCAGATAAGCCAACTCCGACGGGCCCGCAACACACGCCACCGAGCCGAGCAGGACGTCCTGAATGACGGGCCGAAACAGCGCGCTAGGGGAAAAAGCGACGGGACTCTTCTCAATCCATTCCTCCATGGCGCTTTCGGACCTTGCGCTGAAACCATTCACCTGAAACTGTCCCTCCCGCTCGCGAACGGCGGATCGCTCGCCCGTGGTGGTTACAAAAAGCAGCGTTGAGTCGTCGCCCACATGCACTTGGGCGTGGTAACCCGCGCTGACTAATTCCTGCGAGCGCCTCGCGAGAAGTTCCCGAAACCGGGCGGCGCCGGCGAGCGCCCGACGATACGCAGACCCAACCAGCCGGTGCACCCTGGCCTCCAGCGGATCGATCATGACCACGCCAAAGCGGCCCAACAGACTCGTGAGAAATCGGCCAAAAGATTCTGCCCACGTAGCGCCGGGAACGTAGCAAGCCCGTAAATCCTGCATGAGCCGGTCACGCGCTTCGCCGGCAGGCATCATCTTTTCAAGCCGGTCGAGGGTGTGGGCAATCTCCGGAGAAAGCTTGACGTATCCCACGGGAGAGTGCGGCGCGGGCCGGATGCCCTCATCGGATAAAGCGACCAGATCGCCCGCCTCATTCAATAGGTCGACGTGCGCCACCTCCTCCAGGTCGTGATCCTCCGTCGCCAGCCAGAACACCGGAACACATTCGATACCCTGCGATGTGAGGTGTCTTGCGAGTTTCACGGCGGTCAGCGCCTTGTACAGAGTCAGCGCCGGCCCGGAAAATAATCCTACCTGCTGCCCTGTGGCCACTACAAGCACCGACGGATCCAGGAGGCGCCGGACGTTCCCGAGCGTCTCTTCACTGCCGCCGAACGCCCGATTCTGAGCCGTCAGGATGTCAACCAGTTCCTTTCGCTCTTCCGCACGATTGCTAACGCCCGCTGCCACCTGATGATAACTGGCCAATTCGTTGGGCGGCCCCGCAAAATACCCTTGCACGCGCTCGAACTGGTGAACATAGTCGAGAAAAAGCGGCGTCGCTTTCGGCAAGTTATCGTACGCTACACCAGCAGCGGCCATATTCACTCATGGTACCAGTTTCTTCTGTGGAAGTAAGAGGCCCTGAAGCTGCGGTACCAAAATAAAAAAGAGGGCGATTTGATCAATTCAAACCGCCCTCTTCAGGGTGCGACCCAAACTCTCAAGCAAAATCGATGAAGCTCTCGGAAAGCTACCGTCAGACGGTTTCGCAACCCTGGTTACGCCGTCCAACTGCACTTCGATATTACGATGATTTAATCCTGAAATCAAGTTGCCCGATCCGGAAATTACCCTTTCCGGAAGGGCTCCATTCGAACCGCCTTCCTAAAATCCAATGGCGCTCCAACTTACCTGTTTCCATGCACTTACGGGACCATTCACATTCCACGCGGATGCAGCAGGCTCGCGGCGCAGGCTTGGTTATTGGTCTCGGCGCCACCAGCCGGAGATCCCCCGATCCCCCGGCTCTCGCCTGCGCCAAACACAAGCCCGCGCCGCTGCGCGTCGCAACCCCTTCAGCGGACGAGAAACGAAGCATCGCCACCTCATGCTGCTTCCAGTCCACCCAGGGGAGCCAGTTGCTACCCTAGCAGCTCGAAATGAGACAGTGGGGACAGATAGGACACTTTTTTCAGACGAGACGGCAAAATAGGCCGGGACCCTTCGGTGGCAGACCTGGGGGTATCCGCTTGGATGGCTGCGCGGAAATTGGATGATTTTGTCATCGTGCCCAGCCCTATGCCGTACGGCTTCAGCTTCCCGGCAAGGCGAAAAGCCGCAGGGGCTAAAGCCCGGCCATCGGCGGACCTGAGGCGGCATGACTGAAGTCATGCCCTGTCTTGAAAATTGAGTAGGGGCGGGTTTGAAACCCAGGGCTGTCCAAATTAGCTTCGGGCCAGCAAACCGCTTGTTGATTCTATTGAACAAACTTCGCCCCTGAAGGCTGGTTTGAAAACCAGGTTCCCCCGGCGGCGGAGGGGAACGGGTCGGCAGGGGCACGGAATTTTTCA
>JASHON010000127.1 GCA_030041095.1 Terriglobia bacterium
GTTCAAACTCCAGGCGGGGGAAAAGCTGGAGTATTTGAGAGAAGATGCTGCATACTCGATTCACGGTGGAACCTCCTTCAGTTGAGATTAATCGTGCGGCAACACAAAACCTCAACTTACCGGAGATTCCGCCTTTTTCAAAAACCTAATTTGGACAAGCCTGGGTTTCAAACCCGCCCCTACTCAATTTTCAAGACCGAGCCGGCGAAGTATCCCACGAGAAAAACAAAAAGGTGAAGAGAGTGAACCATGTCAATTCTTGATGTTCTTCTTGGCAGGCCGCTCAAGACGGCAGAACAGAAAAAAGAGAAATTGAGTCCCGCAGCGGGAATCCCCGTTTTCGGCCTGGACGCGCTTAGTTCCGCCGCGTACGGTCCGGAGGCTGCGCTCACCTTGCTCATCCCGCTCGGGGCAGCCGGGATTGTTTATATTCTCCCTTTAACGTTTGGGATCATCCTGCTTCTTGGCATCGTTTACTTTTCATATCGGCAGACCATTGAAGCCTATCCTGGCGGAGGCGGCTCATACACGGTGGCGCGGCGCAACCTGGGGGCGTTTGCTGGGCTGGTCGCCGCTGCCGCTCTCATGATTGATTACACCTTGACGGTGGCCGTGGGCATTTCCGCAGGCGTGGGAGCGCTAGTCTCGGCGGCGCCGTCGATGAACAGATATACGCTGCCGCTGTGTCTGGTGATTCTGCTGGCCATCAGCCTGATCAATCTACGGGGGGTGAGGGCGGCAGGCCTTTTTTTCATGGCGCCTACCTATCTCTTTGTGGGTTGCATGTTCAGCATGGTGGGCATCGGCGTGGTTAAGGCGCTTGTCTCGGGCGGCCATCCCACCCCGGTGGTTGCGCCTCCGCTGCTCCCTCCGGCCACAGCCGCTGTGAGTGTCTGGCTTTTACTCAAAGTGTTTTCCAGCGGCTGCACCGCAATGACGGGAGTAGAAGCCGTGAGCAACGGCGTGAGAGCGTTTCAAAAACCAGTGGTCGAGCAGGCCCAAAAGACGCTTGCGGCTATCATTGCGATGCTGATTCTCCTTTTGGCCGGAATCGCTTTTCTTACTCGTGCTTACCAAGTCGGGGCTACGGCGCCTGGCTCAGGCTACCAAAGCGTGCTCTCTCAGCTCACGGGCGCTGTCGCGGGCAAGGGAATCTTCTACTTCCTGACGATGGCTTCCATCCTGCTTGTTCTATCTCTTTCCGCCAATACCGCTTTCTCAGACTTTCCGCGCCTTTGCCGTATCGTGGCGGAGGACTTCTATCTCCCGATCCCTTTCGCTTCCCAAGGAAGACGCCTGGTTTATTCGCAAGGCATTGCGGTCCTGGCGGTGCTGAGCGCGTTTCTGCTCATTTTGTTTGACGGCATCACCGACCGCCTGATTCCACTTTTCGCTGTCGGAGCGTTCCTGGCCTTCACGCTGTCACAGAGCGGAATGGTGGCGCATTGGATGAGGACGGGCGGACGCAAAGCGCGACGAAGCCTGATCGTCAACGGGCTGGGCGCGTTAGCGACCGGTGTGACGGTGGTCGTGGTAACCGTCTCGAAATTCGCGGAAGGCGCCTGGGTGACCACGCTGCTGATTCCAGCCATCATCATTTTGATGCTTTCCGTTAAGCGCCACTACGAACGCGTCGGCCGGGAGACGGCCAACCCTGGAAAACTAGAATTAGCGGAGATGAGTCCTCCCATAGTTGTCACCCCAATCGCAAACTGGGACGAAATCGCCAAGCGTGCGCTTCGGTTCGCTTTGAATTTTTCTCCCGACGTCGAGGCGGTTCACGTCGACACGGGTCGGGGCTCGAGGAAGCTCCAAGCGGATTGGGAGTCTTTGGTGGCAGAACCGGCACGGAACGCGGGCCTTCCGGTCCCAAAACTTGTGACACTGAAGTCCCCCTACCGCTTCGTGCTGAACCCTATTCTGGATTTTATCCTGAATCTCGAACGGACCTATCCTAACCGGCAAATTGCCGTGATCGTCCCTGAGTTGGTTGAGCGGCACTGGTATCTGTATTTCCTGCACAACCAGCGCGGCCAGTGGCTCAAGACCTTGCTGCTCCTGAAAGGCAGCCAGCGAATTGTCATCATCGATGTTCCTTGGTATCTGAGCCGATAGCACTTGACGGCTTCTTAGCCGCGCCGGGGCCACTTCAAAGGCTCTTCGCGCAGGAGCGACTTGTGACCTACCCCTGCGCGAGGCCAGCACGTCTCCTTCGCCTCCATGCGAGATGTGACAGGTTCGGAAGATAAAAGTCTTGTCTTACGACGATCCCGGCGAGAAGCCAAAATCAGGCGCTCCGTGACCTGTTCTTGTTCACAATAGCCCCTAAGACCAGCAGAAATCCCACAAGCCTCACCACATAAATCCACGGGCTGGCCTCATTAGGATGCCTGGTCAGGAGCATCGAAGTCCGGCACGCTCCTTCGATCAGGAACGCCAGAGCAAAAGCGAGGAACAAGAAGTCCCGGGTTTCCCTCCAGAACCTGAAAAAGAACAAGCTGGCCGTGAATGAGGCCATCGCGATCACGCCGAGCAGAAACCAATCGATCACCGATCCCCTTCCCAAACGAGGCCATAAAGCATCGCGAGCATGGCGAAAGTGGCCGCCAGGAGCCTCCATAGATAGAGATCGACCGTAGTAAATATGACCAGGTCGAGGAACAGAAGCACGTTCGAGAGCGCAAGCCCGAAAAAGCACACGCCACTCCACAAGAGCAGACGCTTCCGGACTCTGGCATAGGCTCGCGTAAGCAGAGCGCCGCAGAACAAAGTGACGAGGGCGCCGAGGATGTAAACGGCCGATGCCACTTCAATCCTTCTTGAATCTGAATGCTCGCGCGAATTCACGCACGGCCGAGGGCGCTTTCGAGTGAATCATCGTTGAAACCCGCACCAGCTCGCGTCGATAAGTCGCATCCACTTCTCCCATCAGCAGGTCCCGGCTCGATTCCGAATGGTACGAGAAGCGCTCCGGCCACGTCGTAACCAGCCCGTGTCGCTTCAAGTCAAACAAGATCGTCTGGGCACGGTCCAGAGAAACATAGAGCGCGTTAGCCATGTCTTCGGGCGACCACTGTTCGGGCCTGGTCTTCCAAAGCAGAAGAAGCGCCTCGAGATGAGGGACGCTGTCGATCTCTTCAAGGATAAACTGATCGACGCTTTGCCGATCCAGATTCTTTTCCGCCATTGCCAGGGAGATCGTTCAAAAAGGGAAATGCCGCTCGCCAAACCGGGTGTAGACGTTTCCCCAGCTCCGCCGGACCCGTTTTTGCCAGCGTGTTCAAGCCTCGCCGTCGTGTGTCGGTCACGGCGCTCCACGAGTAAGCCGTCCCCCCATCTCGCGGCGCACGATTTAGACATGGCCATTTTATTGCAAATGTCTCGCAATGTAAGTCCGTGCGCAACAGGAGAGACTGCGTACACACTTTTCCTGTATTGGGATGAGGTGAATACCCGATTGTCCGAAGGTGATACCGTGTGCGAGACTACAGCAGTTTTTTGTTTGGTATGGCGAACGTTCTGCGGCCGCGCGGCTCGGTTGCGTGGCCGGCGCATAGCGGGGATTCAGACGCGGAGGCGCTGGATTACGACCCTTCTGAGATCATTCCATCGGACAGTGAAATCTTTTTTTCGCAGCTTGATCTAAGCCAGACGGGGGACGCCGGGAGCACTGCAATGGCTCCGGTGCGTTCTCGTCTCCGGACGAAGGCAACCGAGTAAAGGAAACTCCATGCTCACGCAAAGTACGGAAAGCTTGCAGCCGGATGGAAACGTTGCCTCGACGCTGGACCCTGCGGAACTGCTTCGCGCCTTGCAAGCGGTGCGTGCCGGGGATTTTTCCGTCCGGCTGCCGGGCCATCTGACGGGCATCGACGGAAAAGTTGCGGACACACTCAATGAGATCGTGACGGCCAACGCGCGCATGGCGGCCGAACTGAAACGCGTGGGACACCTGGTGGGCAAGAAGGGCCAGACCAGCCAGCGGGTCCGCTTCGAACGGCTGGGCGGCGACTGGGGCGAGATGGAGGATTCGATCAATGCGCTCATCGACGACCTCCTGCGGCCCACAACGGAAGTAACGCAGGCTGTCTCCGCCGTGGCCCAGGGCGAGCTGCGGCGTACCGTGCCACTGGAGGTGGATGGCCGTCCGCTCGAAGGTGAATTCCTGCGCGCTGCAACGATTGTGAACAGCATGATCGAGCGACTCGTCGTGTTCACGTCGGAAGTGACACGCGTGGCACGCGAAGTGGGAACGGATGGCAAACTGGGTGGGCAGGCTCAGGTTCCTGACGTGAGCGGCGCCTGGAAGGACCTGACGGAGAACGTAAACCTGATGGCCAGCAACCTGACCGCTCAGGTGCGCAACATCGCCGAAGTGACGATTGCCGTGGCGAGCGGCGATCTCTCCAAAAAGATCACCGTGGACGTGCACGGCGAGATTCTGCAGCTCAAAGAAGCCATCAACACCATGGTGGACCAGTTGCGTTCGTTTGCCAGCGAAGTGACACGAGTAGCGCGGGAGGTGGGGACGGAAGGGCGGCTGGG
>JASHON010000128.1 GCA_030041095.1 Terriglobia bacterium
GACTTGAAACGGGTCGCCTTGCCGGCCGCAAGAATCAACGCTGAAAATCTTGTTTCGCGCATCATGGCCTTCGCTGCCGGAGAGGTTTTTTGAGAGGGCGTCCGGCCGGTGAGGAAAGAAGTCGCTCCTTGAGCGCCCAGTATACGAAACTGAGCGCAAGCCAGCAAGCTCGCCAAGCTCAGCGTGAATTGCCGCTCCTCCGGGAGTGTGCTAGCATAACTGATTAAACCGCACTCGAATCGATCCAGGCGCAAGGGAGCAGTGGCGGGAGCAGGGAGAGCCTTCCCGGAATAGGCCGGCGAAGAACGGCCGGAAACGGGGCCACCTGGTTGCATCCGCCGGCCATGATCGAAGCCGTCCGCTCAGGACGGCTCTCGAAGGCGTTGCCGGACGCATCGGCTTGTGCTTCACGGTGGGTGGAGGACGACGAATCCATGCATCCAATCCCAGAATCTCTCGACACGGTTTCCGCCGGACAAGGCCTTGAGACCACGCGAGCTGAACAAACGGAGATTTCGCTGGCGCACAGCCCGGACTCCGATGACGCTTTCATGTTTTATGCCATCGCCACGCGGAAGATTCCGACCGAGAGTCTGAAATTCAGCCACACGCTCGAGGACATTCAATCGCTCAACCAAAAGGCGCGGGAGGGTGTTTACGATATCACGGCAATCTCTTTTGCAACTTACGCCAGCGTGTCGCACGAATACATTCTGCTTCCGAGCGGAGCGAGCTTTGGAGACCGCTACGGACCGCTCGTAGTGGCCAAGGGCGCGTTGACGGATTTAAGAGGAAAACGCGTCGCGGTGCCCGGGCTGATGACCACGGCGTACCTTACCCTGAAACTCTACGAGCCTGCCATCGAGCCTGTGGTTACGCCTTTCGATCAGATCCTGGACGCGGTCGTTCTGGGCCGTGCGGACGCCGGCGTCGTCATTCATGAGGGTCAACTTAGTTACGCCCTCCAGGGCTTGAATAAAGTGGTCGATTTGGGCGAATGGTGGTACCAGCAGACTCGCCTTCCTTTGCCGCTCGGTGGGAACGTCATTCGCCGCGCCCTGGGCCCGGGCGCCATCGGGCGCGCCGTGCGAGTTCTGCGCGCAAGCGTGCGATACGGACTGGAGCATCGGGAAGAAGCGTTGGCCTACGCAATGCAATTCGCGCGAGGACTCGACGTTTCAACAGCCGATCGTTTTGTTTCCATGTACGTCAACCACCGCACGCTGGAATATGGCCCGGAAGAGTGCCTGGCAGTGCAAACGCTCCTGGACCGGGGATTCGAGAGCGGGTTGCTCTCCGAGCGGGTTCAGGCGGAGTTTGCTGAAGCGAATGCTGACTCTTGAACTCATTGATTCATGACACGTGCCGCAAGACCTTCGCTGGGTTCCTTAGCCTCCTCTCAGAAGAAAATGCTTTTTGCCCTTGCGTGCGCCGTCGGCATGCGCATGCTGGGTCTTTTCCTGGTGCTTCCCGTCTTTACGCTCTACGGTTTGGAGTTTACAAAGTCTCACTTGCTGGTTGGCATTGCGTTTGGCGCTTACGGGATCGCCGTCGCGCTGAGCGCGCTGCCGATGGGCCGCCTTTCGGACTACATCGGCCGCCGCAAGGTGCTGATCCTGGGCATGGCCATTTTCGGCCTGGGCTCGGCGCTGTGCGCGATTCCTCCCTGGCTGCCAGCGGGCTGGCGCATCGGAGAGCTGGTCCTGGGGCGCTTCGTACAAGGGCTGGGAACCGTCACGGCTGCCGCCTTTGCCACGGTTGCCGATGAGATTCCGGTCGAGCATCGCTCGACCGCCATGGCAATCCTGGGCATTCCGATCGGCGTGGCGTTTGGGGTGGGTGTGATCGCCGGCCCGTTGATCGCGGCGATGGTTGAGGCCGCAGGACTCTTCTGGCTGACGGCTGTTTTTGCATTTTTGACGGTAGGCTTGCTCGCCACCGCCCTTCCGGAGGCGCCTCCTCGCCGCGAGCCGGTCACTCCGGTATGGGCCGTCTTGCGAAACCGCAGCGTCGTGGCGCTCGATGCGGGTGGGTTGTTGATGAATGCTTTCATGACGGCTTTCTGGTTCTATCTCCCACTCATCCTCACGCGGCAGCACCATTTGAAGGTGGGCCGATTTTACGTCGTTCTCCTGCCGATGCTGCTGATCAGCGGCGTCACGATGTTCGGCTTTTCGCGCAGTGCGGATCGGGGTTTCAGCCGCCCTGCTGCCGCCTTGGGCTTTCTGTTGATGGCGGCCGGGGGCGTGTTGCTCTTCCGGCCGGCAGAGGCGGGCCTCAGTCCCACGCACTTGATGGCCGTGATTGTTCCGGGGACGTTCTTTTTCGCAGGATTCACGGGCCTCGAGCCGGTGCTTCCCTCGCTCGTGAGCAAACACAGCCAGCAGACGGCCCATGGCACCGCGCTCGGCTCCTTTCAGACGGTGCAATATTTCGGCAGCTTTGCCGGGGCTACCGTCGCGGGCGCGCTTTCCGGCGGCGCGACGACGGCGCCCATGTGCTTTATGGCCGGGCTGGGGCTGCTCGGATTTCTGTTGATGGTTTTCGGAGTGGGCCAGTAGACGTCAACCGCAACAGCCTGCGGTTCTCTTATCGACTCAATAAAAACTTTTTCCTTCGAATGCGCCCTCCGGCTCTTGACGAGAGTGGTGGGGGCAAGCGAATATAACGTGAGACTTGGCTCAGTCCAACAGGTTGCTGAATTACCCAATCGGACATGCTTAGCGCATCGAAGCATCTCTGGAGTTCCTTAAAAACCAATGGGGAGATTCTTCGCTGCGCTCAGAGTGACCGGCGCCGGGAAAGTCATTCAGCATCCTGCCGGGTGGAGACAAATCCGGGGCGCTGCATCATCAAGTGAGGGGTGGGCTCGAATCAACCAGCAGTCTCTTTTTTCAGCGGGGCGAATTACCAAAACTTTCAAGCGGAGGCTTCATGAATCCAAAAGAGGTATTAGAGTATTGTGTATCCAACAACGTGAAAGTTGTGGATCTCCGATTTACGGACCTGCCCGGCATCTGGCATCACGTTTCATTCCCCATCCAACAGCTTGAAGAGAAGTCGTTCGAGGATGGTTTCGGAATGGACGGCTCCAGCATCCGCGGATGGGCCGCCATCCACGAAAGTGACATGCTGCTTGTTCCCGATCCAAGCTGGGCGATCCTCGACCCGTTTACGGACACCCCCACGCTGGTGATGATTGGCGATATCGTCGATCCGATCACGAAACAACACTATCATAAAGACCCGCGGCATATCGCCAAGAAGGCGGAAGCTTACTTGTCTTACGCCGGGCTCGGCGATACGGCCTATTTCGGGGCCGAAGCCGAATTCTTTATCTTCGATAACGTGCGCTTCGATCAGGCTCAGCAGCACGGCTATTACTTCATCGATGCTGAGGAAGGCCGCTGGAACTCAGGCCGCGAAAAGGACAACCTGGGCTACCGGCCGCGTTACAAGGAAGGGTATTTCCCGGTCCCTCCAACCGATCATTATCAAAACCTGCGGACGGAAATGGTGCTGGCCATGGAGAAAGCCGGCATGCAGATTGAATGCCACCACCATGAAGTGGCGACCGGCGGCCAATGCGAAATTGACCAGAAATTCAATCCGATCGTCGTTGCCGCAGACTGGATGATGATCTACAAATACATCATTCGCAACGTTGCCTACCAGTATGGCAAGACCGTCACTTTCATGCCCAAACCCCTCTTCCAGGACAACGGCTCGGGAATGCACACGCACCAGAGCATCTGGAAAGGCGGCAAGCCGCTCTTCGCCGGAGACAAATATGCCGGACTCAGCCAGACCGCCTTATGGTACGCCGGTGGGCTCTTGAAGCATGCGCCTGCAGTAGTGGCCTTCGCCGCGCCCACCACAAATTCTTACAAGCGCCTCGTGCCGGGGTTTGAAGCGCCCGTGAACTTGGCGTATTCGAGGCGCAATCGCAGCGCCGCCGTTCGCATTCCCATGTATTCTCCCAGCCCCAAGGCCAAGCGGCTCGAATTCCGGCCGCCCGATCCTTCCTCCAATCCTTACCTTGCCTTCGCAGCCATGCTGATGGCCGGTCTCGACGGAATCGAAAACAAAATCGATCCGGGCGAGCCTTTGGATAAGGATATTTACGATCTCGGTCCCGAGGAGTTGGCAAAGGTTCCGTCGCTCCCAGGGTCACTTGAAGAATCGCTCCGCGCGCTCGATCGGGACCACGACTTCCTGCTGAAGGGCGATGTTTTCACCGAAGAGCTGATTCAAACCTGGATCGACTACAAGATGAAGAATGAAGTCCAGGCGGTGGGAACCCGGCCGCACCCGTACGAGTTCGCGCTGTATTACGATATTTAAGGTGAAGTGTAGGGGCGGGTTTCAAACCCAGGGCTGTCCAAATTAGCTTCGGGCCAGCAAACCGCTTGTTGATTCTATTGAACAAACTTCGCCCCTGAAGGCTGGTTTGAAAACCAGGTTCCCCCGGCGGCGGAGGGGAACGGGTCGGCAGGGGCACGGAATTTTTCACGGTGCTGTCCAATTAAACCGGGCTAAAACCGAGAGAAAGTTGAGTGTCATG
>JASHON010000129.1 GCA_030041095.1 Terriglobia bacterium
CCGACGGCCGGGAGCTTCGCTTACGCCGCATCACCGAGCCCAGCCCGGAGCAAAAACAACTCTTGCATCAGTTGGGAATCACACTACCCGAACGCCTCGAATTGAATCTCAGTTGTAGTGAAAACTCGGCCATAGCCTAAACTGATTCTAAAGAGCTTAGCCGAAATCTAGCGCACTTACTGACGAACTTGGGCTAGCCTCAGGCCGTGCCGAGCGCGATCGCGTCCGGGTAAGTCGGTCATCTCGCCTCATTAAAAGGCCGGCGCGGCGCACGCCGCCTCGCCAATCCCATACATCAGTTCGTCCCAGGCGATCAGAGGGGTGGCCGCAGCGTCTACGATGCCCGCGGCCTCTTGCGCTCCGCCCATCACGGCGGAGCCCGCAGTAGTGTCGGCGACCGTCGCACCGGTAGGTGCCATCTCCAGCGCGGGACCGTAAGGCGTCGCAACCATCGTGCCTGAGTAGGTGTAGACCGCCCCCCGGTCGGCAGACTCCTGACCGCTGCGGCGCCGACCTTGATCAGCGAACCGGCCCGCGCCCCAGCGGCCAGATTTGCTCCCGCCGGAACATAGACCTCCGGATTCGTCTGGAAGACAAGATTGCTGGCAGCGGCAGTAGAGCTGCCAAGCACCGTCCCCAGCACGGGGATATTGTTGAGGTGCAGCAGCGACGCGAGACTGTGGTTGCTCGCGGAATTGGCCGCGCAGTTGTTAAAATTCTTCGCAACCTGCCAATACCACGGTAGCGGTCCGCTCGTCGAAGCGTTGCCGCCCCCGTCCCCGCTACTGTGTACGGTGGCGCTATAGTAGGACTCCAGGGAATTTAGGAAGTCCCAGAAGCTATTAAGGTAGCTCCATTCGGCACTATTGTAGATCGTCCCGCCAGAACTAGCCGTGGACGTCACCGCGTAGCAGGGCTCGCCGTTGTTCGTAGCAACTGGACACGGCGTACCCGACTGCAGGCCCAGGGGGTCGATGAGCGTGGTGGGATTATTGAGGGCGTAGGCGTAGCGGTTGAGGGACTGGGGATTCGTGAGGCCCCCGCCTAACGGGTCCGGCGTCAGCCAGCGACCGTGGTCGGGATCATACCGGCGGAAGAGGGTGGGATATTGATCGTCCGCGAACTGGTCGGTGTGGTCGTAGCCGGCAAAGTCTTCGTCCCAATTGTTGGTTCCCAGCGCCTGCCACTCCTGGCCCCATGGGTACTGCGCAAGGTCGGTCCACACCGATCCGTTCTGCAGCACCACCTGGAGGGTGGTTCCAAGCGCATCGGCATGCAGGAATCGGATGTTCGGATCAGCCCAGTAGTAGGCGATGACTCGCCGGCCCAGGTGGATGTACTGCTGCCACCAGTGAAGCTGGTCAGCGGTGAAGAGCCCCAGCATCGTGCCCGAAGGGTCGTAAAGGTACTCATCCTGGTCGATGCCGGGCAGCCGCTGCTCTACCCACTGCCCAAGGGCGTTGTAGGAGGAAGCTTCGGTCGAGCCGCCATTGACGCTGATCAAGTGTTGCTCGGCATCGTATTGATAGGTGTTCGTCCCGTCGCCCGTCAGGTCGCCGGAAGCGTCGTAGGTGAACCCGGAATTGATGATCTGATTGTTGGCCGTGTTGAAGCTGTATTGCGGGCAGAGCCCTTGCGTCGAGCCATTCACGGTGCACGTCATGTTGCCGAAGCGGCCGCCGCCGCTCGAACCGTCTGCCGTATAAGAAAACGCCAGGTTATAGGTTGAATCCCCCGTCGCCACTGCCGTTGAAAGCCGATTCAGCGGGTCGTAGGTGTAAAGCGTGGAGTGGCTGAGCGAGGAGTTCACGTTGTCCTCGTAGTAGTAGCCGTTCACGTCGCCGTCGTCATCGCTCGTGGCTTGCGAGGGCATGGAGCAACTCGTCGGCGTCCCTACCGCCGAATAATAGTAATTGTACACCAGGCAATAATCGGCGGTGGGACTCGACGTGGTTCCCAATTCAATCATCACCGGCCGCAGGCATCAGGCGAGTTTGCGTAGCGCGGACCTCCGTCTTCGAGGTCCGCGGCTTTTGCCGGTGATCGCCCTGCGGGTCTTACATGGTGGCCGCACGTCACGGCTCCGCCGCCGATTTCTGGGGATTGGTGCTCGCCTTTAACCGCGCCCGTGCACCCACTCACCGTCTCGTTGGTGATGAAATCCATCACCAACGGCGTTGCGGCCTGACCGTTGACCGAACTCGCCCGCCCACTGATCGAAGAACCCGCATCTCAGGAAGCCCCCAAGCCGCGGACCTCAATAACGGAGGTCCGCGGTCTCCCGGCAGGTCTCCCCGGGTCGTGACAAACCGGAGCCCGAAACAGTTCGAATCGAATGCGGGAATGCAACGGTAGGTCCTGGTCCTCAGAAAGTGGAGGTGATTCCTGCCGCAGAAGCGACGCAGTCGCGGCCTCGGCCATTCTCAACCGCGCTCAGCTTCGCTGATCGCAGACATTCAATGCCAAGGTCTGCCTCACTCGCCAGCCCCGTTGCGGTGCTTGGCTGGTCGTGGTAGGAGCCCACCCTCCGTGTCCCCCCTCTGGAGGGCTTGGGGAGCACTTGCGAAGGCCGCAGAGCACCCGGTTTTTTCTCGGCTCCCGTGGCGGCACGCTAAGTGCCGGGTGGTTTCGGGAAACCCATGTTCTCCTGCGCGTCTTCCCACGCAGAGCCAACTGGCACCGCGCCAGTAATAATGTGCCCTATGAACCGTAGTGCTAACTCGATCGCCTGGATCGAGTCGTATCCGAGTATCTCCCGCGTCTCATCCGCCACGCCGAGCCCGGTGATTGAAAATGAGCAGGAGTAATCACCCTCCCCTTCCCGTGGCTCGGGTCTGCGAATGACGACGCAGACCCTCCTCTTGCTGCCGTCCGGGAAATGGACGGTGCTCTCTCGTTTGGCGATCACGTCTTCCAGCTTCTTGGACATCCAATTGCCAGTCCTCAGCGGGGTGTTAGAACGGCAGTGGGGGCAAGGGTTTGCCCTGCTCACAGGAAACCAAGCGTTCCATCGCTTGCGCATAGCACGCCGGTCGCTGGTTGAGAGGCAACCTTTTGCACCTGGCGATGTCAGCCTTGTACTGCTGATCACAAATTGGATTTTTCGAGAATCGGCGCCCGTTATTGCTCGCAGCGTTGTAAGCAGCGGCCTGCGGCGTGGTATCGCTCTTCATCATGAGCACACTGGCTCCGATACCAACCCACGGGACGACCCTGCCAGCCGCGTCCCCTATATCGGGTAGGAGCGGCCAAGCCCAGGTAATCACACGAAAGATCCACGGCGTGTTGATGATGCCGGGCCCTATGATCGGAGGCGCGCCGGCCGACTGGAAGGTCGAGGCCGTGTCTCCTATTCCCGAGGTCCATGGAGGCGGCGGGGCACTGTGAGTCGTCCCACCACCGGCGCCTCCTCCACCGCCTCCGCTACCGATAACTCCGCCCACATTGCCGATGGCACCGACGCAGCCGGGCAGCGTGAAGTCCGAGGCGCTACAATACCCGGAGCCCGGACCCTGGCATTCCACGTGGGTATCAGCATATGCGGGGTCCGAACAGTCGCCGCCGTCGAAATCTCCCGGCGGCTGCAGTCCCAGCGGGTCAATCAGCGTGGTGGGGTTATTGAGGGCGTAGGCGTAGCGGTTGAGGGACTGGGGATTCGTGAGGTCCCCGCCTAACGGGTCGGGCGTCAGCCAGCGACCGGGCGGAGGGTCGTAACGCCTCGCGGGCGTAGGATAAAGCAGGGCTGCCCCATCGATTTGGGTGAATCCCGCAAAATGCTCATCCAGCTCGGCGTCACCCGCCGAACTCCACAGCGATCCCCACGGGTACATCACCAAGTCAGCTTGCACGCCTCCACCGTAGCCGCTCGTCATCGTGGTCGAGCCCAGTGCATTGGCATGAAGGAATCGAGCCCAGTCGCCGCTCCCGTTGTAGTATCCGAATTGGCGTCGGCCGTCGTTGTAGAATTCCTGCCAGCAGAATCCACCGCCCGCGTCACAATACGCCAAGTCTCGCCCGGAAGGATCGTGGACGATTTCGACGTCGTTTCCCGGCGTGGTGATTTCCTCTGAGCGTTCACCCGAGGCATCGTAGGCAATCGTTTCGGTAGACCCGCCACCCGCAACCGAGGTCAACCGTCCTTCCGCGTCGTACTGATAGGCGTACGTCCCATCGTCGGTCAGATCACCCGAAGCGTCGTAGGCGTAGCCGGAGTTCGTGATGCGATTGTTGGCGTTGCTGAAGCTATACTGCGGGCACAGGCCATTCGTTGAGCCATTGACCGTGCACGTCATGTTGCCGAAGCGGCCGCCGCCGCTCGATCCGTCTGCCGTGTAAGAAAACGCCAGGTTGTAAGTTGAATTCCCCGTCGCCACTGCCGTCGAAAGCCGATTCAGAGGGTCATAAGTGTACAGCGTCGAGTGACTAAGCGAGGAATTCACGTTGTCCTTGTAGTAGTAGCCGTTCACGTCGCCGTCGTCGTAGCTCGTCGCTTGCGAAGGCATGGAGCAACTCGTCGGCGTTCCTACCGCCGAATAATAGTAATTGTACACCAGGCAATAATCGGCGGAGGGATTCGAGGTGTTCCCCAATTCAATCATCACCGGCTGCAGGCGATTGTTGTAAGCGTAGGTTTCCAGCGTGTCCGTGCAGCCGCTTCCCGCGCAGCCGTTCTCCAGTGTCTGCTCCGCGCCCCAGGGAGTATAGGTGATATTTTGTGCCAGATACTGCGGATACGTTGAGCCGACCAGCGAGCTTTCAATCTGCGTGATCTCTTGCGCGTCGTTGATCGTGTTCGTGATCGTGAATCCCGCCGGATGCGTCCAGCTTGCCACGTCGCCCCCGTCATCGTAGGCGTATGTCGTCTGCCAGGCCGAGCTGCCGCAATTGTACGGCGTGCATTGCCAGAAGCTCTTCACTCTTCCCATCGGATCGTAGCTGTAAACCAGGCCCGTCTGCGTGCTCCCCGTCGTGGCTTCCGTCAATCGGCCCTTGGTATTCGCCAGCGTCCCGCTCGACCAGCTTCCAATTGTCGCGGACGATTGGTCGTAGGAGAAATCGGCCGTGGGCGTCCCGTCGGAATACGATTTTGACGTGAGCCGGTTCAATGCATCGTAAGCATAAGTTGTCGTGATGTTGCGCGCGTCGGTGCGCGAGCAGACATTCGATGGATCGCCTGAACAGCCCGAATAGGAATACGTCGTCGTGCCCGATTCGGGCGTGGTGGCCGAAGTCAGCCGGCCCAGCATGTCATAGCTATACGTCCGCGTCTGGATGCCCTGCACGACCTGCGTCAAATCGCCCAGCGCGTCGTAAGAATAACACGTCGCCAGCTCCGAGCCATCCGTCAGGCTGCCTGTGGCCGCATCCGGCTCATCGACTTCGATCACCCTCCCCAGCGCGTCCGTCCAAGTCTCGCGGAGCTTCCCTTTCTCATCCGCATACAGGCTGGGATAGCCTAGGCCATACGTGGAAGACGAGCAAAGCTGCGAGCCCAGCCCGCCCTCACTCGTCACGTTTGACCCGTAGTAGGTGTGGCTGGCATTCGAATCGGCGTGAGTCACGCCCGTCACGCGGCTCAAGGCATCGTAGCCGTACGTATCGCTTCCGGTCGAGCTGCCGCTGCGATAAGGATTGGAAACATTGGAGACGCGGCCCAGGTCGTCATAGCTGGTGGTGGTGAGATCGGTGCCGGCCGGGTCCGAATTGAGTTCCGTCTCCGTCACCCTTCCCAAGCCGTCCAGATAGGCTGTGTCCTCCCGGCTCGCCGACGTACTCAGCTTCGTCGTCGTCACGACGCTGCCCGAAGGCCCGTCGTTGTACTCCGTCGAGACTTGGCCGCCATCGGGATCATTCGTCTCCGTCAACCGGTAAAGCTCGTCGTAGTCGAAGCTCGTCGCCTGGCTGTTCGGGTCCGTCACGGAACTCACCAGGCCCGTACTGCAGTTCCAGGCCATCGAGCTTGTCAACGAAAGCGGCTGGACAATCTGCGTTGGAAACGAGCCGTTGCAGTCACCGTAGCTGAAGCTGGTGGTGTTGTTAGCAAAATCCGTGGCTGAGGCCAGTGTCCCACCAGACGAGTTGTAAGTGAAAGATCGGCTGATGGTATCGCCCTGGCTGTCGGTCTGTTCCCTCAGCAAGGTGACGTTGCCGTCGTTGTCGTACTGATTAGGACGTCAGCGCCGCAGCCACGCCCGAGCCATTCTGAACGGTAACACTGCCCGGACGATCCCGGATGATGTCGCTGATTGTGTCGTAGCTGGTGAGCGTCTTGCTAATCAACCCGCCGTGGGAACCGCTGCCATAACCGTATTGATCCACTTCCGTGGGCAGGCCGTAGGAATTGTAGACGGTGTTCGTTTCTGACTCCTGGCCGCTGGCCCACGTGTTGGTCTGGGTGACGCTGGTGATAGGCGTGCCAACGGGCGTGCTGTTGCAGTTGGTCGTCACGCCGTTGTAACAGGTGGTGACGGTTTCGAGCAGCGTGCTTGAACCCTGGTAGTACTCCGCCTCCGTCTCGTAAATGTCCTGAAAGTCCTCCACCGTCTGGTCCCCGGCAGGATCAGTGATCGTGGTGGTCCAGGCGGAGCCGTTCTCTGTATGCGCGTAGGTCCAGGCTCCGTCCGGAGTGGTGCGGGTGACCGTGGCGGCGGTGCCATCGGCACACGTGATGCCTTCACTCTCACCCGAATAAGCGTAAGTGATCGCTCCACCCGTGGGCAGCGTCACCTTCGCCAGCCGACCCGTCACGTCGCCGGAATAGCCCGGCGTCTCCTCGTAATTGAACGTATACGATGTGCCGTCCGCCAAGCTGACGCTCGATACCAGGTCCTCCGTCGTTGGCCCAAACTCCTTGACGCCGCTGCAGCCAAAATTGGTGCGCACCGTGTAAGCCGAATAGTCCACCGTCACCTCGGCGCTGCCCGAGGTGGTCGGGTAAGTCAGGGTGACGGGACTCGACGGCGTGCCGGAGCCCGAAATCGTCAGAGCCGTCTCACCCAGCGTGTCCGTAAAGGTGGTGGTGCTGGAAACGACGGCCTTCACTTCGTTGTCGTTAGGATCGGTGATCGAGTAGGTGCCGCCGGGGACGGAGGAAGTGCCTGTCGCGCTCCAGGCCACTGCCGGCGGCACGATGTTGTCTCCCGAAACATCGATGACGGTGACGGCAGGCGGGCTGCCGTAGGTGGCGCTGAGCGCGTAGCCGGAGCCGTCCACCGCTGTGGCCGTGCCTGACTCTTGCGGCGTGGGCGGAGCCGGCTGGCAGTTGGCCGGCGGAGGTGGCGCGCCCTCGACGGGTGAGCCGAGCGTCAGGCTAAAATAGTGGCTCGTTCCGCTCGCATCGTAATAGACGAATCCGGTATAACCGATGTAGTTCCAGTTGTAGTCTTCGCCGTTCCAGAAGCAGGTCCCCTGAACCGTGCTGGTTTGGTAGCCGACGAAACCCACCATGGCATCGTTGATCCCCGCCCAGCCCCAGCCGCCGGCGGGAACCCACGAGGTCGCGCCATTGACGGCCTGCGGCGACCAGATCGTGCTGTCATAGCCCAGGACGTAGTAAAACGGCAGGCCGCGCCCCGCCTTGTTCACCACAGGAATGGAAAGATGCACGTCGAGGTTGGCGTTATCGACGATGTCCGGCCCGCCGCTGAAAGTGCCAAATGGCGGCGTGCCCGTCGCTACCTGAGGGAACGCAGCGGGAGTGAAGGCGAACAGCAGCACGCCAAGGGCAATTAGGTAGCAAAACTTCCTAGGTAACGCCGGACGAACAGGGCATCGAGGCGAGGCTTGGCGCCCTTGCCAACGCGATTGGCCGAAACCCAGCGAGAACTGGATCACGGCGCATGACGAGCGATACCAGGCTCCCATGCTTCCCCTCCCGTAGCGGCGTTTTCGTCGCGCCTGATCCTCGCGGCCGATGAACCTTGGAGCGCTTCACATCGGACACCGCTGGTTCCCGCGCGATGAAAAATCCCTCGATCCGAATTGTCTAATGCCTACCCGAGCGGGCGACAACATACCGCGAGCCGCGAGCTATTGTCAATCCGTATTTTGCCCGCGACCAACAATGCAACAATGCGACCCACAAGGCAAAGATGCGATCTCCGCGATTGACAGGTGTTGTTCCTGTGCTATACTTAATACGTAGTTTAGACTGCGACGCGAGAAGCCACAGGTTTCCGTTGCAAGAGGGTAGCCGGGCCGAAGGCAAGGCTTCACTTTTTGAGAATCAACTCGCCGCTCGTATCTCACTCAATCAACCCCCCAATGAGGCTCCGTGGAGGCAGAAACCTGTAAGAGAGAGCTCGTAATCGAGATTCCGCGCGAAGCCATGCAGAAGGAATCGGAGAGCGTTGCTGCGCTATTTGCTCGCAGGGTCCAGGTTCCCGGCTTCCGGCCGGGACGCGTTCCGCGGGAACTGATCCTGCACCGCTATCGAGACGCGATCCGCGAGGAAGTGGCGCAATCCCTGGTCCCGAAGTTTTTCCAGGATGCGGTCAGAGCGCAAAACCTTTCGATTGCGGGAGAGCCAACCTTTGAGGACTTGAAGTCCGAAGACAATCAGCCCCTCACTTACCGAGCGTCGTTCGAGGTCTATCCGTCTTTCGAAGTTGGGGAATACAATGGCCTGGAAGTTTCCGTGGAGGAGCCCACGGTCTCCGAGCCTGATGTGGACCAGGCCATCGAAAAACTGAGAGATGAGGCGGCCACCTTCGAAGTGGTTGAAGACGAGGAAGCGCAGGAGGGCGATCTGCTCAGCGTGAGTTACGAAGGCCGCGAGAACAAGCCATCGGGGCGCGTCCTGGTTGCGGTGAAGGAAGGAACGGTTCGGCTGGGAGGCCGCGGAACATTGCGTGAGTTCAGCGAAGGGCTGCGGGGCGCGAAGGCAGGAGAAGTGCGCGAGATCGAGGTGGACTATCCACCGGAATTTCACCAGGAAAATGTGGCGGGCAAGAGAGTTCGCTTCCGGGTTGAGGTTTCAGCGTTAAAGCGCAAGCGTCTTCCTCCACTCGATGACAGTTTGGCGGCGACGGTGGGTAGCGAGCCGACACTGGCTGCTCTGCGTGCCCGGATACACCGCGATCTTGAAGCTCTCCGGCAGAAAGAGGCGGAGAACGAGGCTCGCCAAAAGCTCCTGGACATTTTGATTGAGCGGCAAGCATTTCCGGTGCCGGACGCTCTCATCCGGGAGCGGCTGGACTTTAAGCTTCGCGTGATTGCGAGCCAAATTCGCGATCAAGGCATCGATGTGAATAAAGCGAAGGTTGATTGGGGCATGCTTCGGGAGGAGTTCCGGTCGGCGGCTGAGAAAGAGGTTCGGGGCTTACTCATCCTGGAAAAGGTGGCGGCGGCCGAGAAGATCGAGGTGTCTGAAGCGGAGTTGGATGACGCCATTCGGAACGCGGCCGTTGAGGCGGGTGAAACCGCGCCGGCGCTCAAGACCCGCTTGACACGCGGGGGTGGGCTGGCTAGACTGCAGTCTAGCCGTCTGCGAGAGAAAGCGCTCGATCACATTTACCGCAACGCCCGCGTGGCGCGCCAGTTGCGGCTGATGTGAGGTCTCACCTCCGGCAGATATCGGTCACCACCCCTAGCCCACGAGTTTGCCAGTTGTTGGAATTCCTGTTCCAAAATGGGGTGGCAATGTAGCTTCAGAGGGAGTATTTGTGGAAAGAGCGAGTTTTTTCGAATGTGGGACGGGTACGATCCTATGAATTCTGACAGCCCGCGCATGACGCTGATTCCGATGGTCGTCGAGCAGACCAACCGGGGAGAGCGCGCCTACGATATTT
Source organism: Terriglobia bacterium (assembly GCA_030041095.1). Taxonomy (GTDB): domain Bacteria; phylum Acidobacteriota; class Terriglobia; order UBA7540; family UBA7540; genus JASHON01. Next base: position 9,789 of record JASHON010000129.1, read on the forward strand.
ACTCCCGGCTTCTGAGAGACAACATCATCTTTATCGGAACGCCGATTGATGACAATGTGGCGAATCTGGTAACCGCCCAACTCCTCTTCCTTGCTGCTGAAGATCCGGAGAAGGACGTGCAGCTTTACATTAACTCGCCAGGCGGATCCGTAACGGCGGGGATGGCCATTTACGACACGATGCAATTCATCAAGCCCGATGTGGCGACCATCTGTATTGGACAAGCGGCCAGCGCGGCCGCGCTGTTGTTAATGGCCGGTGCGCCGGGGAAACGATACTGCTTGCCCAACGCAAGAATCCTGATCCACCAGCCGTGGATGGGTGGCCTGTCGGGGCAGGCGACGGATATTGATATTCACGCGCGCGAAATCCTGCGGACGCGCGCCAACATGAATCAGCTCATGTCGAAGCATACGGGGCAGAACGTGGAGAAAATCGAGCGTGACGTGGAGCGCGATTTCTGGATGAGCGCGGAGCAGGCGAGAGAGTACGGCGTTGTGGATGAGATCATTTCCAAGCACAAGTAAAGCCGGAGGTTGCCGATGAGGCGAACGGGGTCTGACGAAGTGCTGCGCTGTTCGTTCTGCCAGAAGTCGCAGGACGCAGTACGCAAACTGATCTCTTCGCCGGACGAGCATTTTCGCGCCTATATCTGCGATGAGTGTGTGGTGGCGTGCAACGCGATTCTGGAAAAGGACGCCGGTGAAAGGGGGCCGCTGCCTTCGGGCAAGCTGCCCAAGCCCACGGAAGTGAAGGCCTTCCTGGAACAATACGTCGTGGGCCAGGAGAAGACGAAAAAAAAGCTCGCCGTAGCCGTTTATAACCATTACAAGCGCGTTCTGCTGTCCCGCATGCGTGGGGATGTGGAACTCTCCAAATCGAACGTCTTGCTGATTGGTCCGACCGGAACGGGGAAAACGTTGCTCGCCCAGACTTTGGCGCGGATGCTGGACGTTCCGTTCGCGCTGGTGGACGCCACCACTTTGACGGAGGCCGGCTACGTTGGGGAAGACGTCGAGAACATTATCCTGAAGCTGCTCCAGAACGCGAACTACGACGTTCAGGCGGCGCAGCAGGGAATTATCTACATCGACGAAATTGATAAAATTGCCAAGAAAGATGAGAATCCTTCGATTACACGCGATGTTTCCGGCGAAGGCGTCCAGCAGGCGTTGTTGAAGATTCTTGAAGGCACCGTGGCCAATGTGCCTCCGCACGGAGGGCGAAAGCACCCCCACCAGGAATTCACGCCGGTGGATACGACGGGCATTCTTTTTGTTTGCGGCGGAGCGTTTGTCGGGCTGGAGCGCATGGTGGAGCGGCGGATCGGGCACCGAAGCGTGGGTTTCCGCGCGGCGGCGGAGCAGGGGCCTGTGACGTCGTCGCGCAGAAACATCGCAACTCTTCAGCAGGTTCAGCCGATGGATCTTATAAAGTATGGGATGATCCCGGAATTCGTCGGTCGGCTTCCGGTCATCTGCGCTTTGGACGATCTGGACGAGGCGGCGTTCATCGAAATTCTGACGCGGCCCAAGAACGCGCTGACGCGGCAGTACCAGCGGCTGTTCGAATTTGAAAATGTCCGGCTGCGCTTTACCGAAGAGGCGCTGCGAGCGGTGGCGCGGGAGGCCCTCGATCGCAAGCTCGGAGCGCGCGGACTGCGCATGATCCTCGAAGATTTGATGCTCGATCTCATGTATCACTTGCCCAGCCAACGCAAGTTGCGTGAGTTCGTGGTGACTGGAGAGATGGTTCGCAATCGCGAGATTGCACTGGATTCCCTCATGCTCGAGAAGGCAGGCTAATGAATTCTTCCATTTTATCAGGACGTGAAAAGGGCGATCTCCGGACGCTTCCCATGATGCCCATTCGGGACCTCGTGGTTTTTCCATTCCAGATGGCGCCCTTTGTCGTGGGACGGGAAAGCTCGATTAATGCGCTCGAAGAGGCGCTGGCCGGGAACAAGAAGATTTTTCTTGCCACTCAACGCGACGCCTCTCTCGACGATCCCAAGGCAAGCGACATTTACCAGGTGGGCACCATCGCCAGCATCGTGCAAAGCCTGAAGCTTCCCGACAACAACATCCGCGTCCTGGTGGAGGGAGTGGAACGCGGAAAGATTCAGAAAGTCACCAACGACGAGGGTTTTTTCCGCGTCACCGTCAAGGTGGTCGCCGCCCGGGTGGTCTCAACGCCGAGCGTGGAGCAGCTCGTGCAGCGGATCATTTCACTCTTCGAGCAGTATGTGAAGCTCTCGCAAAGCCTCAATTACGAGACGATGATTGCCGCGGTGAAGGTGGATGAAATTGGAAAGTTCACGGACACGGTGGCCGCTAATTTGAATATCTCAACCGAAGAGAAGCAGGAACTGCTGGAGATTTTCGATCCGGTGGACCGGCTGGCGAGGCTGGCAGATATTTTGGATATCGAGATTGAGAAGCTTAACGTCGATCGCAGCATCCAGGGACGCGTCAAGCGCCAGATGGAGCGCGCTCAGCGTGAATATTATCTGAACGAGAAGATCAAGGCGATCCAGAAAGAATTGGGCCGCAACGAGAAGAGCGAGATCGACGAGCTGAAGAAGAAAATTGAAACCTCCGGCATGACCAAGGACGCGTTGGACAAGGCCATGACGGAGCTGAAACGGCTGGAAATGATGCCGCCGATGTCAGCGGAATCGACCGTATCGCGCAATTACCTCGACTGGCTGTTGGCTGTGCCTTGGAAGAAGCGGGCGAGAGAGGTGCGGGACATCAGGCGGGCCGAAGCTGTCCTGGAAGAAGACCATTACGGTCTCGAGAAGATCAAGGAACGGATCCTGGAGTTTTTAGCGGTTCGCCAGCTTGTCAAGACACCGCGAGGATCGATTCTCTGTTTTGTTGGTCCGCCGGGAGTGGGAAAGACTTCTCTCGGCCGCTCCATCGCGCGCGCCACAGGGCGCAAATTCGTCCGGTTATCGCTCGGCGGCGTACGCGACGAAGCGGAGATCCGCGGCCACCGCCGCACGTATATCGGAGCGTTGCCGGGCCAGATTCTGCAAATGATGAAAAAGGCGGGAGTGGTCAATCCCGTGTTCCTGCTGGACGAAGTGGATAAGATGAGCATGGACTTTCGTGGCGATCCTTCGGCGGCGCTTCTGGAGGTTCTCGATCCCGAGCAGAACAACACCTTCATGGACCATTACCTGGACGTCGAGTACGACCTTTCTAAGGTCTTTTTCATCACCACTGCAAACGTCATTCACACCATCCCCCAGCCGTTGCAGGACCGCATGGAGATTCTCCGGCTGTCCGGGTATACAGAGCCGGAGAAGCTCGAGATTGCGAAGCGCTTCCTCGTCCGCAAGCAGCGGGAGGCAACCGGACTGAAGCCGGGGAGTCTATCCTTTGAGGACGATGCGCTGGTCGAAATCATCCGGAGTTATACACGCGAGGCCGGCGTGCGCAACCTGGAGAGGGAAATCGCCAACATCTGCCGAAAGGTGGCCCGGAAGGTTGTTAAGGAAGGGAAGACTCTCGAGGTGACCATTCGCCGCGACGACGTGAAGGATTATCTCGGTGTGGTCAAATTCCGAGACATGAAATCGGAGGAAAGGAACGAAGTGGGACTCGCCACCGGCCTTGCCTGGACTGAGGTGGGGGGCCAAATCCTATATATCGAAGCCACCACGATGCCGGGACGAGGCAAACTGATTCTTACAGGGAAGCTGGGAGACGTGATGCAGGAGTCGGGCCAGGCCGCCATGAGCTACGTCCGTTCACGGGCGGGGCGCTTCGGCTTGGACGCGGATTTTTACCGGCGGCTCGATATTCATATTCACATTCCGGAGGGCTCCATTCCAAAAGACGGCCCTTCGGCCGGCATCACGCTTGCAACGGCAGTCGTCAGCGCCCTGGCGAGAGTGGCGATACGCCGGGATATTGCCATGACCGGCGAGATTACCCTGCGCGGCAAGGTGTTACCCATTGGCGGGGTAAAGGAGAAACTGATGGCGGCCCACCGCGGCGGGTGCAGCACGGTCATCCTTCCTCGCGACAATGAAAAAGATCTTGCCGAAGTTCCGGAGCCCATCCAGCGAGAAATGACGATTCGTTTTGTCGAAGCGATGGACGAAGTGCTGGACCTGGCCTTGGAGCGAAAGCTCGAGGGCAGTGAGAACCTGGGTTCGGAGACCGCGCCTCCCGCTCCGGTCCTTGAATCAACTCACGAGGTTGGGCGCGAGCCTTTAGCTAATTAGGAGGGTGAGATTCTGCGTTTTCGAAAAGGGGTGCGCCGATTCAAATTCCTCAACGAACTGACTCACTGCACTCGGGGAAGCCGGGTGCGAGGATTCTCTTAGCGTCACGTGAAAACACCGATGTGTGTGACACCCCCGCTGCCAACCCGGAACCTGACATGCCGGCGATTGCCTGCAATTCGTAAATCCTTCAATCGATGACGAAGCCGAAAGGGTCAAGCTTGCAGCAGCCCATCAGCTCCCTGCGAAACGGGACGAGGGACAATTCTGCAACAACACTTGAGAGAGACATTATGCCAGCCAAGAAACAAGAAGAACTTCAGGTCGAAAACATTCAGGAACTGAAGGAGGGTGAAGTTCTGGATATCGCCAAGCTCAAAGAAATGAACATCACCACCCTCGTTCAGGTGGCGAAGGAGTTGAGCGTGGTTGGGGCCAGCACCATGCGCAAGCAGGAGCTGATCTTTAAGATCCTGCAGGCGCAAACGGAGAAAAGCGGCCTGATCTTTTCCGAGGGCGTGCTTGAGTGCCTTCCCGACGGGTTTGGCTTCCTGCGTGCGCCTGACTATAACTATCTGCCGGGTCCGGACGACATCTACGTCTCTCCCTCACAGATTCGCAAATTCGATCTGCGGACGGGCGATACCATATCCGGCCAGATCCGCCCACCCAAGGAAGGCGAGCGATACTTTGCCTTGATCAAGGTCGAGGCCATCAATTTCGAGCCGCCGGATGAGTCGCGCAACAAGATCTTCTTCGATAACCTGACGCCTCTGTATCCGATGGAACGGATCCGGCTGGAGACGACAAAGGACAATGTCTCCGCACGGGTGCTGGACCTGTTGACGCCGGTGGGGAAGGGCCAACGAGGTCTCATTGTGGCTCCTCCACGTACCGGCAAAACCATGCTGCTTCAAACCATCGCGAATTCCGTCAGCACCAATCATCCGGAGATCACTCTGATTGTGCTCCTCATCGACGAGCGGCCGGAGGAAGTGACGGACATGCAGCGCACGGTCAAGGGTGAAGTGATCAGCTCCACTTTTGACGAGCCTGCCGCGCGCCACGTTCAAGTGGCGGAAATGGTCATCGAAAAAGCCAAGCGGTTGGTGGAGCATAAGCGCGATGTGGTGATCCTGCTGGATTCGATCACTCGATTGGCGCGCGCCTATAACACGGTTGTTCCGCCATCCGGCAAGGTCCTTTCCGGCGGCGTCGATTCGAACGCCCTTCAGCGGCCCAAGCGGTTCTTCGGAGCAGCGCGAAACGTGGAGGAAGGCGGCAGCCTCACGATCATTGCCACGGCGCTCATCGATACGGGCAGCCGGATGGATGATGTGATTTTCGAAGAATTCAAAGGAACGGGAAACCTGGAAATCAACCTGGATCGGAAACTGGTGGACAAGAGGATATTTCCCGCCATGGACATCAACCGGTCCGGCACTCGGAAGGAGGAGTTACTGGTTCCGAAGGACGAGTTGAACCGCATTTGGGTGCTGCGAAAGGTCTTGAATCCGCTGTCTCCGGTCGAAACCATGGAGTTAATCATCGATAAGTTGAACAAGACCGCCAATAATTCTCAGTTTCTCGCCTCGATGAGTAACGGAGGCCGCTAAGGCTTAGCGATTCGCTGCGAAGCCTTTCTCCCGCGCCATCACCAGAATGCGTTCGACGACCTGAGGAACCGTCAGGCCGGTGGTATCGAGTACCATCGCATCCGGCGCCGGGCGTAATGGGGAAGTGGCGCGTTCTGCATCGAGTTTATCTCGCCGTTGAATCTCACGCTCGATCTCCGCGAGCGTCGCTTTTCTTCCCTTTTCCTGTTCCTCATCGAGTCTGCGCTTTGCGCGCTCTTTCGGTTGCGCCGTGAGGAAAATCTTCACCGGGGCTTCCGGGAAAACGACTGTACCGATATCGCGGCCCTCCATCACCACGCCGGCTCCCTCGGCGAAGCGCCGCTGCATGGCAATCAAGCGCGATCTTACTTCCGGGATCTGAGAAACTTTGGAAGCCGCCAACGCGACCGCACGAGAACGAATCGCTTCTGATACGTCGCGACCGTCAAGCAGGATGCTCCAACCGTGGTTCCGAAGATCGAGTTGTATGTCCGCGGAGGCGAGCGACGAAAGAACCGCTGCCGGATCGTCCGGAGAGGCGCCACTCTCCACCGTTTTCAATGCCGCCGCACGATACATAGCGCCACTGTCGACGTAAGCCCATCCCAGCCTCCGGGCAACCCTCAGAGCAACCGTGCTTTTGCCGGCGCCGGCCGGCCCGTCAATGGCGATGACTCGGGGAGGCATGAGTGGGGCTCAACGTACAGTCTTCAGCGGCCAGGCAAAGCGTTGCTGGTCGCGATTGATTTCTGCAATCAGCTTCTTTCGCATGAAGCGCAGTCTGCGTTCGCCCCGCTTCCTTTCCAGGCTTGCGACCACGACATTCGTCCGCGTTTTTAGAAGCCAAAGATACCGCAACAAGTAAGCGCCCGAGGCCAGCAGCGAGGGTGCGTAATAGCCGACTGCCCACCTGGGCAAAAACAGGGCGGCCGCTACGATCTCTCCCGTGTAACAGGCCAGGGCGGCGATCAGCCTGACCATCCAGACACCGGCGGGCACATCCCAAAGTCCCCGACGGAACGATTTTCCGAGATGCAGACCGAGCCAGGCGGGCAGCAGATTGAGCAAGCCATACGCGGCAATTGGCCCACCGATCACGGTCTCGACCCATGCGGCGAGCCTCCGAATTGGACTGCGATACCAACGGCCTGCCGTCTCTTCACGGAGCGCGATCTGGGCAAGACCGCGGCGCTTCTCCTGATAAGCTCTCAAGGTTTCGCACAACGCGGTGAGCCTGCCGGGGTGCCGGTAATTGAGGTGATGGATGAGGCGCACGAGGTAGGGGCTGAGATCGAAGTCCTCCACTCGTTGTTTTGAATTGGGACGGCGCGTCCAGCGCTCCTCGAAATCCTGACGCATGGCGCACTCGATGCCAGTCAGAAAATGCGCCAGGTCTCCCACCCGAAGCCGAAAAGGATTCTCCCTGCACGCCCGGTCCATCTCAGCGGCAAACGCCGCGGCTCGAGCCTGTTGCCCGGCGGCGGCCCCGTCAGATGTATCAACAGCGTGAAGCGGACGGTCGATATGAACCAGAATCTCGCTGGATTGGGACGGGGCCACCGGTAGATGGAGATGGATGAGATGAATGGAAAGCGGCGCAGTGGCGGGCGAATCGGACTCGGCTTCAATGGCGATCATCGGTACCGCGGCCGCGAGCGTGTTGGGGGAATTAGAACTCTCCGGTTGACCTCCGACAAACGCGAGAACTGCGCCGCCTTTCCTCAGAATCTCGCAAGACAAGCTGAACGCCGAAGTCTGCTCTTGCTGCCCGTCCGGCCATTCGATGAAACCCAGGCCCTTAGCCCATGCGCGCGTCATTGGGCGTTGGAGCAACGCGCTTTCGATGAAACAGCGGATGGGCCGATCGAGCGCCGCAATCAGCAGCAGAGCGTCCAGGAAGCTTGCCGGATGGTTCACCACAAGCAGCGCGGGGCCGGAAGCAGCCAACTTCTCGGCTTGCAGGACGCGGATGTGATGAAAATTCAAGCTGAACCAGATCCGCAGCGCGCGGCGCAAGCACCGGTAAGCGCCCGTTGGGCGCCCCTCAGAGTATGGGGAAGGAGCGGTCAAGCTCATGGAATAAGTTGCAGACCTGGTTCCTGAGAAGCCGTCGTACCCAACCGGCCGCTCGCGTCCAAACTTTTCCTCTTTTCCTGTGGAGGCGGCATCGCTGTGCTCGTCCAGCCGGGAACTACCCCGATCGGACGTACGATGGTGTCGAACAAGCCATAGACTTGCTGGATCCGGTTTCCCTGATCATCGATAAGGCGCAGGCGGAAATAGGGGACGCCTCCTTCGTGTTCGACGATGATCGGGAAATATCCGGCCAAGTGGCTTTTCACATACGCCGTCACGTACTTGTGATGTTTCACCCACCAGGTGAAAACACGAATGTGATTGAAGTCCACGCGTTCTTCACCGATTCGGTCTGCGGCCACGTATTGTGGAACTTGCCGGCCGCCGTCATTGACGGTATCCAACGGCAGCCAGGCTACCAGATTGATTCCTTCGGCATACATCGCAAGCCCGGCAGGAATATCCAGGCTGACGAAATCCCCTAAGACCCAACCCGCCTGCTGGTTGTTTCTCACAAGGTACCAGACGTCATTTCGGAGCCCATCCGCGCCGCCAGCTCGCGCCACCACTTGCCGGTTATAGACTTCCACCTGCTCGCCCGGCGTGAACTGCGCTACGGCAATGGCGTCCCGTGAAGGCGTTAAATGGACATTGGAGATCGTGTTTATCTTTCCCTCCGCTTGTGCCTGTCCCTCCACCACACGTTTCAGGACCGCTCGACCCTCGTTATAGACTTGGGCGGGCAGCAGATCCCGGTTGTGCACCCAACCTCCCGTATTCGCCCCCAACAGTATGTGCGCCCACGCTCCAAAACGGCCGGTCACAACGACCGGTTGCCCCGAGTGAAGAGTGGCAATCACCCGCCGTACTTCCGCCGTTGTATCCAGTACATTGACGCGGTCGGGCAAGATGTAGAACTCCTCGCCTTTCTGCGGCGCCTTCCGCGGTGCGTGGAAGAAATAGTAATAGGCCACAAGCCCGAACACGGCTAGCAAGAGCGCGACCAACTTCTTCATCGCCGTTCATTTTACAATAATCGGGATTGCCAGGAAGATCCTATAAGTCGGGCTATGGCGCGCAGGCCGTTGAAACTATAAAGACTTCCGCGATGATGCCGATAAAGATTTAGGGGCACTGAAATTTACGCCCGCCCACTAGCGGCTGCCGCCTTCCGCAGGCAAAGGACTTCGTAATGGATAGCATGGATGACATCATCAAAGAATTCATTAAGAAAAGTCAAGTTAACCTGGATGGGTGGAACCGCGATCCTGTAGCGCTCGAAAAGGATCTAACGTCGCAGGAGTTCCTCGCCGAAACGTTCCGAAGCAACCTTGGGTATTGCAGACGGGTTCGAGCGGTTCCCGGACGGCCAGGGTCCGCTTTACCGGTTCAAAATCCGTCAAGTCCTGACGGCGGGGAGAACTAGAATGAACCACATGAAGAGCTTGTCTGTGATGATCGTTGACGATTCTTCGGTGATGCGGAAGATCGTTGAGAGATCGGTTCGTCAGACCGGCCTCTCCGTGGACAAAGTCATCGAGGCGGAGAATGGAGCCGCCGCGCTGACGATTCTCAATACGCAACAGCCCGATCTTATTCTGAGTGACATCAACATGCCCACCATGGATGGCTTAGAGCTCCTTCGTCAGCTCCATGCCGCAGCGGCGCCAGTGAAAGTTCCTATGGTGATGATCACGACCGAAGGCAGCGAAGCCAAGGTTCAGGAAGCTATTTCGCTGGGAGCCCGCGGCTTTATTCGCAAGCCATTTACTCCGCAAGAGGTTAAGGAACAGATCGCAAGAGCGCTTCAAATCTGGTGATCGCACGAGGTGCTTTTTGACTTCGGGTAAGAAGTTTGTAACATGGTGGCGCGCAGTCTAAAGTCAGCCCTTCCCGTTCAGGAAGAGCGGCGCCAACTTTCTGTCCCACCCGTCGTCAGTGGCACGGACTTCCAGGTCAAGTCGCTGCTTCACAGCAACACCTATCGTCTAAACTTCCGATTTGAAGGGAAGCCGTTGAGAGTCACCTGCCTGTTTCCTCCCTTGGCGGCGCAGGTGATCGTAGCCCTCGGGATTCAGCGCATGCAGTTTGCCATGCAGCATCAACTTGATTCCAGCGCGGGAATCTCGAATTTCACCAATGCGATAGATGCTCAGGCCCTGAAACCTCGCGGGCACGAGCCTCACCTTGGATGCAGGAACCGTGAAGAGCAGCTTGTAATCCTCACCGCCGTTAAGAGCCAGTGATAGCAGGAAAGCTCTACGCACGCCCGGCTGGTGTCTGCGACTCGGCAGGGGAATGCTGTCCTCCCAAACGAAGGCGCCGGCACGGCTTGCCGTGGCAAGGCGGTAGAGATCGGTAGAGAGGCCGTCACTTACATCGATAGCCGAGGATGCGAGCCGTCGTTCAGCAAGGTACTGGCCCAAGACGCATTGCGGCTCCGGAAACAGATGTGATTTCACGGCCATGCGGTCCGCTTCTTCCGCAGTCCGGCGTCCCGAACGAAGTAGGTGAAGACCCAAAGCTGAGACGCCCAATTCCCCAGCCACGAGAATCTGATCGCCGGGCCGGGCTCCCGACCGCAAGAGGGCCTTACCGCGCTGCACTTCTCCGAGCACCGTGAGATCGACCATTACTTCAGTCGAACCAAAAGCTGTATCTCCTCCGACGATTGAGACGCCAAATCGATCCGCCAGCCGTCGCATGCCTTTGTGAAACGACTCGATCCAGGCACGCTCGGTTCGGCGAGTGAGAACGAGCGAGACCATCGCGTATCGAGGAATTCCTCCCATCGCGGCGACATCGCTCAACGACCGAGCCAAGGCACGATGTCCAACGGCATCGGCGGGGTGGAGCGCGTGGCAGAAATGGATGTGTTCGACGGTGAGATCAGCCGTAATCACCCAGTTGCGATCTGCTTGAGGTTTCAGTAAGGCCGCGTCGTCTCCGATTCCTAGCAGCAAGCCGCGGGATCGCGAGGAAGCGTTCTTCTTGAGCCATTCGATCAGCTCCATTTCGCTAGTGAACCGTTTGGTTCTTGACATTGGTTCGCCAATCTCATTAGGATGCTTCACTGACCCTGTTGGTATCAACTTGTGAGTGATTTTGGCCGGGTCGGTGGGGGATGCGAAATGGCTAGCAGATCGAAATGAGGTGTAAACATGGACCATTCGGACTATTACTCATTGCGTGTTGCCAGACCGTGTGGAAAATGCTGGCAACTTAGAGTTCCCCGGTACGCGGTCTTATTCCTGGCATGTTTTTGCGTAGCTGGAGTTGCTACGCTCACGATAATGGTAAAAAGCTACGCGCGGATGCTGACCAAGGTTTCGGATTATAACCACCTTCGGGCGGAGCGTGAAGCCATCAATGCGAAATATCATCTTCTCCAAAAAGTAGTCAACCACACGAACGTCAAACTCAGCTCTTTGGAATCGCTGGCCTCTGAAGTGGCGGAAACTTACGGGTTCGACGTGAGCGAGCGAAACCGCCGGCAAGTTTTCGTTCAGGATGTCAGCGCAGCCGGCGATCCGATCCGTGAATCGAGCTACAACGCCGCGCTTCACGCGTTCAGTCTCATTGAACAGGCGTCTTTAGACCCGCCCCGGAGTTCCGTGTTATTGGGTCTGCTTTCGAACCCAGCCATCAACCCGTCCAGCATCCCGAGCATTTGGCCTGTGCGAGGCCGGGTGACTGCGGGATTTGGCGAGCGCATGGATCCGTTCAGCGATGAGTTCGCTTTCCATCCTGGTATGGATATTGCTGCGCGCTACGGCGCCCCTGTTGGTGCTGCTGCAGACGGGGTTGTCGTCCATGCTGGCCCGGGTGAACCGGGCTTTGGCAACGTCATCGAGATCGACCATGGATCGGGCATTGATACGCTTTATTGTCACCTCAGCAAGATCGAAGTAGTCGAAGGGCAGGAGGTACGGCAAGGCCAAACGATTGGCGCGGTCGGTCTGAGCGGAAGAACCACCGGTCCGCACCTTCACTACGAAGTCCTGATCGATCAGACTCCTGTGAATCCTGAAATGTTCTTGCGTGGTTAGACGAGTCATCAACGGCTCATAGGAGCCGCGCCCGCATCAACGACAAGCCAGGGAGCCTGCGGTGACTCGCGTTGATGTGTCCTCGCCGGCCGGTTCGCAACCTTGCAAAAGCCGGCCTGATGCCTTCACAGGCTGCGGAAAAAGTCCTTCGGGAGTTGACGTAGCGCCGGCTTCCAGCCGGCAACTCGCTTCAATTCCACGGAGGCCGGCAAGATGCCGGCGCACCACTCGCGGCGGCGTCGAGTTTGTCCGCAGCCTGTTCGGCCGCCACCTTTCGTACGCAAGGCAGATGGCGTTACGGGCCAGGCGAGCGCCGGCCAGGCTAGCCGGTTCAAAGATGTTCTTCGGCCGGTGTCGCCGCGGCTTCTGGCTGGCCGACGACACATGACTCCCACCCTGTCCGTATACTACGCGGTATACAACCACCCACGTTTCTGATATAAGGATGGGCTGCCAGTTGACTCCGGCCAAGGTTGGGAAGTAGAGAGCCAACTAAGGAGAAATTGTGAAAACCATTGCGCATTGGCGCTGGATGGCCTGTCTTTTTGTATTGGTATTCGCACCTCTCTCAGTGCGCGGGCAGGGCACTGCCTCGGATTACCGGCACGCTGAAGAATTCTTGCCAGGCAACCTGCAAAAGACCGTCTATGTGGCTGACGTCTTTCCCAACTGGATCGGGCGAAGTGACCGGTTCTGGTATCTGAAGATGGGCCCTGCCGGCACGGAGTTTATGCTCGTCGATGCTCAAAAGAACACACTCGGACCCGCCTTCGATCAGGCACGGTTGGCTGAGGCTCTTTCTCACGCAACCGGAAGAAGCTATCGGGCCAACCATCTGCCGTTCTACTTCTTTCATTACGTGAATGAGGGTGCGGGGATCGACTTTGAGATCGGACAAACCGAGTGGGCCTGCACGCTATCGAACTATGAATGCCGGCGACAACCTGAACGGGCACGTTACGAGTCGCTCTCTCCTAATGGAGAGTGGGCGGCGTTTGTTCGCAACCACAATCTCTACGTGCGGCATGTTTCCACAGGCGCCGTCGTTCAACTGACGTATAACGGCGTTCCGGGCGATGACTACGCTACTCCGTTGCCTGACCTGCGCACGTTGGTTGCTGAAGGTGTGACCCAGGGAGACGACGTTCAGGAAAGGCCGGCGGTTTTCTGGGCGGCTGATTCAACCCGGCTTATCACCTATCGACTGGATTCGAGAAACGCTGGCCGTTTCACAAGCCTTCAATTCGTCCCTCCGCACCAGCTTCGGCCGATTGCCTACAATTACGTTTATCCGCTTCCAGGCGAGGTTTTGCCGGAAGCGTGGCCGGTGATCTTCGACCTCGAATCCGGGAAGCGGATTGACGTGAAAACACCTCCGCTGGAGATTCAGTTCCAGGGAGGGCCTTACTTTGACTGGCTGCCAGACAGCCGGCGCTTCATTTACGATTACGACGGCCGAGGAGAGAAGTATATCGAGCTGCGCGAAGTGGATGCGGAGACGGGCGGCCAAAAGGTTCTGATTCGCGAAGACGCCACTCCCTATCCGTACGTTGACCCCGGCGAAACGTTTTACCGCCTCTTCAACCACGACAAGGAAATTCTCTGGTCGTCGGAGCGTAGCGGCTGGAATCAACTCTATCTTTATAACGCCGTGACAGGCCAGCTTGAAAATCAAGTAACGAAGGGCGATTGGGTCGTGCGGCAGATCGAGTACGTGGATGGCAAGACGCGCCAGGTGTATTTCCTGGCGGGTGGAGTCGAGCCGGGGATGGATCCCTATTACACCCAGCTCTACCGGTTCAACCTGGACGGTAGCGGCATGACCCGGCTTACTCCGGAAGACGCGAACCACACGGTAAGCGTTTCGCCCGATGGAAAATATTTTGTAGACAACTCCTCGCGCCCCAGTCTGCCAGGTGAGTCCGTATTGCGAAGCGCCAGCAATGGGTCAGTGGTGCGGGTGCTGGAGCAGACCGATGATAGCAGCCTTGTAAAAATGGGCTGGAAACCGCCGATTCCGTTCGAAGGAAAAGCGGCGGACGGCAAAACCAATCTTTACGGCATCATTGTTCGCCCCACAAACTTCGTCTCTTCGAAGAAGTATCCGATCCTTGAAGACATCTACACAGGCCCGCAAGGATTTTTCGTGCCCAAGACCTTCGGCGCCGCTCTCCGCCTGCAGTCGATGGCAGAGTTAGGCTTCGTCGTGGTGATGGTGGATGGCCGCGGAACGACGGGCCGGTCGCGCGCCTTCCACGATTTCTCCTATCACAACATGGGCAACGTCTTCATCGACCACGTTACGATGATCAAGCAGATGGCCGCCCGCTATCCCTGGATGGATATTACGCGAGTTGGAATTCATGGCATTTCCGCTGGCGGCTACGGCTCGGCTCACGCGTTTCTCCAGTTTCCCGACTTTTATAAGGTTTGCGTTTCGATCTCCGGCGATCACGATCCTCGCCTCGATAAGGCATGGTGGAACGAGCTATACCAGGGTTGGCCTCTGGGCACCGATTATAGCGAGCAGGCGAATGCGGCCCTGGCCAGCCGACTCAAGGGTCACTTACTCTTGGTCCATGGCGATATCGACGATAACGTGAACCCCGCCGAAACGATGCGCCTGGCCGACGCTCTGATGACCGCCAACAAGAATTTCGATATGCTGTTTGTGCCGAACATGTATCATGGCCCGAGCGGTCCTCACGCCATGTACATCGTTCGTCGTGAATGGGATTATTTCGTGCGCTACCTGCTCGGGGTGAAGCCGCCTCAAAATTTCGAGATCCACGAAGCACCGTTTCGTTTCTTCCGCCGGTGATGGCCAAGACCCATTCAGAAATTGAGGTTCTTTACGCTCTTGGGCGACGTCGCGCCCTTGCATGACGTATAACGCCCGTTCGCAGACTCCTCGCCAGC
>JASHON010000130.1 GCA_030041095.1 Terriglobia bacterium
ACCGTGGACGTGCACGGCGAGATTCTGCAGCTCAAAGAAGCCATCAACACCATGGTGGACCAGTTGCGTTCGTTTGCCAGCGAAGTGACACGAGTAGCGCGGGAGGTGGGGACGGAAGGGCGGCTGGGCGGCCAAGCCGTGGTGCCGGGCGTAGCGGGCACGTGGAAGGATTTGACCGATAGCGTCAACTCCATGGCAAACAATCTGACCTCCCAGGTTCGCAACATTGCGGACGTGACGACGGCGGTAGCGCGCGGCGATCTCTCGCGCAAGATCACGGTAGACGTGCGGGGCGAGATTCTGGAGCTGAAGAACACCATCAACACGATGGTGGACCAGCTCAACGCGTTCGCTTCGGAAGTGACGCGCGTGGCCCGGGAAGTGGGCACGGAAGGGCGGCTAGGTGGCCAGGCGAAGGTGCCGGGCGTGGCGGGGATTTGGAAGGACCTGACGGAGAACGTGAACCTGATGGCCAGCAACCTCACCGCTCAAGTGCGCAACATCGCCGAAGTGACGACGGCCGTGGCCCTTGGCGACCTCTCGCGGAAGATCACGGTAGACGTGCGGGGCGAGATTCTGGAGCTGAAGAATACCATCAACACGATGGTGGACCAGCTCAACGCGTTCGCTTCGGAAGTGACGCGTGTAGCCCGGGAGGTCGGAACAGAAGGAAGGCTGGGCGGCCAGGCGGATGTGCGCGGGGTGGCGGGCACGTGGAAGGACTTGACGGACAGTGTCAACTCCATGGCGAACAACCTGACCGCTCAGGTGCGCAATCTTGCTGAGGTCGCCACGTCTATCGCCAACGGAGACTTATCCAGAAAAATTACCGTAGACGTCAGCGGCGAGATGCTTCAGCTCAAAGAGACCATCAACACCATGGTGGACCGGCTCAACGGTTTCGCCGGCGAAGTGACGCGTGTTGCGCGGGAGGTGGGCACGGAAGGACGGCTGGGCGGGCAGGCGACGGTGCCGGGCGTGGCGGGGATCTGGAAGGACCTGACCGAAAATGTGAACTTGATGGCCAGCAACCTGACCGCTCAGGTGCGCAACATCGCCGAAGTGACGACGGCCGTGGCCCTTGGCGATCTCTCGCGCAAGATCACCGTGGACGTGAAGGGTGAGATTTTGGAGCTCAAGAACACCATCAACACGATGGTGGACCAACTGAATGCCTTTGCCTCCGAAGTGACGCGCGTGGCCCGCGAGGTAGGCACGGACGGCAAGCTCGGAGGGCAGGCTAACGTGCCGGGAGCAGCCGGCACGTGGAAAGATCTCACGGGTAACGTCAACCTCCTGGCAGCCAACCTGACCACTCAGGTGCGGGATATTAAAGAAGTGGCGACGGCGGTGACCAAAGGCGATCTCTCACGCTCCATCAAAGTGGATGCCCGGGGCGAGGTGGCGGAGCTGAAGGACAAAATCAACACCATGATCACCAGCCTGCGTCTCACCACTGAACAGAACAGCCAGCAGGACTGGCTCAAAACCAACTTGGCGCGCGTAACCAGCCTTCTGCAGGGCCAGCGCGAGCTGGAGAAGGTGGGACGCATGCTGCTTTCCGAGTTGACTCCGCTCGTGGGCGCACAGCTCGGTATGATCTATCTGATGGCGGCCGAAAGAGAAGAACGCGGCCTGCAACTGCTTGCTGCATACGCCGGAAGCGGCAACGGTGCGGGCGGGCAGGAGCGGATTGGCATAGGCGAGGGGCTGGTGGGTCAATGCGCCGAAGAGCGCCGGCGGATGCTCATCACCGAACTGCCCCCCGGCGCGCTGCCCATCCGTTCCGGCCTCTTCTCCGCCGCGCCGCGCAACGTCGTAGTGCTGCCGGTCCTTTTCGAAGACCAGGTAAAGGCGGTCATCGAAATCGCGTCGCTCAATGCCTTCACTGCATCGCACCTGGCATTCCTCGATCAGCTTACGGCCTCCATCGGCATCCTGCTGAACAGCATTGAAGCCACCATGAAAACGGAGGGCCTGCTGAAGCAGTCGCAGCAGCTTGCCAGCGAGCTCCAGAGCCAGCAAAAGGAGTTGCAGGAGAAGAACGAGCAGCTTGCACAAAAGGCCCAGCAGCTTGCCGAGCAGAACGCCGAGGTCGAGCGCAAGAACGCAGAGGTCGAGCAGGCGCGGCGAGCCGTGGAAGAAAAAGCTAATGAGCTCGCTCTCACCTCCAAATACAAGTCCGAGTTCCTCGCCAATATGTCACACGAGCTGCGGACTCCTCTGAACAGCATCTTGATCCTGGGCCAGCAACTCCAGGAGAACGCCGATGGGAACCTGACGGAGAAACAGGTGGAATTCGCCCGGACGATTCATGGCGCCGGCACCGACCTCCTCAATCTGATCAGTGACATTCTGGATCTCTCAAAAATCGAGTCGGGCACGGTGACGGTGGATGCCGAGGAGATCCAGCTCGCGCATTTGCTGGATACGGTCGAGCGAGCGTTCCGGCACGAGGCGGAGAATCGCAAACTCAGCTTCGAGCGGTCTCTGAGTCCGGGCCTGCGTGGAGTGACGACGGATTCCAAGCGGCTCATGCAGATACTGAAGAACCTGCTTTCGAACGCGTTCAAGTTCACCGCAACGGGCGGAGTGCGGCTGGCCGTTTTCGAACCGACAAGCGGATGGACGTCGGGACAGGAAGCTCTCGACGCGGCGAGCGGCGTGGTGGCGTTCGAGGTATCCGATACGGGA
>JASHON010000010.1 GCA_030041095.1 Terriglobia bacterium
CCATCATCTGACCTGCGATGTTCGTAGCATTTCCGTACGGGTCGAGATTGTTAGCGCCAGGCATTTGCATGCCCACGTGCCCTCCAATCATCCGTCCATCAGTGAGCTCAAACGCGATGGCAAGGCAGCTATCAACGTGCGGAAACAACAGCTCGTTCGTTGCCGCCACCTGCACGAGGTAAGTGTAATTAGGGTCATGCGCCCTCGCTTCCGCAGGTTCAACACATTTCACGGTCACGGCCAAACCTCCAAAGGAAACAGTTTTCGCTGTCCAATCCTTCGATTATACCCACGTCACCATATGATAGGGACCGTCGATAACGATCAATTTATTACTTGACACAATAGCGACGCTATATTACTATATATGTATTGACTATCAACTCATACTCCTTCTGATGACGGGTTCCCCTGACCTGCTAGCCCGATAAACCCCGGGGGAACCCGCCAAACCTATTTCGTACGCTGCGTTGGATAGCCTTTCATCACCCAGTTGCTGGCAAAATTATCCGGGAGATCAAGGACAAAAAGGTGGGTGAATCCCTCTGAGCGAAGCACCTGGAAGGCGGGGCGTATGTTGGGACACTCATTCATCGGGCAGCAGCCACAATAAATGACAATCGGGGTGGTCCTGGGAAGGGAACGCGCCCAGCGGTCGAGCCGTTCGATGCCGGCATGCAGGCTTGCGGGACCGATGTACCGGGCGCCGAGGACGTGAGCGGCGATGTAGAGATTGTGGAAGCCTACGCAAACGACCACCGGCTTGGGCCGGCGCGGGCCGGTCAGCCATTTTTCGAGCGCGGGAGGGCTGATCAGTTGAGAGGCTTTCCACGGCTCATGTCCGGCCTGAGAAGGGCGCGTGGGTGAGGCTGGCGCTGCCGGCATCGCGAAGAGCAGAAGCAGGCCGGCTAGAATCAAACCGATTGAGTGTCTTGAAGGCTTTTGCATTGAAGGACTCCTGCTTCCGGCAAGTTGCTGAAGTGCTCTCAAGAAGCCCTCCGCCAGCGCGCCGTGACACATTGGCTCGCTCAACCAGTGCCTATTCGAGCCGTGGTCTCCGCCAGCCTCCACAGACCTTCTCGACCGCAGAGGCAACGGCGATTACCTTCTCCTCTTCGTAAGGACGGCCGACGACCTGAACCCCGATGGGCAATCCCTCCGCTGTGCTGCCGGCAGGTACAACCGCGGCGGGGTTACCCAATATATTAAACCATTGCGTATAACTCATGGCATCGAGATATCGTACCCGGCGTCCGTCCAATACCCACTCGCGCTCTCCGTGGTGAAACGCCGGAACCGAGCAGACCGGGCATAACAGGACCGGAATATCTCGCATTTTGGAAATGAGGTTGAGGCGAAGCTCGTCGCGCTCGATCCAGGCATCGAGCAGGGCATCGCGCGTGAGCGGCGGCTCGGCGGCGACGATGGCGAGGAATTCTTTCAGCAGCGGGCTAGGCTCCTCTTTGCATCCGGAGAACATTTTTTGTAAAAGCAGCGAGCCGACGTGGCCAAAGACGTTCCACCACAACTCGCGCGCGCGCTCAAGTCCGGGTGGTTGAAAAGGTTGGATGTGGAAGCCGTCAAGCTCCAAGTCACCGACGACACGACGAATAACCTTGCGCGTGTCCTCGGTGATGGGAACCAGCCCATCATCATCGAACCAGCCAATACGGATCTTCCGGATCGCGCTGCGTCCCAAAGCCCGCCGTGGCCGGCGAATTGGGGCGGAAAACGTATCGCCCTCATCAGCTCCAGCCATAACCTGAAACAGGATTTCCATGTCCTCCACCGTGCGGGCCATCGGGCCCACCACGCCAATCAAAGCGAAAGGGCCGAGCGATGGCGGGAAATGGCCGGTAGCGGGAACGCGGCCTGGCGTGGGCTTGAGCCCGCAAATGCCGCTGAAGTGCGCGGGAACGCGAATGGATCCGCCTCCGTCGCTGCCCACTCCTCCGGCCGATAGACCCGCGGCGATGGCGGCAGCTTCGCCGCCGCTCGAGCCGCCTGGCGTGCGCTCGAAGTCCCACGGATTGTTCGTGCGGCCGTAGAGCAGATTGTCGGTTTCGTACGCCATCAGCAGCTCAGGCGCGTTGGTGCTACCCAGGATAATGGCGCCGGCGGCCTTAAGGCGGGAAACGAGGGGTGCGTCGCAAGCCGGAATATGGCCCGCGCGCAGGCGCGTTCCTGCCTCACACGGCCATCCGGCGATGTCGATGGAGCTTTTGACGGTGAGGGGCAAGCCGTGAAGCGGTCCCAACGCGCCGCCTCGCATCACAGCGGCTTCCGCGGCCTCTGCTGCCTTTAGTGCGCCTTCACCGTCGATGTGGGTGAAGGCATTGAGCTTGGGATTAAGACGGTCGATCCGCGCGAGATAGGCTTGAATGACTTCCCGTGGCGAGATGCTTTTGCGTCGGATTTCGGCGGCGATTTCTGCGGCACTTGGTAAAGACGGGTCGGTCAACGTAGTTCAAATGAACATTTCTTCGTCCGGACTGGTTTCGGTTTGCGTTCGGGAAGCACGGCGCCCGAAGAGGAAATCAAAGCCAGCCTCCACGCCTTTGAACACCGCGGAGACTTCATGCAGAGGCGAGAGCACGCCGCGCTGAATCGTATTCATCGTGCTGTCGATCTTTTCCAGAGCGCTCGTGATCATCTGGTCCGCGCGTTCCGCTTGGAATTTTGTTCTTTCCAAGACAGCGGCCAGCGTAAGGTCTAACGCGGCAGCCCGGTCGCGCACGATCCGGCTGATTTCCGCGAAGTTGATCACAATGCTTTTGACCGGTTCGCGGGAGGCCGTCAGAATCTCTGCCACCAACTGCCCGGTCTGTACCGAAATCTCGCCGTATCTGCGAGCGAGATCCATGACTTCACCTAAGACTCGCCGCACGACAAGGAACAAGGCCACCAGGATGGCTGCCTGAATGAGAAGCGCTATGGCGGCAACGATCACGAATACCGTCATCACAGGGTTGTGACCCATTGTCACCTTCCTCCTGAAATGGCTGAACTGGCTGCGGAAAAACTCGACGACGACGCCGGTGTAGCGCCGGCATCTTGCCGGCCTCCGTCGAATTGAAGCCAGTTGCCGGCTGGAAGCCGGCGCTACGTCAACTCCCGAAAGGCCTTTTCCGCAACCTGTAAAGCCTGCGTGCTACACGGCATAAGCATCGACGCCAGGTTGGTCGAGCCGTGCCTGGCTAATTCCTTCGAGTCCGGGGTCCAAACGCGAACCTGCCGGAATCGACCTTTTTGTTTCATCCGGGCGTATCGACGCAAAAAGAGCAGGCGGCGCGCCGAACGCGCGGCCGGCTCGTTCACTTACTGCGGCTTTGACTTCTCGCTCTGATAGGCTTGCTTCCCGGCCTCTAGCGCCGCCGAAAGCTGCTCTTTTTGCTGGGCCACGAGGTCCTTGGCTTTATCCACAATCTGCTCCGCTTGTTGCCTCACCTCGCGGCTCTTGGACGTCACGTAGCTCCTTCCCTCGCTTGCTTTCGCTCCAATCAAGTCGCGTGTTTCCTGTCCGCTCTTGGGAGCAAAAAGGAGGGCCAGCAGCGCGCCGAAGCCGAGCCCCGCTACGAAATATGCAAACTTCGATCCTCCACCCACGTCATCTCCAGCCATAACTTACCTCCTCACAGAATTCAGGGCTGATCGCAGGCGCCCAAACCGGCAGCCCGCGGAATTGGCTCGTTCAATCACGCGTACTTCCGCAACAGGTTCTCGCCCGTGCGGCGCACATCTTTCGCCATGTCTGCAAAATCGTCTGCCTTGCGCTTCAAATCGTCGGTAGTGTGTCGCAAGTAATCCCGACTCTCGGCTGCCCGCCGCGAGATCATTTTTCGAGTCTTTTCGCCGCTCTGCGGCGCCCACAACAGCGCGCACACGCCGCCAACAAGGAGGCCCGCCGCGAAGGCAATAAATATCGTCTTTGTTGATTCACTATTGCTTCCCATTATAATGCACCTCTAAGATTC
Organism: Terriglobia bacterium; assembly: GCA_030041095.1. GTDB lineage: Bacteria > Acidobacteriota > Terriglobia > UBA7540 > UBA7540 > JASHON01. Next base: position 3,975 of record JASHON010000010.1, read on the forward strand.
CTTATTCCGGGTTCAGCGCTAAGAAACCCACACTCGAATCAGTACTTGGGCGAGCACAACTCTTCCCGGTCTTTCCAGTTCAATTATACGCTTTTTAGTCCGGCTGGACTAAAATTCTTGCACTGATTTTAGGGGGTATAGCTGATTTATAATCCCATGGGATTATTAACGCCCGTCAGCGTTTTCGCTGAAATATTCGTGGATTTGTTTCGCCTGAGCGGCGCTCACCACCTGGCTCAATTCCTCAGGCGATAGCTTTCGGACTGCTTGAATGCTTCCGAAGTGGCTCAGGAGCTTGCGCGCAGTTTGCTCGCCCACCCCTTTAACTTTTAACAACTCGGTGGCCATCTCGCGTCCGGATCGGCGATGACGATGGAACGTGACGGCAAAGCGATGAGCTTCATCGCGAATTCGCTGGACGAGCAAAAGCGCAGGTGAATGATGGTCCAAAGCCACGGGCTCATTTTCTTTCCCGAGCACATAGAGGAGCTCTTCCTTCTTGGCAATGCTGGCAATCGGTTGATTAATCAATCCGAGCGATTCCAGCGCGTCAGCGGCCGCGTGGAGTTGCCCGATGCCGCCGTCAATCAGGATTAGGTCAGGCATCGGCCGGTTGTCCGCCGCGACACGACGATAACGGCGGCCCACCACCTCTCTCATGCTTGCAAAGTCATCGTTCCGGGGAGCGCTCTTAACGATGAATTTGCGATAGTCTGCTTTCTTCATCGAGCTTCCTTCCCACACAACCATGGAAGCAACCACGTCCGAGCCTTGTATGTGGGAGACATCGAAGCATTCGATGCGCGCCGGAGGTTTGGAGAGCTCCAGCGCTTCCGCGAGGCCGGTAAGCATTTCCTTTGCCTGCGGCTTCAGAACACGGAATCGCCGCTCGAAAGACTGACGGGCGTTTCGAGCCGCGAGTTCCATCATCGCCTTGCGCGGGCCGGCCTGTGGCGCTCCAATGCGCACGCGGCCTCCACGCTGCTCAGAGAGTGATTCTTCGAGCGTCTCGCGGTCTTCGAAATCGACCGGGACATGAATTTCATCGGGTAAATGCGGCTGGCCCAAATAAAGTTGGGGAAGGAGCGAGGAAAACAGCTCGCCGGCCGAAAAGCGGCCTAGATCTTCCCAGAAGAATTCACGCCGGTCTACGACACGTCCGCCGCGGAGATGGAACAAATTCACGGCCACCAGCGGGCCCTCCTGATGGAATCCAAAAACGTCGACGTCATCGCCCCGGGACGCGGCCATTTTCTGTCGCTCGCGAATCTCCTCCACCACGCGTACCTGGTCGCGCAGCCGGGCTGCATCTTCATACCGCTGCGCTTCGGAAGCTGCAATCATTTGCTGGTGAAGGTCGCGGAGCAGCTCGCTGACGCGCCCGTCAAGCAGCATGCGCACTTGTCGAACTCGCTCCGCGTAGATTTCCGGAGTGGTCAGGTTCTCCACGCACGGGCCCAGGCATCGCTTGATATGAAACTGGAGGCAGGGGCGAAGATGAAAACGCGTGAGATCGACGTGGCACGAGGGAATCTGAAAGCAGCGATGGACCAGGTCCGCGACGCGATAGGCCAGGCCGGCGGGGAAGTACGGGCCGAAGTAAGCTGAGCCGTCCTTTTTCAGCCGCCGCGTCACATACACTCGCGGCCATCGCTCGCCGATCGTCAGCTTGATGTACGGGTACGTTTTGTCGTCGCGTAGCAGGACGTTATAACGCGGCCGGTATTCCTTGATGAGATTGTTTTCGAGCGCCAGCGCTTCCTTCTCGTTATCGACAAGGATCACTTCGAGATCGTGCGCGGCGGAGAGCATGATATCGCGTTTTTCGTCGAACGGGCGCGAGTCCTGGAAATACGATTTGACACGATGCCGGAGGGATTTGGCCTTGCCAACGTAAATGGGCCGGCCATCGCTGCCTTTGAAGAGATAAACTCCGGGGCGGACGGGAAGGGATTCGGCCTTTTCAGCTAGTTCGGGGTTCACAACGGCCCCCTGTTCTCTATTATTATGCTCCAGCGAAGCTCGTGGGCGGAAGGTGGGTAGGGTGCGGCCCAAAATCGGGACTGGGTGTTTTGATGGGTTTTACCGTTTTTTCCAGCGTGCGCTCGCGGTGTTTTGGAAACTGGAAGCCTGGAGGCTCGACTCCGTGAAGAGAAACTGAAGACTCAAACGGGAAATGACTACACCACCAGCTCCGGGACTTCCATTTCATGCTGGGCGAAGGCCGCTGCGAAGGCTTCGACAACCTCAGGATCGAAATCCTTTCCGGCGCCAGTCGTAAGGACTTCCCTGGCCTCGAACGGTGACATCGCCTTGCGATAGGGCCGGTCGCTGGTGAGCGAATCGTAGACATCCGCCACCGAGATAATGCGCGCTTCAATGGGAATGTGTTCGCCACGGGTTGGATGGTATCCTGAGCCGTCGAACTTGTCATGATGGGCCAGGATAATCGGGATCACGCGGCGCAATGACCCGCCAACCGGCTCGATCATATCAACTCCGCGCTCCACGTGGGTTTTCATCTCTTCAACCTCTTTTTCCGTCAGGCGGGATGCTTTGTAAAGAAGCTGGCGGCTGACGTCGAGCTTGCCAATGTCGTGCAGGAGCGCAGCCGCGCGGACATCCTCCACCCGTTCCTGCCCGAGGCCCATATAGGAAGCGATCCGCGCTGCGTAAACGGAGACGCGGTAGGAATGGTTTTCTGTGTACTTGTCCTTGGAGATAAAATGACGCAGAATCATCAGCACGCCTTGGTACGTTTCGCGCAGCTCGTGGACCTGATGCGCCATGCGCTCGTAAAGCGTCCCCATGGCGTATGCCGTTACGACGAGCGTGCCGCTCCAGGCGAACACGTCGAACCATCTTTGCGAGCGCGGCTCGTTGGCGACCGAGCTTAACATGGCCGGGTTCAGCCGCGTGAGGAGAACCACCATGGTGGTGGCGGCCAGCGCGGTCAGCGTCGCGTGCCGCCGGCCGTAATAGAACGCCGAGAACACCACGGGCAGTGAATACAGGCCGAGCAGGACGTGGCCCGAGACGACGAGAAAATTGAGCAGGGCCAGGATCACGAACAACGAAAGAATCAGCCACAGCTCCGCATTGACCTTCATCATACGGCGCGCGCCTTCGGATACCATTGCTTCCCTCGTAAGACTGAATCTGTAATCCTTATCGGCAGGTTTGGGAAGAAAGTGAAGGATCGATTGGCGGTTGCGTAACGCAACATGGCTCTGCCGTGCCTTCCGGAGCGCTGCGCCACATCAACAAGCTGCAATACAGGGGGCGTAGATCAGGCGGTGGGTTTGGGGCTCTGGAGTTTCTTGAGCGCTTTCTGGGCCGCTTTCAGGCTGACGCTGCATGCGGGGTCCATGCGGCGGCACTGCAAGACGCTCACGTTGCAGCCGCACGGGCATTGCTCGCTCACCAGCATTGCCTTGTATCGAGCAAGCTCTGCTTTGCTCAGTTTGCTCACGTCGAGGCCCGGAACGGTGGAGTTCACTTCAGCAAGCGTTTCCACCTGTGGCGTTTCTGAATCCTGGAGTGGATGGAAACCCTTGACTGCCGCGTTGGGCGAGGCGGCGAGCAAAGTCTGAATTTGCGGCACCCAAAAAGAATCATCGATGGCGCCGGGAATCTTGTCGTAAATGCGTCCGTTGCGGCCAATGAGAAAATTTGTAGGAATGCCGATAATGCCGCCGTACAGTTCGCCGATCTTCCCGGTAGTGTCTACGGCAACAGGATAGTTCAGGCCCTCCTGATGATAGAAGTCACGGACCGGCGCCTCTCCGCCTTCATCTTCCGAGATACCGATGATCTGAAATCCCTGGTTGCCATATTCTTGCTGCAGCTTAACGAAACCGGGAATCTCCTCGCGGCAAGGGCCGCAGTAGGTGGCCCAAAAGTCCAGGAGAACCACCTTGCCTCTGTACTGACTTAATTGGAGCGGCTTGCCAAAAATATCGGTCAGCGCAAAATCCGGCGCAGCCGGATGTGGACCTGAAATGGCTGCACTGGCAGACGCGGGCTTGATCCAATACTCGTTCAGCAAGTATCCGCCGCTCGCCACAATCACCAAGGCCACGATGGCGACGATCATTTTGCTTTTACGACTCATTTTGCAACCTCCAGCGCCTTATCCCGTCTCCACACTTCCAACCCCTATTTTACGCAGAAGAGGCCGGTTGACGAAAGTGGGGTGGTCATTTCCCTTCGATCTCCGGTTGAGTGCTCGATGCGGGCCGGCGATCGCTGGCCTGAGACACCGACGCTGGCGATTTGGACTTCGCCCGGCTCCGGAGAATCAGCAAGATGGCGCAGCCCGCGGCAAAGCCGCCGATCGAGCACAACTGCGGCGTGGATAGATGATGATGGAAAAAGAACCCGCGGTCCATGTCGCCGCGATAGTATTCGACAACGAATCGGATGGCCGCATACATCATGACGTAAGCGGCGAAAATCTGGCCGTCCCGCGTCTTGTGACGATAGAGCCAAAGCAAGGCGAAAAAGGCGGCAAAGCAGCCTGCGGATTCAAAAAGCTGCGTGGGATAAACCGGCACATTCAACGGAACGCCCGTCATCTGATGAGCCGCGGAGCTGGTAAAAACGACGGCAAAGGGGGAGTGCTGCGGTGCAATTTTTCCGTAATCATCCCCGGCTGCAAAGCATCCCCACCGCCCAATGCCTTGTCCCAGAGCGACGGCGGGAGCAAAGGCATCGAAAATCCTGCCCCACGCCAAATGCTTCACTCTTACGTAGATGATCGCCAGCAATATGGCGCCGATGAGCCCTCCGTAGATGCCGCCACCGGCTTCCAGTGTATCCATGCTGAAGATTTGGACGGGCATGTGAGAGATCCAGTCGGTGAACAGCATGTAGACCTTCGCGCCAACAAGTCCCGCCACAATAAGCCAAACGCTGAAGTCCAGCAACAGGTTGGAGTCAAAGCCTTCCCGTCTTCCCAAACGCATCGCCACAATGAGAGCCGAAAGCAACGCTAAGGCAAGAATGGGCCCGTAAGTTGGAAGCTGAAACGAACCGATTCTCAGGAGGATAGGATGCAATGGTTTGCCAAATTCAAAGGGTGAAGCGGTTCAGAAATCCCAGGTAACCGGACAACACCGTGAAACGATCGAAGGCGATGAGGATGCCGATCAGAATCAACAGCACTCCCGAGCCCACCTCGACCATGTGGAGATGGCGCTTGAACCGACCGTAGAACTTCAAAAACTGGCCTACGCCCAGGCTCGTGAGCAAGAACGGAATAGCCAGGCCTGCAGAATAAACAGCCAGCAGGAACATCCCCTGCCCAATCGTGCTGCGCGTTGCCGCAACAGCCAGAATCCCGGCCAGGATAGGCCCAATACAGGGAGTCCAGCCGAAAGCGAAGGCAAATCCAAGCACGAATGCTCCTGCAGCTCCGCGCCTGGCGCCGCCTCCATGAAACCGCGCGTCCCGATAAAGAAACGGAATCTTCAGAATTCCCGTAAGGTGCAGTCCGAAAATAATAATTACAAGCCCGGCCACAACATCGAAAATTCCGCGCCGCGACGAGAGGAACGAACCTACTTCCGTGGCTGAAGCCCCGAGCGCTATGAAGACCACCGAGAAGCCCACGACAAAAGCCACAGCGTTGCGAAAGACCAGCGACTGAAGGCCCAACACATCGCCGGCCCGGAGCTCGTCCATTGAGGTCCCGGAAAGCATTGAGATGTAGCCAGGAACCAGCGGCAGCACACAAGGCGAAAGAAAAGAAACCAGTCCTGCCGCGAGGGCAATCGGCAAAGTCAACGGGTGGTTCATGAACGCTTGCTCCTCAGGCGCGCGCAGTGCAATCTATACGATGCGTGGCGGCGGGATCCGGGTGCTTGTGCTCCGTAACTCCCGCGCATTCAAGGGTACAAAGCCTTGCGATCCCGGAAAAGCGCTCCGCCTCAAGACGACCTGAAAACCGGCGTACCTGGCGCCGTGTTCCGGCTCGAATTCAGGGTCCCGGCAACGCACCAGCGTTGCGCCCATCCGGCATCGGGTTGCTGCGTTATTGACCGCAACTTATCGTTCATATTAGCATAAGCCTGCGGCCGGTAAAGGCGCGGAGACAGCTTGCTCGATGGGCCAGGCCGGCTTCATCAACCTTCCTGTTTCGGGCTTCTCCAAAAAATGTTACGAGCCATCATTTTTGATTTTGACGGTATCATCGTCGATAGCGAGCCAGCTATTGTTGCAGTGTACCAGCAAATGGCAGCGAAGGAAGGCTGGACGCTGACCGAAGAAGAATACTATCGCGACTACCTGGCGCTCGATGACTGCGGGGCCGTCGAGCAATTATATCGGCGACGCGGAAGGGAACTGAGCGCGGCTGTGAGAGATGAGCAGATCCAATGGAAGACGGCCGCTTATTTTGAAACCATTCGCGACGGCCTGCCGGTACTGTCCGGAGCCGAAGAATTCATCGTTCAGTGTGCATCCCGATACCCTCTCGCCATCGCCAGCGGAAGCCAGCGAAGCGAAGTGGAATATCTTCTAAATAAGTTAGGTCTCCGCGACCGGTTTTGCGCGGTTTCGACGGCTGATGATTGCTCGCGGTCGAAGCCCGATCCGGCTGTTTACCTGCACGCGCTCGCGCGACTTCGCGAGTTGGAGATCTTTCGGGGCGACGGGCTCGAGGCGGCTGGCTGCCTCGCGATTGAAGACGCCCCCGGAGGCATTCGCGCCGCCAAATCGGCTGGCCTGAAATGCCTGGCCCTGGCGCACAGCCGGCCGCCGGAAGAATTAGGTCAAGCCGATTGGGTTTTTACGAGATTTGGCGAAATCCGATTGGAAGATATCGAGAAGGAATTTTAACAACGACCGGGCATCCAGCCACGGCCAGCACAATTCCTAACCGTCGCTAGTTACCGGACCCTCCGGCGGCTGCCGCAGCCGCACGACACGGCCGGTCGTTCCCGCGCAAAATCCGCCGATGATCCGCAAGCAGTGCGAGCATGGAGTTGCGGTCAAGCTCGGCGCTCTGAATGGTGCAAAAGGAGAGGGCATCGAGCGAGCGAATAAAATCGTGGACGCGCCGCATGTATTCCTGCACGGTGGCGCCGTCCAGGTTGCCTGCGTAAGCCCACGACCAGTCTGAAACCCAGCGGAGCAGGGGAGCATTGGGCCGCAGCGGACCGCGATGCAGCGCCTCGTCCGGCTTCAGCAAACTGGAAAGGCAATTGGGCGCCGTGAGGAAGACCACCCGCCCATTGCGCAGCATCGCTTCAGGCCGCAGTCCCGTTTCGCCCAGCCCGTGTGCCAGCTCGCGAAGGAATCGCGGCCCGGCCATGGCCACAACCTGCTGCCCAATCTGGATGCCTTCAATGACAAATTGCGATACTTCGGCAAGCGTCCGATCCTTTTGCAACACCAAGCGACAAGACGATGCGCCGCTGGCGGTCGTGTCCTGATTCGCAATGGATAGCATATATTTTCATTATCCGTGAGGATGGTGTTGAAGTCAATGTTTGAACGCCTCCCGGCGGACGCACGCCTTCTCAATCCTCCGGAGGTCCGGTGCGAATCCGAGCCCTGGACCGTCCGGGACTCGAATCGTGCCACGCGCAGTGACGGTGACCTCGGGCTGGATAATGTCCTCAGTCCAATAGCGCCGGCTGGCGGAGACATCGCCGGGCAAAGTGAAGCCGGGTAAAGCTGACATGGCAATGTTGTGCGCGCGCCCAATGCCTGATTCGAGCATGCCGCCGCACCAGACGGGAATGCCGGCGGAGCGGCAAACATCATGAAGGCGCCTTGCGGATGTATAGCCCCCGACGCGGCCCAGCTTGATATTGATGATCTTTCCGGAGCCAAGCTCGATGGCCTTACGCGCATCGTCAGGGCCGTGAATGGACTCGTCGAGGCAAACCGGCGTCTTCAACTGCCGCTGCAATCGCGCATGGTCCACGAGATCGTCCCAGCCGAGCGGCTGCTCGATCATCATCAGTCCGAACCGGTCAAAAGATTTCAAGTGTTCGATGTCTGCCAGGGAATAGGCGGAATTGGCGTCAGCCATCAGGCGAATGGTGGGAAACCGGTTTCGGATTTTCTCGAGTATTGCCGCGTCCCAGCCGGGCTTGATTTTCACCTTGATCCGCTGATATCCCGCCGCCAGTTCCCGCTCAATTTTCTCCAGAAGTTGATCGACGCTGTTCTGGATGCCAATCGAAACGCCACAGGGAATTTCCTGGAGCTCTCCACCCAATAGCTTGGCGATCGATACACCCTTGGCTTGCGCTTCGATATCCCATACCGCGTTTTCCAGCGCCGCTTTGGCCATGTTGTGGCCGCGAATGGGCCGGAACGCTGCAGCCAACTCGCAAGCCTCATTCCAGGGCTGCGCCAGCGCCGAGGGAATCAGGAGGTCACGGAGAATGTGCCAGGCTGTCTCCGGAGTTTCGTAACTGTAAAAAGGCTTCTCGCCGCAGGTCACTTCGCCCCAACCAGTCAGCCCCTCCGCCTCAACCCGAACCAGGACAATCCTCCGCGCCGTGGTGCGGCCAAAGCTGGTCTCAAAAAACGAGACCAGAGGCAGTTGCAACTCGAGAAGCTCAACGTGGCTTATTTTCATGACCAGCGTACCAGGCTCTGAAGCATGCGAAAATGCGAGGAAGCAATATACAACCCGATCATCAGGCAGGCATTGTAGCTCGCGTGGATCACGACGCTGGGCGCAAGCTTGTGTGACCAGGCGCGGGTGAGCGAAAGCACCAGCCCCACAACAAAAATCAGCAGCAGGTGATTCCACGCGCCCTGATATTCGTAAGCGTGCAGGCCGGCGAACAGGACGGCAGTTCCAATCACAGCCGTGCGCAACCCGATGCGATGCTCGAAGATGGAAAAGAGGAATCCGCGAAAAATCAATTCTTCCATAAACGGCGCAAAAAACACGGCGAAGGCCGCCGTTTCATAGGCTGAAGTCGGGGAATTGAGTAATTGCTCCAGAGGAAAGTGGCTCTTATCCGGCAGCACTGTGGGCGCAAATTCGATGGCCAAGGTAAGAACGATGCCCGCGCCGATAAAATAGAGAACCTGACGCAAGCTGAGCGGTCCCCACTGGAACGCTTTCCAGAAGCGGAGCCGGTAATGAAACACCACCAGGACGTAGAGGTAGCCGAGGATCAGCGCGTAGAACGCGAACTGCACGCTAAGAAGGAACGTTGTATTTTGAGACAGGGTCAGGAGCGAATAGTGCCAGCCCATGAAGGGGCTCAGCGCGGCATACACCGCGACGCCGGCGATGAACGTCAGGAACAGCGTGGCGATGAAGAACAGGATGAAGAAGAGTAAATCGAGAAAAGTCCAAGGCTCGGGCTTGCTTCGGGGAGCCGGCTCGGGAACGAGAGCGTCGATGTTCTCCGAAGGCGTTTCTGAATTTTCCAAATCCATCATTGGCAGTATAAACTACCTGAGCGCAGCGGCGATCAGCGGGATCAACAGCTCGTGATGGCCGGTGATGGCGTAGCCGTGATTCGCTTTTGCGCTGCGCGGGCTTGCGCCGGCCGTCTGAGGGCGCAAGACAACGTTTTGAGTGGGCCGGTAATGCTGGATGAAGTCCAGGTTGACGGTGGTAAGACCGCTCGGAGTCCGGCCAAGATTGGCAGCGAGGCTGAAGCATTTGAGAAATACTTCCGGTAGAATCACGGCCGAGCCGACGTTCAAGTAAACGCCGCCGCCGTCCATCTTTTGAACCTGCGCGGCCAGAAGCAGGAAATCACGGTAGGTGGTGGCGCCCAAGGCGCGCGGCTCGGTTGCGGGATGCGCGTGGATGATGTCCGTGCCAATCGCCTCATGTACGGTTACCGGGATGCGGCGCTTGTAAGCCGCGGCCAGTAGGCTGAACTTGCGAAAACGCGCTTCTCGCGCCCGGGCCACAAATCGTCCCACCGCTTCTCCCAGGCCCAATCCATCGCCATCGCCTGCCGCAATCGACTGGTTGATCAGCCGGCCTGTTTCCTCCGCCATGCCGAAGCGGCCTTCGCCAAGCACGGCGGGAACGTCTTCGGAAGTTTTCCCGGCCAAGGCGATCTCAAAGTCATGTATAAGCGCAGCGCCGTTCATCGCCACTCCGGTCACATAACCGCGCTCGATAAGCCCAATCAACACCGGTCCCAGCCCTACCTTGATCACGTGCCCGCCTAAACCCCAGACCATCGGCTTTCGCTTGCGTTTGGCGCGCTCCAATGAGTCGATGACGGCCCGCAGTGAGTTGCCGGCGAGGATGTGAGGAAGTGATTGCACCCACCGGCGAATCGAAGCATCGGCCCTCACGGCCCTGGCAAAACTCTCGACACTCACTTTGCTGGGGCGCGATTCCAGGGAATAAGTGCGAAGACGCCCCACCTTGACCGGCTGAATCGAATAGACCGTCATCGGCAGCGAACTCCTTTGAAAGAGAAGCATCCTGCGAGGCTGCGTGGTTTATGAAGCTTTACGTTGCCTGTTTTCATGAAGTTACCAGCATATCATCGATGGCTCCGTGGCGTATCTTGAGTTATGTTATTTATCTAAGCATGTTCGTTTCGAGAGCTCACTCATAGCCTAGCAGAATGCAGGGAGAGAGAGGAGACGAATGGGACAGATGCGACAGTTTTATTAAACGGGACCGCGATCAAATCATCGCCCAAAGGGAAACTTCTATAATCTCTTTGCGAAAGCTTAGCGACTTTGCGGCTTGGCGTGAGGCTTTTCGCTATCCCGATCAGCCAGCAGCAGCGAGGCGAAGCACTCGCGATGTCGCCCATAAGGGTTAAAAATCCGACGACTAGGTTGAGAAAAAATTAACGGTTTCTCGCAAAGGCGCAAAAACGCAAAGAAGCGCAAAGGGAAACCACTATAATCTCTTTGCGAAAACTTGGCGACTTTGCGGCTTGGCGTGAGGCTTTTCACTATCCCGATCAGCCAACAGCGCCCAGGTGACGCGCCCGCGACACGAGCTCGAAACTGAGAGGTTGAGAAAAAATCAACGGTTTCTCGCAAAGACGCAAAGAAGCGCAAAGGGAACCCTCTATAATCTCTTTGCGAAAACTTGGCGGCTTTGCGGCTTGGCGTGAGGCTTTTCGCTATCCTGATAAGCCAACAGCGGCCCAGGCGACACGCCCGCGGCACGAGCTCGAAACTGGGAGGTTGAGAAAAAATCAAGGGCCTCTCGCAAAGGCGCAAAAACGCAAAGAAGCGCAAAGGGAAACCTCTATAATCTCTTTGCGAAAACTTGGCGACTTTGCGGCTTGGCGTGAGGCTTTTCACTATCAATCTTGAAAGCGGCACGAAACCACTTCGAAATGAAATGGCGTAAATCCGCCGACGTCATTTGGCCCACTTTTCTCCTGAGAGGACAGCAGTGCAAGAAAGAATTCGTTGCGCGGCGTTGATTTTCGACATGGACGGAACGCTGGTTGATTCCTCCCGTGCTGTGGAGCGTGGGTGGGAATGGTGGGTGGCTCGCCATGGCTTGTCGTTAAGCGCCGTCCTTGCTTTCTCGCACGGGAGGCCGTCCATCGAGACCATGAAACACTTCCTGCCGGAAGTCGACTGTTCGCGCGACAATGCTGAAATGGCGGCCCTTGAGGAGGCCGACACGAGCGAGGTTGTGGCTGTTCCGGGCGCGAGCGATTCCGTGGTGGCAGCGCAGGATGGCGCATGGGCGGTTGTCACGTCCGCGAATCGGCGGCTTGCGGAAATCCGCCTGAGCGTCGCCGGATTGCCGGCGCCCCCTGTGCTTGTCTGTGCCGAAGATATCGAGAGGGGGAAACCGGACCCCGAAGGGTTTTTGAAGGCGGCAAAGAGAATGAATGTGGCTCCTTCGGATTGTCTCGTGTTTGAGGATACTGCTGCCGGAGTGGCAGCGGCGGTGAGCGCGGGCATGCGTGCGGTCGGCCTTCTCACGACAGTTCCGCGGGCACATCTCGGCTGCGACCTCGTAATCGAGGATTTCCGACAGGTTCACGTGAGGCACAATGGGGACGGCTTTGAGATTGTCTTAATGGCGTGCGAGAGGTAACAGATCTCACGTTTCGGTTGGCATTCATCCCTCGAAAACCCGCCATCGCGCAAGGCGGCAGCTCCGCGGCCGCACTCCAAGCCGTTTCGCGCCACCGAAGCCTAGGCGTGCCGCAGCAACAGTCTGGCGAAGCAGCAATCGCCAACCGCTGCCTTACTCATAGCGCAGAGCCACCATCGGGTCCACTTTCGCCGCGCGGCGTGTGGGAACGAAGCTCGCAGCTAACCCAATCGCTGCGAGAAGGCTCACTGCAAGAGCCAGAATCAGCGGGTCGTCTGCTTTGAGGCCGTAAAGAAGCGATCCCGCGGCCTTGCCGCCGGCTAGCGTGAGCCCGGCGCCGACCGCGAGGCCAATACCAACGAGAACGGAAACTTCTCCCAAGATCAGCCGAATGATGCCGGAACGCTGCGCACCCAACGCCATGCGGATGCCTATTTCATTGGTGCGCTGTGTAACGGTGTAGGAAATCACCCCGTAGAGTCCAATCGCCGCGAGCAGCACGGCGAGCGCGCCAAAGAATGCGCACAACGTAGCCATCAGTTCGTCCTGAACCAGCGAATCGCGAATCTGCGTCTTCAGCACCACGAACTGGATGTCAATTTCCCCACTCACGCCGGTGATGGCAGACTTCAGGGGATTCAGCATCCCCGCCGTGCCCACCCTCGACCGGATCAGGAGTGTGGTCGCGGTGTCCGGCTGCGCGTTCTGGCCGCGCGGGAAGTACATCGCCGGCCCAAACGGTGCGTGCATGTCGTCATAAACCGAGTTCGCCACCACGCCAACGACCGTGTAATAGAGCTTCGGTTTCCCAAAACGCCCCACGCGAAACTCTTCGCCAACGGCGCCACTCGTTCGTTGGAGGAACTTCTTGACGAATGCCTGATTGACAATGGCGACCTTGGGCGATGCTGCCGAATCGTTTTGGTTGAAATCGCGGCCAGCGAGGATCGGCGTTTCCATAGTCCGAAAGTACGCCGGGCCAATGAACTGCACATCCGCGAAGCCCTCGATTGCGCCGTCTTTGCCAAGTATTGGGCGGTTCGAACTCCACCCATTGACCGGCGAGTGGTCGGACGCTGCGGCGGTGGCGACGCCGGGGACGGCGCGCACACGGTCGAGTAAATTTCGAATCAACGGATTGCGGCGTCCGACCGGCAAATTGAGCCGCGTGAAATCGAGATTCGCGACCAGAACGCCTTCTTGCTGAAACCCGAGATTGCGCATCATCAGGTTATCGAGGCTGCGGGCGAAGAGTAGCGCGCCGGCTACCAGCACCAGCGAGAGCGCCACTTGCGACGCCACAAGAATGCGCTGCAGGCGAAAACGCTCGCGCCCGGTCGTTACTCCGCGGCCGCCCGCCTTCATCACTGAGCCGGGTGGCACGCGCCCCGCTCGGAAAGCGGGCAGCAGGCCAAAAAGAATCGTGGTCAGAACGGCCAGGCCGGACAGAAAACCGATGACCCGCCAGTCGGTAGGCATGTCGAGGAAAATGGGATTATCCGGCGTGCTCATTAAAACCACGAGAAACCGGCTCAGAATCGCGCCCAGAGCTCCTCCGCATAGCGCGCCGGCAGCCGCCAGCAGCGCACTTTCCGCGAACAGTTGCCGGATGATATGTCCTCGTGAAGCGCCCAGGGCAAGGCGCACAGCCATTTCGCGCTGTCGGGCGCTGGCGCGCGCCAGCACGAGGTTTGCAAGATTCGCACAGGCGATCAGCAGCACCAGGCCGGAAAGTCCCAGTAGCAGCCAAAGAGGATTCGAAGTCTGCTGCCGCAAGTCCGAGAAGCCATTCGCGGCAGGAACCGCCTCGAGCCTGGACGCGAGATAATGTTTCACCATGTCGGCGTCGTATTGCGGAGGAATGGTCTCTTGTAAGGCCGCGGGAGCGATCGCTGCAAGCTGTGCTGTCGCGCGCTCCAGGCTCCAGCCGGGCTTCAGCCGGCCCAACATGGCGAGCCACCATTCCTCGCGGGCATCCGGACCGTTGAAACTCCTGTATCTGCCGCCGGTGATCGCCAAGGCGCAGACCGGCACGGCAAGATCGAAGCGGTCCCCAATCGACACTCCAAAAAAGCTCGGCGGCGTCACGCCCAGGATCGGAAACGGATGTCCATTGAGCGTAAGCGTCTTGCCGATGACGGAAGCGGACCCGCCATATCGGCGCTGCCAGAAGGAATAGCTGAGATCGACGCCTCCTGCGCAGCCGGTATGGTCGTCGGCGGGCGAAATCAAGCGGCCGAGAAACGGCTGAATGCCGAGAACAGAAAAGAACTTGCCGCTTACCCAAATCGCATCCGCATATTCCACTTCGCCGCCGATAGCCAGATTCAATTCGTCTTGACTCCATACCGCCGCGGAGGAAAAGGCCTTCTGCCGATTGTGAACCTGTTGCCAGAGGGGAAAAGTGAATTCCGAGTACGTTCCGTAATGGCTGCCGACGCAGCACTGATCCCGGTTCAGGTGAATGATGGCGAGGGTATTAGGACTTCTTACGGGCAGAGTGCGGAGGCGTACCGCGTCAACGAGTCGAAAGATGGCGGCGTTCGCGCCAATGCCGAGCGCGAGAGTAATGACCGCTACCGCGGTGAAACCCGGATTGCGGCGGAGTTGCCGTAGGCTGTAGCGCACGTCCTGCCACAGCTCTTCAATCCAACCGAAACTCCACACCTCCCACGTGCCTTCCTTGGCCCGTGTCACGTTGCCGAATTTGCGCAGAGCCGCGTAGTGGGCCTCTTCGGGCGGCATTCCCCGCTCGATGTTGTCCTGGGTCTCCCTTTCAATGAAGTCGCGGATGTCCCGATCGAGACCCTCCATCATGCGCTTGCGCCGGCTCATGATTCGCCTTCCTGTTCGGCTGGCCTGAGAATCCGGGCGATGGCTCCCGCCAGCTTGTCCCACTTGCTCATCTCACTCGCCAACTGACGCCGCCCCTTGGCGGTGAGCCGGTAGAACTTCGCACGCCGATTGTTCTCCGAAGTACCGTCCTGGACCGAAATCCATCCCCGCTTGATGAGGCGGTGCAGGGCGGGGACAGCGACCCCTGCTCAACCTGCAACACCTCTTCCGATCTCATTGCAATCGCCTTGGCAACGACATGCCCGTGAGCAGCCTCACGACTGACCGTGCATGAGGTCGGTGTGGCTCGCAGAACCCTCACGCAAGGCGCTTTCATCCTCTCCACACCAGCTCATCCCCGCGCTCCCTATTCGTATCTGAGCGCCTCCATGGGATTTGTCTTCGTCGCCCGCCGCGCGGGCAGGTAACTTGCCACTAACGCAACGATGGACAGTGCCGCCACTGCCATGACCAGGGTTCCGATATCGCGTGGACCGAGCCCGAACAATAGTTGCTGGAGCAGTCTTGTTGCTGCCAGTGACATGGCTGTGCCCGCGAGCAGACCGACAGAGATAACGGAAAAGACGTCGCGCATGACCAGCCAGAGGATTGAACCCGGTTTTGCCCCCAGCGCCATGCGGATTCCGAACTCTCTATGCCTCTGTGCCACAAGATAGCTGACCGTACCGTAAAGACCGATCAATGCCAGCAACAATGCCAGAGAGCCAAAGAAGCCGGAAAGCTCGGCGAGCAGGCGCTCCCGGAGAATCGAGTCGCTTACCTGCTGTGCCAGAGTGTGAAACTCGAGGGGAATGGCAGGGTTCACGGAGGCAACGGCGGCCCGAACCGACGAGATGAGCGCTGTAGGTGGTATTGCAGTCCGCAATTCGAACGTATCTGCACCCGTGAGATCGTGAGCCTGAGTGACGGGGAAAAAGACCGTGGGACGATGCTCCTCCCACGGTGACGCGTACATGGCATCCCGGACAACGCCCACAACCTCGATCGGGGGGCCGGGTTGCAACGCAAGGCCGTCAGTCCAGAATGTTCTGCCAACGGGATCGAGGCCCGGAAAGAAGCGGCGTGCCGCCGTCTGGTCAATGATCGCCACCATGGGAGAAGTGCTTGTGTCGCCGCCATTGAAGTCGCGCCCTGCCACGAATTGCGTTCGCAACGTTTTGAAGTATTCAGGAGAGACGTTGCTGGACCACGCCAGAGCCTTCGCACCTGTGAAAGCTTTGGACCACTCAGTGTGAACCGTGTGTTTGTTGTAGCTTGTTTCGGCAGGTGTCCGTGTTGAGCGGCTTGCAGAAAGGACGCCGGGAAGAGCCCGCAGCCGGTTCTCAATTTGGTCAAAGTTGATGGGGTGTGGTGTCTTCAGGAAGCTCAAGTCTTTCGACATTTCCAAGTCGCAATAAACTATTAGTACATTCTTGGGATCAAAGCCGAGATCGAGCGTTGCCAGCTTCGCGAAACTGCGCAACAACAATCCAGCGGCCACCAATAGCACGAGCGAAACCGCTACCTGCGACGCTACGATCAACCGGCGGCTCCGCAACCGAGCCGGACGGTCGAATTCGATCGTTCGGCTGCCTTTCATGGCAGAGGTCAACGACACGCCAGTGGACTGGAGGGCGGGCAGAATGCCAAACAGGACCGTAGTGAGAATGGCAACCGCAGCGGTGAATCCGAGAACACGGCCATCGAGCGAGAGATTGAGAAACACAGGGATCTTCGCCACCGAGTAGATCGTGCGAATTGAGACACTGCGAACCAGAAGAGCGGCACTCCAGCGCGCAAAAAGAAATCCGACGAGCGCGCCCATCGCAGAGAGCAGAACGCATTCCGTAAGTAGTTGCTTGACTAACCGCCACCGGCTTGCGCCCAACGCCAGTCTTACCGCGATTTCCCTTTCGCGGACAACGGAGCGGGTGAGCATCAGGCTGGCAATGTTTGCGCAGGCAATTAGCAACACGAGGCCCACAATGACCATCAGAACCTCTAAGGGCTGGTCGAATTGCTGCCGCAAGGCCGACGTACCTGTCGCAGCGGAAGTCGGCGCCAGTTTCTCCTCCTCAAAGCCCCGCTGCTCGTCGGCAGGCCAGTATTGGGGCACAGCGGCGGTGAATATACGAGGGGAAAGTACCCGGAGTCGGGCAATCAACTGGGCTCGGCTGATGCCGGGCTTCATCCGGCCGGCCACGCTCAGCCACCAGCCGGCGCGCGCGTCCAGTGGCGGCAACGTACCAAAAATCTCCGCCGTGCAAATCGGCGCAAAGACTCCCGAATTCCCACCCACTTCCATTCCATAAAAGCCAGGCGGAGCGATGCCGATGATTGCAAAGGGATGGTCGTTGAGCGACAGGATACTCCCGACGGCTCTACTTGCGCCGCCGTAGTGCCCTTGCCAGAACCCATAGCTTAGAACAGCCACGGGTGGGCAGCCGCGGTAGTCGTCAGACGCTGCAATCAAGCGTCCGGCAGCCGGACGGAGCCCTAAGGTCGTGAAGAAGTCTCCACTCACGAACGCCCCGTCCACGGGGTGTATGGTTCCACCTCGAGTGAGATCGAACCGGAGATTAGCCCAAGCGAACACCCCCGAGAAAACGTTCTGTTGCTCTCGCACTTGTTCCCACAGAGGGTTGCTGAAGAACGGCGAGGCTCCGCCTGCCCACAGAAGAGAAAGGGGGTTGCTGAAGTTGGGCGAGCCTAAGCCCGCGTATCGGCGATCTTGCCTTTTTAATTGCACCAGCTCGTCGGGCCTGTGGACCGGCAGCGTTCTCAACGTGACTGCATCAATGAGGCTGAAGATGGCCGTATTAGCGCCTATTCCGAGAGCGAGCGTAAGCAGAGCAACCGTGGTAAATCCCGGATTGCGGCGAAGCTGTCGCATTCCGTAACGCACGTCCTGCCACAATTCCTCAAGCCAACCGAAACCCCACACCTCCCACGTGCCTTCCTTGGCCTGTGTCACGTTGCCGAACTTGCGCAGAGCCGCGTAGTGGGCCTCTTCGGGCGGCATTCCCCGCTCGATGTTGTCCTGGGTCTCCCTTTCAATGAAGTCGCGGATGTCCCGATCGAGACCCTCCATCATGCGCTTGCGCCGGCTCATAATTCGCCCTCCTGTTCGGCTGGCCTGAGAATCCGTGCCATGGCTCCAGCCAACGCCTGGGCCCTCCCGTTGGTTCAAATCGCGTGATCGCCCGCTCGGCCCACGGCCTCATTCATATCTCAGCGCTACCATCGGGTCCACGTTGGCCGCGCGGCGCGCGGGCACGAAGCTGGCAGCAAGGCCAATCGCGGCCAGGATCATTACGGCAAGAGCGAGAGTGAGCGGATCGTGTGGCTTGAGTCCGAAGAGCAGCGAGCCGGCAGCTCTGCCGCCGGCGAACGCCAGCGCCGCGCCAATCGCTATCCCGATCCCGATCAGCACTGCGACTTCACCCAAGATCATCCGAATGATGCCGGAGCGCTGTGCGCCCAGCGCCATGCGGATTCCGATTTCGTTGGTGCGCTGTGCAACGGTGTATGAAATTACGCCGTAGAGTCCAATCGCGGCCAGCAGCACGGCGAGAGCGCCGAAGAATCCACAAAGCGTCGCCATCAATTCATCCTGAACCAGGGAGTCGCGAATCTGCGTTCGCAATACCTTAAACTGTAC
Organism: Terriglobia bacterium; assembly: GCA_030041095.1. Taxonomy (GTDB): domain Bacteria; phylum Acidobacteriota; class Terriglobia; order UBA7540; family UBA7540; genus JASHON01. The sequence goes on from JASHON010000010.1 coordinate 22,496, forward strand.
GTTGACTTCCGGGTTGACACCGGCAATCGCGTTCTTGACGCTGTTAATCAGGCTCGCAGTGCCCACCCCCGAGCGAACCAGGAATGTAACCCCAACGCCCGGGTGGTCGTCTTGGGCGCGTGGTAAATACGTCACCGGCTCAAACGGCACGTGCATGTCGTCGTAAACCGAGTTCTCGACGACTCCGACGACGCGAAAGTAAGGCTCCGGCATCCCCGGGGGCGCGCCCATGCGAAACCGCTGGCCAACGGCATTTTTCGACCTGGAGAGGAACTTCTTCACGAACACCTGATTGACGATGACTACCATGGGCGATTTGGCCGAATCGTTCCCATTGAAATCCCGGCCGGCAATAAAGGGAATTTCCATGGTTTGGAAATACCCGGGGCTCCCTGATCCGTCGGTAAAAGTCCGCCGCCGGTCGCTGGGTCACAAGCCACGTTGGTGGCGACCAGCAAACAGGGGCTGGGGAGAGCGGTGCAGCGGAAGTAGCCTTGCCCAAATTGCTCACCCGTGGGGTGCGGGATTCCGGTATGATCGCGGCATGCGCAGACAACGTCAACCTTCGCCGACTGAATCGCCGCTGTTGTTTGAAGTTGATCCCGAACCGCTCGAAGAGACGCTCACCGCGCTGGGTGGAATCCCGCTGGTGGTGCAGACGTTCCGTTCGTTGGGTTTGCCGGAGAGCGCGAAGGAGCAGGTCCGAGTTAAGGAGCGTGATCGCGGCTACGATGAAGCGACGTTCATCGAGAGCTTCGTGATTCTGAACGCCGCCGGGGGCGAATGCGTGGACGACTTCAAGCGCCTGCGAGAAGACCCCGGCTTGAAGGAGATGATCGGGCACGAGTTGCCCTCGGCGGAGGCCGCGCGGCAGTTTCTGAACTGCTTTCACGAGGAGGAGAAGATCAAGGAAGCCCGGCAGCGGCGCTTGCCGGGCCAGGTTGCCTATATCCCGGAGGAGACGGCACCGCTGGAAGGGCTGGCGGGAGTGAACCGGGATTTGATTCAGCGCTTCGGCGAGCGCCGCCCGCAACAGCGGATGGCCACGGTGGACCAGGACGCCACGATTATCGAGAGTCGGAAGCAGCAGGCCTTGCCAACGTATGAAGGCCCGCGGGGTTATCAGCCGATGCTGGCGGTGTGGGCGGAGACGGGGCTGGTGCTGGCGGATCAGTTTCGAGACGGGAATGTGCCGGCGCAGATGGAGCCCCTGGAGGTGGCGCAGCGGGCCTTCGCCGCGCTGCCGGACACGGTGGGTGAGTATTACTATCGGGGCGATTCGGCCTGTCACGAAAATGGTTTGATCCATTGGTTGCGAGACGAGAAACGCGAGGGCGGACCGCAAGGGCGGATCGGTTTTGCCGTTAGCGCCCGGATGAGCGAAGCTTTGCACCAAGCGATTCAGGCGGTGCTGGAACCCGAGTGGAAGCGCTACGGTGACCCGCATCCGGAAGAAATCCGCGAGTGTGCGGAGGTGCCGTTCGTACCCGGTGAGAAGTCGGAGAAGAAGGACACGCAACCCCTTCGCTATGTTGCCATCCGCATTCGCAAGAAACAGGGCGAGCTATTCGAGGACGGCAGCCGGGTGCGGCACTTCGCGGTGTTGACGAACCGGTGGGAATTGAAGGCGGCCCGGTTGATCGAGTGGCACCGCGAGAAGGCGGGCACCATCGAAATGGTGCATGACGTGATCAAGAACGATTTGGGAGGCGGGGTGCTGCCCTCGAAGTATTTCGGGGTGAATGCGGCCTGGCTGCGACTGGCGGTGATCGCTCAGAACGTGCTGACGGTTCTGAAGCGGCTGGCTCTGCCGCCCGAGCTGGCGACGGCGCGCCCCAAACGATTGCGGTTTCTGATCTTCAATATGCCGGGACGGCTGGTGCGTCATGCCCGCCGTTTGATCCTGCGGCTGGCTGTGAAGGGGGTGTGGATCGCTGCCTATCGGGAGGGCCTGGAGTTGCTGGCTGCGACCTGAGTTGGCTTGCACCACAATGCAGCACTTATCGACGGATTTGCAAGGCCCTTTCTCGAACCTGAGTTCGAAGTGTCTCTCGTTTTCGCGGTGCGAAACCTCGGCGGGCTTCGGTAGTCCACAAAAATCGTAAACGCTCCACGAAATTAGCGAACCCCGGAGCTGCCTCGGTCCAAACTCTCTGCCGCGTGGTTCGAGAACCCGGTTGAGTAAACCGCTCCGTCCCTTATCGACGGATCGGGG
>JASHON010000131.1 GCA_030041095.1 Terriglobia bacterium
ATCACGTTTTCCTGGTCACCCTGGCTTACGCCTTTCTTCGTTCCGAGCAAGCACGCCTTAAAAAAAACTTCTGGTGTGACTTTGCCAGCAGTGAGGAAGAGACTCCAAGTCATCTTGGTTAGGCTCTCGGGCCGATGCCCGTGGTGTGAAACAAGATTTGATGATACCTCTTAATTACTTAACCTAGTATTACTAACGTGCTGCGGAAAAACTCGGCGCCGCCGCGAACGTAGCGCCGGCATCTTGCCGGCCTCCGTTGAATTGAAGGGAGTTGCCGGCTGGAAGCCGGCGCTACGTCAACTCCCGAAAGAGTTTTCCGCAGCCTGTTGAGCCGCTCTAGAGTAAAACGCCTGGGTCGGATACCCGCGTGACGTGATGATTAAATCTCCAGTTCGAGAACTGTTCAGGACATGCCTATGACACGTAAACAAACCGTCTTATCATGTTTCATCGTCTTGCTGTTCGCAGCGACAGCCTTGTGGGGGCAGGGAACTTACAAAGCCGTGGAGGGTGGGCCTCCTGCCGCTGTTCCTGGCGGCGTTCAGTCCGCGCTGGAGTCGCAAAGCGTGGAGCTTGAAAACAGCCAAGGCTCGCCTGTCTGCGAGATTTGGTGGCGCAAGGGCATTCCTTACGCAAAGCCCGCTTCGCCCGCCCCGGATGTGATCTATGCGGGTCTCAATATCGGAGAATTTCTGGGCGTAATTCATTTTCCCGGCAACGGCACGGATTACCGTGGACAGAGCCTCAAAGCAGGTTATTACACGCTGCGATACGCGCTGATTCCGCAGGACGGCAACCACATGGGAGTGAGCAATTATCGGGACTTCCTGCTGATGATTCCCATCAGCGATGATACGAATCCGGCGCAGGATATGACGTTTGACCAGGTGGTGAAGGCAAGCCGGCTGGCGACAGGAACGGGGCATCCGGCCGTGCTGATGGTCGACCCGGTAAATCAAGGCTCCAGCATGACCTTCCCTTCTGCGATACAGGACGATCAAGGGAACTGGGCGGTTGACGTAAAACTGGACACATCCGACAGCGGCCAGGCGCAGCAACTGCCGTTCTCCCTGGTTCTGGTGGGCCAATATCAAGGGGAGGGATGAGCGATGAAACGGGCTGCTTTGTCTCTCACCGCCCTCTTCGTTACGGCGCTCCTTGCAGGCTCCGCGCCGGCCACCGGCGCCGCGTCTTCTCCTTCAGTCTCGAATGCCGTCGTCATCATCCGCGGAAAGCTTGGCACGCTCGCCGGCGGCCATCCTACGCTTTCAACATCTCGCGAGCAATACAAACTCTCGGGACAATCCGCTTATCTCTACAAGACCCTCCAGGATAAGCGGCTCCTCAATCAAGAGTTGCAATTGGTGGGAACGGTTGAGCCGGATGGCGGCTTTCAAGTGCGCCAGATCTTCGCCATTCACGCGGGCAAGCGTTACAGAATTGAGTATTACTGTCCCGTCTGCAACATCACCTACGTGCAACCGGGGCACTGCGTATGCTGTGGCCGGGAAACCCAGCTCAAGGAAGTGCCTGTCGATTCGAATCCATAACCCACGGTCTGCATCGGCAACTTCGGGTTGAGATGCGAAAAGAGTTGACTTATTTTGCCATCAACATAGACTTATCGGGTGGTGGTGTGGGCGTTGCTCCCTAACCGTTAACCTAAGTTCTGCGGATCCTTCGTCCCGCAGGTTGCCTCCGGCCCTGCCGGACACTCCACACGGTTGCACTTCGGGCAGCGAGCTTCATCGCGACAGGAGATTCCACAATTTCATCTTCCACAAGCAAGCTCAAAACGATTCCGCTCGGGGGCCTGGGCGAATTCGGCATGAACATGATGGCCTTCGAATCCGACGGCCATCTCGTGGTGGTGGATTGCGGAGTGATCTTTCCTGACGCCGAATTGCCTGGCGTCGATGTTGTAATTCCTAACATCACCTACCTTCTCGAAAACCGGGATCGCATATTAGCGATTCTGCTGACGCACGGCCATGAAGACCACATCGGCGCTCTTCCGTACGTTCTGGATCAGATCGATGCGCCGGTTTACGGCACTCCTTTTACGCTGGCGCTGGTTCGAGCGCGCCTGGAAGAACATGGGCTTGCGGAAGCGGCGACGCTGCGTGAGATGCATCCCGGCGAGCCGTTTGAGCTGGGGCCTTATCGCGTGGAATTCATCCACCTGACCCACAGCATTATTGACTCAGGGGCTCTCGCTCTCACCACGCCGCTCGGCACGGTTATTCACACCGGTGACTTTAAGTTCGATCCCACGCCCACGGATCAGCGCGTGAGCGACTTGCACACGCTGGCGGATTACGGCCGACGGGGCGTTCTGGCTCTATTTTCGGATTCCACCAACGTCGAGCGGCCGGGTATGACGCCCTCCGAGCGCGCGGTCCGCGAACGTCTTTCGGAAGTGCTGGCAGAAGCGCACGGCCGGGTATTGATTTCGTGCTTTGCGACTTCGCTTCATCGCATGCAGATTTTTGCGGACTTGGCCCGCGAGCATGGCCGCCGTCTCTGTTTTCTGGGCCGCAGCATGTATCAGAATTCAGAGATTGCCATGCGCATGGGCCGGTTGAGCATTGAGGAAGGTCTCATTGTCAATCCGCAGGATCTGCGAAAGCTGCCGGTGGATCAGCTTGCGGTGGTGGTGGCTGGCAGCCAGGGTGAGCCGCTCTCCGCGCTGGCGCGGATCGCCGTGGACCGGCACCGATGGCTGAGCGTTGAGCCCGGCGACGAAGTCATTCTTTCCGCGCGCATCATTCCCGGAAACGAAAAAGCGATTTTCCGCATGATGGACCATCTCTACCGCCGCGGCGCCCGCGTGCATTGGGACGACGGCAGCCACCCTCCCGTTCACGTATCTGGGCACGCCAGCCAGGACGAGCTGCGCTTGATGCTCAACCTCGTGCGTCCCAGGTTCTTCGTTCCCGTTCACGGCGAATATCGCCAATTATACCGGCACCTGGAGCTGGCGAAAGAGCTGGGCGGCACTTCGGAGGGCGCGTTCCTGCTGGAGAGCGGGGACGTGCTCGAGTTTGACTCCGAAGGCGCCAGGAAGAGCGGCCGCGTGCCCGTCGGCCGCGTCTGCATTGATGTGGGCACGCTGGACGAGGTTGGAGACGTGATTCTCAGCGAGCGCCGCAGAATTTCTGCCGAAGGAATTGTGATTCCAATCGTTGCCATCAACAAATACACCGGCGAGATGGAGTTGCCGCCGGAAATCGTCTCGCGCGGCTTCTTCCCGCTGGAAGAGGCTCAGGACCTGGTGGAAAAAGCGCGCGCGATGATCCGGACGACCGTAGAAATCTCGAACATCGAGGAAAAGAGCGATTGGGGCGTCGTCAAAGACAAGATTCGCTCCGTGCTCCGCAAGTTTTTCGATGAGGAACTTGGCAAGCGTCCCATGGTTCTGCCGGTCATTCTGGAAGTGTAACCTCTTGCTATGCCGTGGATCGACGTTGTCATCCTTGCGTTCATTCAGGGCCTGACGGAGTTGCTGCCCGTCTCGAGCTCTGCGCATGTGATCGTTGCAGCGGAGTTGCTGCACGAAAACATGTCCAAGCCGGCCAATTCGCTCCTGCTCGTCTTGCTGCATACCGGCACGATGTTTGCCGTCATCGTTTATTTCTGGCGGCGATGGCGCGCCGAGTTTCTTTCCCGCTGGCTGGATTTTTATGAGTACGCGAGGCTCGTTTTCGTCGCCTGCCTCTTTTCCGGATTCGTGGCCGTGCCAGTGATGCAGGTTGTCGATCATATTTTGAGTCACGGGCAGACTCACGCTTCTATCGAAGTTCTGTTTCACAAACTCAATTGGATTGCTCCGGCTTTGGCCGTCGCCGGCCTCTTGATTATTTATGCGGGGCTGCGCGAAGCGCGCCGGCCGGAAGCGAGCGGCCAGGCAGAGCCGCGGAAGGTAAGCCTGCCCCAAGCTCTGGCCATGGGAATCCTGCAGGGCTTCGCCATTCCGTTTCGTGGCTTTTCGCGCTCCGGCTCAACCATCTCAGGCGGCCTGCTTTCGGATGGAAGACGCGCCGAAATTGAATCTTTCAGCTTCGCTATCGGACTGGCGATCACGCCGCTTGCCATCGCGTGGGAACTCAGGCGTGTTTATCATACGGCGAGCAAAGCCGGGCTTGCGGTGCATTGGGGCCCGGTGCTGGAACCGGGACTGCTCGGCATGGTCTGCGCATTTCTTGCCGGGTTGCTCGCCCTCAAGTGGCTCTCGCGATGGCTGGAGCAGGGGCGATGGTACATTTTCGGAATCTATTGCCTGGCAGCCGCTGCCGTGGTTCAGGTACTCTATCTGCGAGGATGGTAAGTATTTACCTGCGCGGCACGGTGTGCTAGTATGGACAGCAGGATTGGGATTGTATCGCCAGTTATATTGCCAGGTGTCGCGTCTCGCAGCGGTTTGATAGGCCTGCGGGCAGGCGCTTGTCAGTGTTGCTTTCGAAGGCCGGCAAGATGCCGAAGCTGTGCGAAAGCGGCGCTTGAGGTTTATTTTCTCGATGCAATCTGAATCCGGAGCTTCCTCCAGCCGATCCCGCAATTCCCAGAGCAGGACGCCCATCCTTGGTCCTCGCCGCTGGTCTGAGCTTTTTGGCTTCATTCTGCTTGCAGTGGCCGTGCTCGTAGCTTTGAGCCTGGCCTCCTATCATCGTTTCGATCCATCTTTCGATACTTCCACGTCATCGACCGTCGCCCAGAATTGGATTGGCGTCGTGGGCTCGTATACGGCCGACGCGCTTCTGCAATTAATGGGATGGACGGCATTCCTCGTCCCGCTGTTTCTCCTGATTGCAGCTTTCAGATGGATTATGGTTCGTCCGCTGCACGCGCTTCGAACAAAGCTGATTGGCGCGGCCGTGTTATGCGCTTCGCTGGCTTCGCTGCTCGAGTTGTTTCGCAGCACGCCTCGCGTCTTCGGCGTGATCCATGGCAGCGGCATGATCGGCTATCTGCTGGCCGCGGGGCTCGTCCGCACGTTCAATTCCGTGGGCGCGTTCATTGTGGCCGGAACGTTTTTTGTAGCGTCGCTGTTCCTGGTGACCACATTCTCTTTTGCCGCGTCCGGTCGAGTGCTCGCGGCGGGTGGCCAGAGCCTGGCCGAGCCGCTGCGTAAGCGATGGTCCGACTGGCGCGCAAGGAGAAACAAGAAACTGCTTCAAAGGCGAATGGCGCGAGACCGGATCCTCGGCAAAGAGCCTGTGGTTGCGCCCCGCACTCCGCTGCCGGTGATGCGGGAAGAGAAACCGTCTGCGTCTGCCTTGGCTCCCATTGTTAACTTGCCTGCGCCTGAGCCGGTTTTGCTCGCAGAGACCAAAAACGAGTCATGGCCGGGGAGCGATGCAACCCAGTCGTCCGCCAGGCAGCGTGGTGAGGGCAACCGCTTGCCGGGGCCGCGAATCGTTCCTAACAAGGCCCATAGCTTTAAGCTTCCCAGCACCAGCCTGCTGCACCCTCCGGACGATCAACAACGTGTCGATGAGAAAGAGCTGAAAGAGCGCGCATCGCAATTGACCAGCAAGTTCGCCGAATTTGGAGTGACGGGAACGGTCACCCAAATCCATCCCGGCCCCGTGGTGACGACGTTTGAGTTCAAGCCGGAAGCCGGCATCAAGTATAGCCGCGTCACCGGATTGGTGGATGACTTGTGCCTGGCGATGAAAGCGGAATCGATCCTGATCGAACGGATTCCGGGGAAATCCACCGTGGGCATCGAAGTGCCCAATTTGAACCGGGAAACCATTTACCTGCGCGAGATCCTGGAGTCGGCTGAATTTGCGGCTCCGTCTTCGCGCCTCTCCATCGCATTGGGCAAAGATATAACTGGCAAGGTGAAAGTTGGCGATCTATCGCAGATGCCTCACCTGCTCATTGCCGGCTCAACCGGTTCCGGCAAAAGCGTTGCGATCAATTCCTTCATCATGTCGATCCTCTTTCGATGCACCCCGGATGAAGTTCGCATGATCCTGATTGATCCGAAGCGCCTCGAGCTGAATCTCTACCATGACATTCCGCACCTCTTCACACCGATCGTGACGGAAGCCAAGGTGGCCGCCAACGTGTTGCGCCGTGCCACACTTGAAATGGAAGAGCGGCTCAAGAAGCTGGCGCAGCACGGAGTGCGAAACATCGAGCAATATAACAAGATTTTCGATCCGGACTCGACGCTCGATCTCTTTGAATCCAACGATGGGCAGGAGGGCCCGCTGCCTTATCTTTTAATCGTGATCGACGAGCTGGCGGACCTGATGATGGTGGAACCGCAGAACGTGGAAGAATCCATTACGCGGCTGGCGCAGATGGCTCGCGCGGTGGGCATCCACCTGATTCTGGCCACCCAGCGCCCGTCGGTCGATGTCATCACCGGCTTGATTAAAGCCAACCTGCCGTCACGCCTTTCCTTCCGGGTGGCGTCCAAAGTGGATTCGCGCACGATTCTCGATTCCAACGGCGCTGAAGCGCTCCTGGGCCGCGGCGACATGCTCTTTATGCCTCCTGCAAGCTCCAGGCTGGTGCGGCTGCACGGGCCACTCGTCACTGAAAAAGAGATTAATAAAGTCGTGGAATGGTGGAAAGACCAGTCGGCTCCGCTCTATAACGAGGATTTCCTCAAGCCCATCCGTGATAAAGATTCCGGCGACGATGCGGAAGAAGATGACGAGGGAATTTCGCCGGAGCTGGATGCGGTTTATGAAGATGCCGTCCGCGTCGTCGTGGAATCCGGAAAAGCCTCGACGTCCCTGCTTCAGCGTCGGTTGCGGCTCGGCTACGGCCGTGCCGCACGCCTGCTGGACATGATGGAACGCGACGGCATTATCAGCTCACCTGACGGCTCGCGCCCTCGCGAAGTTCTCAAGCGCCCGGAATGGCTCCAGGAAGTGGACGAGCCGCTGCGTTAGAAAATCTTCCAATCCTGCCAATCAATCCAGACGAAGGAGCGTGGTTCCGTACGCATCGCTATCGCGCTGCGATGAATCAATGGTCCTGCTGAATGGCTCGGCCATTCCGCCCGGACCTCCCAGACTGAACAGCCGGTGCGAATCTGTGCGTGAGCTCGCGCGGTGATGGTAAAATCGGCAAAGCATGACGAGCATCCTTGGCGATCTCAAGTACGGCTGGCGAATGCTTGCAAAAAGTCCCGCCTTTACGGTTGTCGCGGCTCTGGCGATCGCGCTGGGCGTTGCCGCCAACACTTCCATCTTCAGCTTTGTTGATGCCGTCATCATCCGCCCTCTTCCTTATCCTCATCCTGATGAGCTTGCCGGCCTCGGGCAGTGGCGCATGCTGCATGGACAATACGCACAGGCGGGAGTTTCAGCTCCGAATATCCAGGATATCGAAAAGCAGAACCACGTGTTTCAGGAGGTGGGTTTTTACCTTTGGAACAGTTACAACCTCACGAGCGGCAATCCGCCGGAGCGCCTGGAAGGTGCGGAGCTTTCCGCAAACATGCTGAAGCTCATCGGCATCCAGCCGGTTATTGGCCGTGGTTTTACCCGACAAGAGACCGAGCCAGGGCACGATCGAGAAGCGATTCTGGGCTACGGGCTTTGGCAGAGGCAATTCGGAGGGAAGCGCAGCGCCATCGGAAAGACCATCCAGCTTGACGAAAAGCCTTACACGATCATCGGCGTGATGCCGCGGAATTTCTATTTCATCTGGGACTCGACGCTGGACGTCATCACGCCGCTGGCGCTTCCTGCCAGCGAATGGAGCGAAGCCGGGCGTTCCTCGCGCGACCTTCAAACCATGGCGCGGTTGAAGGCGGGCGTGAGCATCCAGCGCGCGCAGATCGAGCTGAACACGATCGCTTCGCGGCTGGCCGCTCAATATCCCGACGCGGATAAAGGATGGGGAATCAAGGTCGAGCCGATGCACGCCGCCTATCATCGGCAAATCGCTACGCCGCTCATCGTCATCTCAAGCGCTGCGTTCCTGGTGCTTTTGATTGCATGCGTTAACGTTGCGAACCTGCTTCTGGTGCGCTCGACCACACGGCGAAAAGAAATCGCCGTGCGAATTGCCATGGGCGCAAGCCGGCGAAGGCTGGTGAGCCAATTGTTGACGGAAAGCGTGCTTTTGGGCTGCCTGGGCGGGGTGGTGGGCGTGTTGTTTTCGTATGCCGGAGTGCGCGTGCTGGCCAGCGAATGCAAGCGATACTACGTGGCGATCGGCGTGCGATGGATCAGCCTGAATGGAACCGTACTGGTTTTTTGCCTGGGATTGGCGGTCCTTACGGGCATCGTTTTTGGTCTGGTTCCGGCGCTTGGAGCGTCAAAGCTGGACGTGAACGAGCCGCTGAAGGAGAGCAGCGGGTCCGTAACGGCTGAAGCGGGCCGCCGCCGGCTGCGCAACGGGCTGGTGGTTTGCGAAGTTTGCCTGGCCATGATTCTGCTGGTCGGGTCGGGCCTGCTCATTCATACGTTCCTCAACATTTTGAACGTGGATCTTGGATTCGATCCTCATCATGTTCTCGAAGCTTACTTGCCGTTGCCTCCTTACAAATACAAGACGCCCGCGCAGCAAATCGAGTTGGTTCGATCGGCGCTCGAACGCATTCGCGCCTTGCCCGGAGTCAAAGCTGCGTGCGCGTCGTTGCCCAACGACTATCTGCTCTTCAACGTGGAGGGCGCTTCGCCGCCATCGGCTGCGCAGCAGCCCAGCGCATTTCTCTCCGATATTTCTCCGGGCTTCTTCCGGACTTTGAGGACTCCGCTGATCGAAGGGCGGGATTTTGCGGATGCCGACAACGCTCCAGCTCCGCGCGTGGCGATCATCAATCAAACGCTGGCACACCGATATTTTCCCAATGTCAATCCGCTGGGCCACGTTTTGGTTCCTCTCAGCAAAGTATATGGGCAGCAATCAAAGAGCGCGCCGAAGCCGCTGGAAATTGTCGGCGTGGTGAGAGACAACAAGCTTTACAGTGGCTTCCGGGAAGACGTCTCGGAAATCTTTGTCCCGTACGCGCAGTATCAAATGGAGGAGGCAGTTTTTGATATTCGCACCGCATTGCCTGCTTCTACCATGACCCGACAGTACCGCGGTGCCATCAGGTCCGTGGATAGCAGCCTGCCGGTAGAGGTGGCCAGAAGTCTCGAGCACGAGATTGGACGCGAATACGGCTCCGTCAGCTTTCCGTACATGATTGTATGGACGTTTGCCGCGCTTGCTCTGATCCTTTCGACCGTAGGCATTTTTGGCGTCGTTTCTTATTCTGTCAGCCAGCGCACGCACGAAATCGCCATTCGCATGGCGCTTGGGGCGCAGCGGCAGGATGTGGTTCGGCTCATCTTGATGGAAGGGCTGCGGCTCACCGGCATCGGACTCGCCATCGGCATCGCCATCTCTCTGATTCTTGGCCAGCTCATCCGGAGCGTTCTTTTCGGCGTCAGTTCGTACGATCCGCTGACGCTTGGCGGTGCGGCGCTCGTGATGGCTGCGGTGGCTGCCCTGGCCTGCATTCTTCCCGCGCGCCGTGCGGCCAAAGTGGACCCGTGCTCGGCGCTGCGAATTGAGTAAACCCATGACAAAGCCAACGGCCTGGCTTTCCTGGAGCAGCGGAAAGGATAGCGCCTGGGCGCTGGAGATGGTCCGGCGCCAGGGCACAGTCGAAGTGACGGCTCTGCTCACCACCCTGAACGATAAATTCAAGCGTGTGGCCATGCACGCGGTGCGTGAAGAACTGTTGGACCTGCAAGCTGAAGCTGTCGGGCTGCCTTTGGTTAAAGTTCCGCTGCCCTGGCCTTGCCCCAACTCCGCGTATGAAGAAGCGATGGCGCGGGCGTGCGCCGAAGCTCGGAATCGAGGCGTGCGCTCCATAGTTTTTGGCGATCTGTTCCTCGAAGATGTCCGCCGCTATCGGGAAGAGAAACTGGCTGGAACCGGACTCGAGCCGTTTTTTCCTCTATGGCATATCCCTACTTCTGCCCTCGCGCGGGAAATGATATCGTCCGGCCTTAAAGCGCGGATTACCACCGTCGATCCGAAAAAGCTCGACCGTACGCTTGCCGGCCGCGAGTTTGATGAAGCGTTCCTTCAGGCCCTTCCTGCGAATGCGGATCCGTGCGGCGAAAACGGCGAGTTCCACACCTTGACCTACGCCGGACCGATGTTTCGCCACCCGATTCACATCGGGCCGGGCGAGGTGGTGGAACGAGATGGCTTCGTATTTGCAGATATGAAGCTGGCGGGAGATGTTGCATCCGCCGGTCGCGCCTGATCAAGGCGTGACGTTCATGACGGCCGCCAAAGCGCGGCCGGTGTGCGAAGCGCCGTTTCTCGCCACTTCTTCGGGCGAGCCTTGCGCCACGATGTTGCCACCCGCGTCGCCCCCTTCCGGCCCCAGGTCAATGAGCCAGTCGGCTTGCTTGATCACATCAAGGTGATGCTCGATCATGATGATGGTGTTTCCCAGATCGGTGAGCCGCTGCAGCACCGCGAGCAGTTGCTTAACGTCATCGAAGTGCAAACCCGTGGTGGGCTCGTCCAAAATGTAGAGCGCTCTCCCGCTTTGGCGCCGGCTGAGCTCGCGAGCCAGCTTGATGCGCTGCGCCTCGCCGCCGGAAAGCGTGGTGGCAGGCTGGCCGAGATGAATATAGCCCAAGCCGACTGCAGCGAGCGTTTCCAGTTTCTGTTTGACGGGAGGAATATTTTCGAGTAACGGCAGGGCTTCGTCCACCGTCATTTCCAGCACGTCCGCGATGGAAGCTCCCTTGTATTTCACTTCGAGCGTCTGGGCGTTATAGCGCCGCCCGCGGCAGACGTCACACGTAACAAAAACATCCGGCAGAAAGCTCATCTCGATGCGGCGCAGTCCATCACCCTGGCAGGCTTCGCAGCGTCCACCTTTCACATTAAAGCTGAACCGCCCGGGACCGTAGCCGCGCTCGCGCGCCTCCGCGAGGTGGGCAAACAAGTCGCGCAAGGGCGTGAACAGGCCGGAATACGTGGCGGGATTCGAGCGGGGCGTGCGCCCGATGGGCGCCTGATCGATGACGATCACCTTGTCGATTTTCTCCGCGCCTACGAGCTTTTCATGCGCGCCGGGCTCCTCCAACGATCGATAGAGTTTGCGCGCCAGGGCGCGGTAAAGGATGTCGTTCACCAGGGTCGATTTTCCCGATCCGGAAACGCCTGTGACCACCGTGAAGACACCCAAAGGAAAGCGGACGTCGATGCTCTTCAGGTTATTGGCTTTCGCTCCCCGGATGGTGAGTGAGCCGTTCTTGACACGGCGGCGATGAGCGGGAACCGGAATGCTGAGCTGGCCGGAAAGGTATTTTCCCGTCAATGACGCCGGGTTTGAGGCGATCCGTTCTGGCGGTCCGGCAGCCACCACCGCGCCTCCGTGCTGGCCGGCGCCCGGGCCAAGATCGATGACGTAGTTAGCGCGGCGAATGGTCTCTTCATCGTGCTCGACCACCAGAACGGTATTGCCCAGGTCGCGCAACTTCTCGAGCGTGGAGAGCAGGCGCTGGTTGTCTCGCGGGTGCAACCCGATGCTGGGCTCGTCGAGCACGTAGAGCACGCCGCGCAGCTTGGAGCCAATCTGCGTGGCCAGACGAATGCGCTGGCTTTCGCCGGTTGAAAGCGTTGCCGAGGACCGATCCAGGCTCAGGTATCCCAGTCCCACCTGCTCGAGGAATCCCAGGCGCTCCGAGATTTCGTTGAGCAGACGCCGTGCAATGATTTCTTCCCGATCGGTAAGCTGGATTCCACGCATGGTCTCAATTTCGCGGCCCACGGAAAGCGCAGTGAAATCGGCAATTGAGAGTCCTGCCACTTGCACGGCCAGGCTTTCGGGCCGCAAGCGCTTGCCATGGCATTGGAGGCAGGGAACCGCGGACATATAGCGGTCAAACCACTCATGGAATCCATCGGCGCCCGTGACGTCATACCACCGCTGCAGAAGCGGAATGACGCCCTCGAAGCCCGGCTCGTAGCGCGCCGCCAGATTCCTGGATGGTTTGCCGTAGAGCACCTGATTTTGGATTTTTCCCGGGAGCTGGCCGAACGGTGTCGAGAGATCGAACTCCAGGATCTCAGCCGCGCGCGTGAGCGTGCGTCGCATGGCGGCTGAAGACGATCCCGGGCCCAAGCCGCCGGCCAGCAGCGGCCGCGACCAATCCAGAATGATCTTGGCGGGATCGAAAGAGTATTTACTTCCTAAGCCGTGGCAGGCTTCGCACGCTCCGTAAACGCTGTTGAAGGAAAACGAGCGAGGCTCGAGTTGCGGCACGCTCGTGCCACAATCGACGCAGGCCGATTCCTGGGAGTAAAGCCGCTCGTCTCCATTGACCATGGCTACCTGAACCAACCCCTTCGCCAGCTTCATCGCCGTCTCAATCGACGAAGCAAGGCGCGCCTCGATGCCGGACTTGATGAGCAGGCGGTCAACCACCACTTCGATGGTGTGATTGCGCCTGCGATCGAGCCAGAATGTTTCATCAAGCTGCCGGATCTGCCCGTCCACTCGCGCGCGGACAAACCCTGATTGCGCAAGCTGGTCAAGCAGCTTCCTGAACTCGCCTTTGCGCCCGCGCACCACGGGAGCGAGAATCATGACGCGCTCGTCGCTTTGGGCGGCGTTCTCGCGGGCCGAAGGGTCCAGGATCGCCGCTACAATCTGGCCGGTGGTTTGGTGCGAGATGGCGCGCCCGCATCGCGGACAGTGGGGGACGCCGATCGAGGCGTAGAGCAGGCGGAGATAATCGTAAATCTCCGTGATGGTGCCGACGGTCGAGCGCGGGCTGCGGCTCGTCGTCTTTTGCTCGATCGAGATCGACGGGCTTAAGCCTTCGATGGAATCCACGTCAGGCCGCTCAAGTTGATCCAAAAACTGTCGGGCATACGCAGAAAGCGTCTGCACGTAGCGCCGCTGCCCTTCGGCATAGATCACGTCGAACGCCAGTGACGATTTTCCAGAGCCGCTCAGCCCGGTGACCACGCTCAATGTGTTGCGCGGAATTTCAAGGCTGATGTTTTTCAGGTTGTGCTGGCGCGCCCCGCGCACGCTGACCCGGTCGATCATGCCCTTCGCAACTTTCTTAAGGAGTCGAGACAACCATCCACCTTCTCATGCTAGACGAGCGTGGAAAAGACCGTCAAGCCGGGAAAGCAGAGCCACGTCGAAGATCAGATTTAGCTATCGCATGTTTATTCAACAACTTGCTGGGTTATGACGTGACGAATCTTAATAACTCCTCGCTTTTCATAAACTTACTGGGTTTGTTGGTAACTGGCCTCATCACCATCATTTGTTTTCAACAACTTGCTGGGTTTGTTGGTCATGGTTTTTTGTTGCTGTCACGCATTCTCGAACCTGTGCAGGGATTCCACTTCACATCTTCCTTCCGTCTCCGGCGCGATTTGTTCCCACGTTTTTGTGCGCTCGCAGATCCAAAAGGATGCTGAAAAACGCGCTCAACGAATGTCCTTCTGAGCGCAGCGAAGAATGCCGGCATTTGTTCCCAAAGAAATGCAGAGATGCTTCGCTTCGCCCAGCATGACAGGCTGGCCTTTTCCCGCAGGCTGTTTAGCCGCTGGTTGCGCCGGCCAGCGGCTAAAGCCGTTGGAGTCTGCGGCGCACTGCGGCATGACTGAAGTCATGCCCTGATACAGGGGCGCCGAAGCGGCTGCCGGGCTCGCCGGAGCCTCCTGTGGACTGCCGCCGGCAAGCGCCCTCCGGATTTAACTAGTCTATATATATAGCCTATTATAGTCAAGGGCGGCACGGTCATCCTGAGGAGCCAAGGCGACGAAGGATCGCTGCCTTTGCTTGATTGTTCAAATGCCAAGATGCTTCGCTATGCTCAGCATGACATGACGCCAAGTGTCTTTCAGCCCCTGTCAGAACAAGTTTACCGTGCCATAACGGGCCAGGCGCTTGCGTTAACTATGAAATAGTGATAAACAGCGATATTTCGCTTTTAAATTACAAACCGGGCTCAAGGACCGGAGGAGGCAAGACAAAATGGCCAAGATGAATCGCCGGAGTTTCATGCAGATGTCCGCCGGGGCACTGCTCGCGGAAGGCGCCATGGCGGAGGCAGGATCGCCGCCGGCGGCGCCGCAGCGTTTCATGCGAGGAATGGCAAATAGCCCGTATCATGCCGCGGTCGAAAAGCTCGATCGCATGACGGGAGCGATGGTGAGCGGCTGGAAATGGCACGCGGACGATACGCCGCATCCGGAAGATCCGGCATTGGACGATTCGAGTTGGAGCGTGTACGAATTGCCCGCGCATGCGCGCGGAGAGCAGTTCTTTCAGCCGCACTCGGTGGGTGAAGGCCCGACATGGTTTCGCAAGTGGGTACAGATTCCGGCGGCTATGGGAGGGTACAGGATTCAAGGCCTGCCCGTTCGGCTGAATCTACGGGTTTTTGGCGGAAGCCAGAGGCCCATTCGCGTGTTTTCGAATGGCTCGATGGTGGAGATGACGCCCGCGGACACGCAGGGGCCCATTCTTTTGACGAGCCAGGCAAAGCCCGGCCAGAAATTTCTGATCGCAGCTTATTCGCCCACTCCCGCCGGCGTGTTCGCGCGGCTTGAGGTAGAGTATGCCGCAGGCACTTCGAATCCTCAAACCATGATGGAGGAAATCCTGGCCGTTAGCGCCGCTTCGAAGGGATTCCAAGACGGCCAGGAGGAGCGCGACGCACAGTTGCAGGCTGCGGTGAGCGCCATCAACTTCAGTGCGCTCGATCGAGGAGACCAGAGGGGTTTCGATCAATCGCTCGCCGCCGCCGACGACAAAATGCAGCCGTTGGCGCAGTGGATGAAACAGTTCACCATTCGAGCCGTGGGCAACTCGCACATGGATATGGCCTGGCTGTGGCCGTGGGTGGAGACGGTTCAAACGGTGCGCGATACGCTTGGGACGGCCCTGGAGCTGATGGATGAGTATCCCGGGTTGTACTTCGCGCAATCGACCGCGCAGTACTTCCTCTGGCTCGAACGCTGGTATCCGGACGAATTCAAGGAAATCCAGAAGCGAGTGAACGACGGGCGGTTTGAGATGGTAGGCGGCATGTGGTGCGAGCCGGACCTGAACATTCCAGACGGCGAGGCCCTGGTGCGCCAGCTTTTGACCGCCATGCCGTACTTCAAGAAGAAGTTCGGCGTGGACGTCAAGATCGGCTGGAACCCGGATTCGTTTGGCTATAGCTGGCAGCTCGCTCAGATTTACAAGCGCTCGGGCGTGGACTATTTCGTCACGCAAAAAATCTCCTGGAACGACACGACCCAGTTCCCCTATAAGCTGTTCCATTGGGAAGCGCCCGACGGCAGCCGCGTCCTCACCTATTTCCCGCACGGCTACGGTAATGAGATCAGCCCGGTCACCTGCGCCGGATATATTGCCGAGGACACGCCGCTGTGCTCCGGCTTCAAGGAGCAGTTACTGCTTTACGGAGTGGGCGACCACGGAGGCGGCCCCACGCGGCAGATGCTGGACGCCGCCGAGCGCTGGAAGAACTCTCCCAACGCGGCGTTCCCGAATCTTCAGTATTCCACCGCCCAGGAATTCTTCGACCAGGTGGATGCGAATCTCTCCACGCTGAATCTTCCCGTATGGAAGAGCGAGCTCTACTTTCAATACCATCGCGGCGTTTATACGACGCAGGCGGAAAGCAAGCGGCGCGTGCGCGAGAGCGAGCATTTAATGCTGAATTCGGAAAAATATTGCTCGCTCGCCATGCTTCACGGGCGCGAGTACCCGCAGCGGATTTTCGAAGACTGCTGGCGGCGGCTCTGCGATGAGGAGTTCCACGACCAGATGGCCGGCTCCGGCATCCACGTGATCTACGAGGACGAAGCGGAGAGCATCGAGTTTCTGAGGGATGCGTGCCTGCCGCAGCTTCACGACTCGCTCCGCCTGCTGGCGACGCGAGCGGATACGCGAGGGCAGGGAGTCCCCGTGGTGGTTTTCAACCCCCTGAGCTGGGAGCGGAACGACGTCACGGAAGCGGAGGTGCAGTTTCCGTGGCCGGTGGCGAAGCTGGAAGTTCGCGATCCGCAAGGGAACGTTGTGCCCTTCGCCGAAGTCTCGCGCCAGAGCGCCACGCACGTTGTGAAAATTCGCTTTCTGGCGCGGGCAGTTCCGGCTATGGGATACAAGGTGTTCCACGTTTTCTCGACGGAGAATCCGCGCGAAGCGGCGACAACGCTTAAGGCCAGCGGGCTTTCTCTGGAGAATGAGCTCCTCAGCCTGGAGGTGGACCCCAAAACCGGCTGCGTGACCAGCCTGGTGAACAAGAAGGAGGGAAAGAATATTCTGCGCTCGACCGGTAAAGGGAACCTGCTCGAGACGTTTGTGGACAAGCCCAGGAACTATGACGCATGGAACATCAACCTGGACTACGAAAAGCACAAATGGGAATTGCTCGACGCCGAAGAAGTGAAGCTGGTTGAAAATACTCCCGTACGCGCCGTGATTCGCGTGAAGAAGAGCTTTCAGAACTCGTCCTTCATCCAGGAAATCCGCATGTATCCTGAAATTGCGCGCGCCGACGTTCACATGCACGTCGACTGGCACGAACAGCACATCATGCTTAAAGTAGCTTTCCCGCTAGACATCAGGCCGTTGAACGCGACGTACGAAATCCCTTATGGGACGATCGTGCGTGCGGCCATCCCTCACGTGCCCGGCAAGCCACCCGTGCCGTTCACGGAGGCCAAGGGCGTGCAAAGCGGAAAAGTACCTTACGAGCCGCTGCGGGCACAGGAGGGGGAGTTCGAAGTGCCGGCGCAGAAATGGGGAGATCTTTCCGAGAACGGGCGCGGCTTCAGCCTGCTCAATGCCGAGAAGTACGGCTACGACACGGTAGAGCCCGGCACCCTTCGACTCACTTTGCTTCGCTCGCCGGCGGACCCCGACCCGCATGCTGACCAAGGCCCGCACGATTTTACCTATTCCATGTATCCGCATGGCGGTGACTGGAGAGAAGCGGGCACCGAGTACCAGGGATACGAATTGAACTATCCTGTGATGCCCTGCGCGACGATTCCGCACGAAGGCCTGACGGGTTCGTCCCATTCGTTCGTACGGATTGAGCCGGCCAACGTGATCCTGACCGCCATCAAGCGGGCCGAAGAAGACGGTTCGGTTGTCTTCAGATTTTATGAGTTTGAAGGCAAGGATTCCCAGGTGCGATTAACTTTGCCGGAAGCAGCCACTTCGGCAGTTGAAACGAATCTGATGGAAAAAGAGGAGCGGCAGCTTACGCTCGGAGGCGGCGCCCGGGAGATCGATGTTCCTATCGGGCACTATGAGATTAAGACCGTGAAAGTGACCTTCACCAATGCGGCGGGACTGATACCGCCCAGGAGGGTGTAGCGGTATTCACAAGTCTTGCGGAAGCGGCGAAACGTTTCGCCGCTTCCGACCAGACGATGGATTTCACGATCCGCCGCGCAGGGCACGCAGGACGAATACCAGCACCAGAATCATCATAATGACCACGTAAATCCGCAAGCCCCACAGCGAGCCGGTGACCGTCCTGGAAAGCGGCCGGCGGCCAAAGCGCGTCTTCTGCTTTGCTCCCACAAGCTGGTCTGCCTCAAGGACAGAGAGCGCAGCTTCCGGATGCTCCAGGCTGATGGGCTCGCCATTGGGCCGAGCGTCGTTTTCGTTATTCGAGATTTCGTCAGACATTGTTTTCACTCCACGGTTCCGGCTTTACAGGCTGCGGAAGAACTCTTTCGGGCGCTGACGTAGCGCCGGCTTCCAGCCGGCAACTCGCTTCAATTCAACGGAGGCCGGCAAGATGCCGGCGCTACGTTCGCGGCGGCGTCGAGTTTTCCCGCAGAATGTTTGGCCTCTGGTGGCGCCGGCCAGCGGCTAAAGCCGTTTTTCCTTCCGCATCTTTGCGGCATGACTAAAGTCATGCCCTGTCTTGAAAATCTCGGTCAGGCAACCACGTCGGCCACGAGAGTGACCTTATATCCAAGTTTCTGTAACCGGCGGACGTAGTGTCGTTTGAGACGCTCCGGCCCCAGGTGGTCGAAGTAGTCCCCTCCGAGGTCGATGTAGGGAGTGCCCGATTTCAGCATATGGTAGAAGATCACCAGCATCGAA
>JASHON010000132.1 GCA_030041095.1 Terriglobia bacterium
TGATGCTGTTCGGCGCGCTCACCAGCGCCTTCATCATCCGTCGCGGCGTTGCAACTTCATGGGTCCGGACTCCTCTTCCGAATATCATTTTCCTCAACAGCGCCGTTCTGCTCGTCAGCAGTCTGACGTTGGAGTTCTCGCGCAGCTCGCTGACTGCCGGGCTCACAAGGCGCTTTTTCGTCTGGCTCTACACCACGCTGATCCTGGGCGGCGCCTTCATTGCCGGTCAACTGATGGCCTGGAAGGAGTTGGTCCGGCGCGGCATCTACTTGGCCACCTATCCCAGCGGCTCGTTTTTCTACCTGCTCACCGGCGCGCACGCTTTGCACCTCCTGGGCGGCATCGTCGCGCTCATCGTCCTGGGATGTCGCGCTCCGAAGATTGCTCGCGGAGTTGTGACCCGCACGCTCCTTGATGGCACGGCGCTGTATTGGCATTTCATGTACGCGCTGTGGATGTATATCCTGCTGCTGCTCATCCTGAGAGGCTAGCCCGGGATCTTTCACTCTGTCTTGCAACGGCTCCATGCTGAAATCATACTCACCTCCTTGTGCGCTCCGCCCGGAATCCGGTAGAGTAAATATTCATAGAGTGCAACATTTTGCATGGACAACTTGTACCGGCGTAACCAGATTCTGGAAATCGTCCGGAATGAGAGCCCGGCCACCCAAGCCGAACTGCGGCGTAAACTGGCTGAGCGCGGCATCCGGGTGACGCAGGCGACGGTTTCCCGGGACGTGGAAGAACTGGGCGTCATCAAAACGCGCAACGGATATCAGCTTCCAGGCGCGGCCGAGCCGGCGCCGCAGACGCAGCCTTCCCTCTCGGTGATCTTGAAAGAGTTTCTGCGAGATGTCCGGCAGGCCGCTGCCCTGGTTGTGCTGAGAACTCATCCGGGTAATGCGCACTCGGTTGCCGTCGTGCTCGATTCGGCCGGCTGGCCGGAGTTGCTGGGGACCGTTGCCGGCGACGATACGATTTTTCTCGCCACCGCGGGACCCCTCCAGGCGGCGCATCTGCAACAAAAAATCCAGAAAGCACTCGAAGGAGAATGAGAGTCAGGAGAAGACCCTTGAAGCGCTCGATCGCACGACCTTATGACGACAAATCCGTACTACGCATTCACGCGGAGCCACGGCAAGCGAACCGCGTGGTTTTGGCGTATTCCGGCGGTCTCGATACTTCCATCATCATTCCCTGGCTCCGCGAAAACTACGGCTGCGAAGTGGTGGCGATGGTGGGAGACGTAGGCCAGGGCGATGATTTCAAAGCGGTGCGCCAGAAGGCGCTACGCACGGGAGCGGCGCGGGTTTTCGTGGAAGATTTGCGCGAAGAATTCGTCACACAATATCTTTGGAAGGCCGTTCAGGCCGGCGCCGTATACGAAGGAAAGTATTTGCTCGGCACCTCGCTGGCCCGACCCGTACTCGCCAAGAGGCAGGCAGAGCTGGCATTGGAGCTGGGCGCCGACGCGGTGGCGCACGGCTGCACGGGCAAAGGCAATGACCAAGTGCGGTTCGAAATGGCCTACAAGGCCCTCGCGCCACAGCTTCGCGTCATCGCCCCGTGGCGCGAGTGGTCCATCAAGTCAAGAGAGGATGCGCTCGATTATGCGCGCCGGCATCATGTTCCCGTGCCGGTGAGCGGGAAGCATCTGTACAGCCGCGACCAGAATATCTGGCACTTGAGCCACGAAGGAGGGCCACTCGAAACCGTGCTGGGCGAGCCTCCTGAAGACGCGTGGAAGCTCACTCGCAGCCCGCGCCGCGCGCCCGGTCGCGAAGGGGTGGTGACCCTTGGGTTCGAGCGCGGCATTCCTGTTGCCGTCAATGGCCGCGCGCTTCGCCCCGTGCGCTTGATCGAGACACTTAACGCCATTGCGGGCGCGAGTGGCGTTGGGCGCACCGATCTTGTCGAGAATCGGCTGGTGGGGATGAAGTCTCACGGCGCCTACGAAACGCCGGCCGG
Source organism: Terriglobia bacterium (assembly GCA_030041095.1). Taxonomy (GTDB): domain Bacteria; phylum Acidobacteriota; class Terriglobia; order UBA7540; family UBA7540; genus JASHON01. The sequence continues at coordinate 1,969 of JASHON010000132.1, forward strand.
CACGCTGCTTCACGCCGCTCATCACGAGCTGGAAGCGCTGTGCCTCGATCGGGAAACCTTTCACTACAAGCAGCACGTCGCGCTGCGCTACGCGGAGCTGGTTTATTACGGCCAATGGTTCACGCCGCTTCGGGAATCGCTAGATGCCTTCGTTCAGGCGACGCAAACCGTGGTGACCGGAAAAGTCACGCTGGGCTTGTACAAAGGTGGAATTCGAGTGTTGAATCGCGAGTCTGTCCGCTCGCTTTACGACCCTCAAATCGGCGGCTTTACCATGGGTGCAGAGTATGACCAGCGGGACGCTGCAGGATTCATCAATATCCTCGGACTGCCGGCAAAGATGCAGGCGATGAAGAATGGGGCGCGCAAACCGAGTCTCGTGACGCCGAAAAAGCCGGGGAGGAGCTAATGCGTCTCTGGGGCGGGCGGTTTCGCTTGCAAGGGCGCGATGCCTTGTTCGAAAAGTTCTCCGAGTCGTTTTCCCTCGACCAGCGTTTAATCTTTTATGACTTACGCGTCAACCAGGTGTATCTGCGGCGCCTCGCGGCTGCGGGTGTGCTCACGCGCGTTGAGGCGCGCCGCCTGAACCGGGGCATTGAAGCGCTTCGGCGCCGGGTGGAAAGCCGGCCGAATTGGGCGCGCGGGCAGGCAAGCGAAGACGTTCACACCTGGGTGGAAGCGCAGCTTGAGAAAGAAGCCGGCCCCGCAGCGCGGAAGTTTCGCACCGGACGCAGCCGCAACGACCTTGTGGCTACGGAAATGCGGCTTTACGCGAAGGACGCGGCCGCCCAGCTTCTTGCGGCATGCCTTCGCCTGATGGAAGCGCTGCTCGGGCAGGCTCACGCGCATCCGCGGGTCATCTTGCCCGGTCTTACCCATCTTCAGCCCGCGCAGCCCGTTCTTTTTGCCCATTACCTGCTGGCGTACTTCGAAATGGCGCTTCGGGACGCGAAGCGCCTCGAACAGTGCCGCGAGCGTGCGGACGAGCTGCCGCTGGGCGCCGGCGCGCTTGCCGGGACATCGTTCCCCATCAACCGCGAATTGCTTGCGCAGGAGCTTGGCTTCGCACGCCCTGCTCGAAACAGTCTGGACACCACTTCCGATCGTGATTTTGTGTGCGAGCTGATCTTTGCTTGCAGCCTTGCCGTCACTCATCTGAGCCGCCTGGCGGAAGATTTGCTGATTTATTCTTCGCCTGGCTTCGGCTTTGTAGAGATTGCGGATGCGTATTCAACCGGCAGCAGCCTGATGCCGCAAAAAAAGAACGCAGACTCGCTGGAGCTAATTCGCGGCAGGGCGGCTCGCGTTCAGGGCGCGCTCACTGGCGCGCTGGCCATGCTGAAGGGCCTTCCTCTCGCTTACAATCGGGATTTGCAGGAAGATAAGCACGCGTTGTTTGACGCGGTCGATACGGCTGGCAGTGCGCTGGAAGTGGCCACCCGCGTTGTGGCGACGCTGAAGATTCATCCCCGCAAAATGCAAGCCGCCGCTCAAGCGGGCTTCCTTACGGCCACGGATCTGGCGGAGGCCTTGGTCCGGCGCGGCATGCCCTTTGCTGAAGCGCACGAATGCGTCGGGCGGCTCGTCCGCTATTGTTTCGAGCAGAGCCGCACCCTGGCTGAGCTGGAAGAATGGGAAGCTCGCCGATTCATTCCGACGTGGGACAGCGAGCTTGCGACCGTCGCTTCGTCGCTCGAATCTTCTGTGGAGATGCGGACGGCCACCGGCGGCACTGCGCCCTCCCAAGTCTCCCGCCAGATTGCCGCCGCCGGGCGTACGTTGCGACAGCTCAAGAGCAGGCTCCATTCTCAAAAATGATTTCACATCCGAGCAGATTCTTACTTCTTGGGCCGCTCTGCATCCTGCTTCTTTGCCTCTGCGGTATTCAGCTTCAGGCCCAGCAATCGGCAAGCGCGAACTCTACAACGGCCGAACTCCAAAGCGATCAAATCTTCAGCCCTCCGCTGGCCGATCCTTTCGAACCCGCCAGCCTCATTCGCTTCGGAGGCGGCAATCTGGACTTCGGGCTGTCCCTTCCGCTGACGGTTTACACCTCAGTAGGCAAGAACTCCGGCTGGCAGATTGGGTTTCTCGGTGGGATTGAAGGGAGATTTATTTCGCTGCGAACCACGCTTTACTTGAAAGCTGCGGATTTTCATGCCGGAATTCCGGTGTCTTTTCGGCGCGGAAAGTGGTCCGCGCGAGTGGAGTTCTACCACGTGAGCTCCCATCTTGGAGGAGATTACGAAAATCTGACCGGCTTCCAGCCGTTCCATTACAGCCGCGAAGCACTCCAGGCCCTCGTCTCTTACGACGCCCCTCACAATTTCCGTATCTATGGTGGCCCGACGCTTCTGGTTCGAACGTATCCCCACGTCGAGCCCTGGGCCGTTCAGGCTGGTACAGAATGGCTGCCCAAGCGATTTTCATCACCGCGCTGGCATTCCGTCTTGGCGGACGATTTCCAAACAAGTGGCGAAGTCTATTGGCGAACGAACATCAGTATCACACCCGGGGTTCAGTGGACGACGCGGCAAGGAGCGCCGATCGCGCGGCTAACGGCGTGGTTCTACGACGGGCAGGAACCTTTCGGTGAGTTGTTTCGCGAGCGCGAGCACGTGGTGGGCGCGCAGCTCATCTTTACCTTAGAGCCGGCCATCAAATCGCTCATCACTCACCGGCACTGAATTCCCTCTTGCCTCGCTCGTGCATTCAGACGAATATAGTTGTGTTCGCCCGGTAAAGTATCATCAGCATTTCTGGCATTCACCGTCGCGGTCCAGAACGCAAAAATATGACACCAACACTTCACGTAGGCATTGCAGGCGCGCGATTCGCCGCCCGTTTTCACTGGAAAAGCTACCAAAAGGTGACTGGAACGCGCGTCGAAGTGGTCGGCGTCACCTCCCGCTCACCCGAATCGCGCGCGGCTTTCGCTCGCGAGTTCGATGTGCGCTCCTTTGATTCGTTCGAGGAGCTCTGCGACGCCTCCGACGCAATCGACATTTGTGCGCCTGGCGCGGTGCATGAGTCTTTGGCAGTCGAGGCGTTCAACAGGGGAAAGCATGTAATTGTCGAGAAGCCGTTCACGGGGTATTTTGGCCCTGGCGACGAAAGCTTCCGAGGCGACGAGTTTCCGAAAGAGACGATGCTGAAGGAAGCTTTGGCAAGTTGCGACCGCATCCTCAAGGCCGCGGCCGATTCCGGCAAAACACTCTGTTACGCGGAGAACTGGGTCTATGCGCCCGCCATTCAAAAAGAACGTGAGATTCTGACGAAAAGTGGCGGCCAGATTCTCTGGATGATGGGCGACGAGTCTCATAGCGGCTCCCATTCTCCCTATTACGGCATCTGGAAGCATTCGGGCGGTGGGTCGGTCGTAGGCAAGGCGTGCCACCCGCTCACCGCCGCGCTCAGCTTAAAGCGGTCGGAGGGCCTGGCCCGCGACGGAAGGGCCATTCGGCCGGCCACCGTCAGCGCGCGCACGCATGAAATCACGCGCCTGCCGGGCTTTCGAGATGCCGGATTCCTCCGGACACGTTACCACGACACCGAAGATTACAGCCAGCTTCACCTGACTTTTGACGACGGGACCGTGGCCGATATTTTTTCCGCCGAGCTCGTTCTGGGTGGAGTTCACAACTGGCTGGAAGTATTTGCCAACAACCACCGCACGCGCTGCAATCTGAATCCGGTTGATGCCCTCGAGACGTTCGTGCCCCGCGAGGAGCTGCTGAAGGACGTTTACGTCACTGAAAAGATCGAAACCAAGCAGGGCTGGAGCCGCCCCGCTGCGGATGAAGACTGGCAACACGGCTATCCGCAGGAATTCCAGGACTTCGTCGAAAGCATCCGCAATGGGCGCGAGGCGCTTTCGAACGCCAGCCTCGCGCGTGATACGATCGCCGTCCTCTACAGCGCCTATGTCTCCGCCGAGCGCCGCGGCCAGGAAGTAACCGTCCCGCTCTGAGAAGTTGCGAAACCCTTGCCGACAACATACACTAATAAACAAGGCCCTCTGATTCAATAAAAAGGTAGGTGGCCGTGCCTGAAGAACGGTTAAAGCTGGCTGTCTTCATCGATTTTGACAACATTCAGATCGGCGTAAAGGATACGCTCGGGAAAGAATTTGACGTTGCGCTCGTTCTTGAAGCGCTCAAGGAGCGGGGCGAAGTGGTGGCCAAAGTTGCCTATGGGGACTGGTCGCGAGCCGGTGACCACAGCCGCCAGATGACCCAGCACGCCATTCAAATGGTTCAGCGGAGCGTTACGCCGCGCGGAGACAAGAACGGCGCGGATATCAACCTGGCATTGGACGCTCTAGAGATGGCGTTCACCCGCCATCACATCAATGCTTACGCCATTGTAGGCGGCGACAGCGACTTTATGGCGCTGGTCGAGAAGCTCAAACAATATGATAAGCAGGTCTTCGTGGTAGGAGGCCGCGCATTTACCAGCAGCATTCTGCAGCGAAACTGCACGGAATTCGTTTCTTACGAGAATCTGCTCGGCAGCTCCGGTGGAGAGGTGGGCCGCTCCTCGCGCTCGGTACGGCGCAGCGGTCCCGCGGCGCGCTCCTCGACCGAAGCCCGCGCACTTTCCGAAGCAGTGCCGAACATTCAGCGCGCCATGAAGATTCTTGCGGACCGCGGAGTATCACCCCAATTGGGCCTGTTGAAGAGCACTTTGCTTCAGCTTGACTCAACGTTCAGCGAGCGAGACTACGGCGCCGGCTCGTTCCTGGAATTCATGCAGAAAGTGGAGCACGCAGGTTTGGCGCACCTGCGCAAGGCCGATGGCGGCTACCTGGTTGAGCCTGCAGAGTTAGCGGCTGAAGCCAAGCCGGCCGCGCTTGAGCCCGACGCTGGAACTGAAATTGACACGCAGGCCGCGCAGCTTGAGACCCCAATGGCCGAGGCGGAAACTCCGGAGTCTGCCGCAACACCCGAGCCCGCCCCAACGCCGCCGCGTGATCCCGCAACGGCGCGCGCGCTGCTCAGGAACGTGATCCAGGACGCACGGGCGAAAACCGGAGGCAGGCCCATCTACTTACGGCAAATTCGAGGCAGGCTTCGTGCGCTCGAGCCAGGGTTCGATGAACGTCAATACGGATACCGTGGAACGCTCGATCTGTTGCACGAAGCTGAGCATGAAGGCTGGCTCAGAGTGCAGCGCGATCACCAGGGCGTGTTTCGCATTCTTCCTCTGGCTGCTTCCGTCGTTTCACCGGCGGAGCCGGAGGCTGAACTCGTCCAGGGACCGCCTGCGGCTGAAGCCGAGGCGGCCAGCATCACTCTGCCTCCCGAGCCCAGCCAGCCCGTTCTGTGGGAAGAATCTGCCGCACCGGCGGAAAATGCGCTTGAGAGCGCGGAGGAAGTGACGTTTGCCGGGCCGGCGCGGAAGGCTCGTAAGCCAAGAACCACCAAATCGCCCGTTCGCTCAACGCGAAAGAGGGCGGCGAAAAAAGCGGCGCCGCCCGAAGAATAACTACCCACTACCGATCGCTTCCGAACCGCCGCTGCCCTCCAGTCCCAACAAGCGCGCGGCGTTTTCGTAATAGACTTTGCGAAGAATCGCGTCCGGTAATCCCAAACCGTAGATGCGCCATCGTCCCTGAGGCGGTACAGGCGCAGGCGCATAGTCAAAATATTCGTCCTCAGTCTCCAGAAACCGGGCGTAGATTTCGTAAAGCTCATCCCCATAAGTCTGCTGCGGGCACGCGGTGTCGTAGGGAGTGGCATCCGTTCCAAAGAGAATGCGGTCCTGATACTTGTCGAAGAATTTCCGGGTGGCGCGTGGTTGCCGGCCCAATTCGCCGATGCGTGCGGCAATATCCACGTGGATGTTAGGGAAACGGTCCAGGCACTCGGAGACGCCGGCAAGGTCTTCGGCGTTGTTCCCTACGTGCAGCGCCACGAATTGCGTTCGCGGATGGCGTGCAAAGACGCGGTCGCGTGCTTCGAGCAGGCCCGCATTGCTGGGGAAATCCCTGCCGTAGAACGACCAATCCGGATGGTTATGGAGCTCTTCGTAACGTTCATTGAAGCGGTCGATGGGAAGGAAGAAAGCCTCGGGATCGGAAACGTGGATCGCCACCGGCATGCCCAGCGATCCGCACGCTTCCCACATGGGATCAAACCGCCGGTCATCCACCTTTATCAACGGACCCGACGTGACGCTCTCCCGCAAATAAAGTCCGAGCGTTTTGAGCACTTTCAGGCCGCGCGCGCCCTGGCGTTTGGCCAGGGCGATCTGCTCCGCTTGAAATTGCCCATAATTCGGTTCGGAAAATCTTCCCCACCACGGCTCCGTAAAGACCAGGAAGCGCCCGGGATGACTGGCTGAGAAAGTCCGTACTGTCTCGCTCAAGCCCTTGCCAACCCCGCCCGTCACGTTGACGACCATGCGAATGTTTTGCCGATCCATCACGGGCAATAAGTCTTCAGGTTTCGCCACCACATTCACGGCTTCTCCCACCGCAACTCCGTTGACGCTCGGCGCGCTCCACGAAAGATGGGTGTGAAAATCGATCACAGGAAACCGGGCTCGCGTGACGTGCGTGTCCCGAACGTGAAGCATGCTGGTTGGCCGGAAATCGGTGAGAAAGAGGCCACCGTTGCCGGTGTTCGCTGAACTCATGAATGTCCTCCAAGACGCTGAATGGCCCATGTTGCGTGCTCGCGGACCATGGGTTCTTCATGCTGCGCCGCACGCTCGAGCCATGGAACAAATCTTCTATCGCCCGAATTGCCGATCACGACACAAAGATTTCGCAGCCAGCCGGCATATTTCGCCCGCTTGACCGGCGAGTCAGAAAAGACCCGCCGAAAGACGGACTCGCTTACAGAAGCCAAGGCGTGAAGGGGAGGGTTAAAGAGCCGGGTTCTTTGCCCGGCAAGCGGTGTTGACCCCGGAGCCTTCGCTTCAGTAGAAAACGACGAGTCTGCGGGCTCGGCGCCATCCAGCTCGATCGGCTCGAATTCCCGTTGTCTCGTCACCCCGGGACGCTTGCGGCGCTGCGAGTTAAGAACGGCCCTAACCGCTCCCGAGCTTGTTCCATCTGCAGACGGGCGCGAGTCGCTCTCAGGAGCATTGAGGCTGGCGTCACTTTCCGGCGACGGGGAGTTCCAAGGGCACACATCCTGACAGATATCACAGCCAAAAACGTTCGTGCCGATGGCCGAACGATACTGCGCGGGAATCGGTCCTTTATGCTCGATCGTGAAGTACGCGATGCAGCGCGACGCATCCATCACGTAAGGTTCTTTCAATGCGCCCGTGGGGCACGCTTGAAGGCAGCGCGTGCAGGAACCGCAACGATCGGGTGATGGTAACTCCGGCCCGAGGGATAAGTTCGTCAAAATAACCCCAAGGAAAAACCATGAGCCCATGCGTTCGTTGATCAGGCACGTGTTCTTCCCCATCCAGCCAATTCCAGAGTAGCGGGCAAACGCGCGCTCCACCACCGGGCCGGTATCCACATACACCCGTGTCTCGGCGCCAGGTGCCATCGATTCGATGGCCCGGCGCAGGTCTTCGAGCTTTGCACGCATCACTTTGTGATAATCTCTGCCCCAGGCGTAGCGCGAGATCCATCCGCGAGGTTCGGCTTGAGACTTCCTGTCAGACACGGCTGCAGAGACGGCGGCATCCGTTGAATAGGGGAAAGCAGTGTTATAGATTAATCCGACACATACGACGGACTGGACGGTAGGAACAATTCTTCGAGGGTCATCGCGCTTGGGGTTCTCCAGGTAGCGCATCTCCCCCGCATACCCCGAATTCACCCAGCGCCGCGAAAATTCGAGGTCCGCCCAAACCGAAATGGGCGCGATGCCGGCCAGGTCGAAGCCAACTTCAAGAGCCTGCCGCTTGATCTGGGCCGCGAGGGGCATCTCCTTCATGATCTGCAGTGTTTTCCAGGGCAAAACCACGCGCTGGCAACTATCGAATGAAATTTGATCGCCGAACGGCCAGATCGTGAGATCTCAGCTCCACTTCGAACCCCGGTAACTTGCCTGGGTTCCCTCGGGCGCCTGTCTGGCCAGACCGGTCAGTAAACATCACCACAACTGACTCATGCTCGCGTACCACAGAGATTTTGTACTGATTCAGGTCTGGGTTATGCCTTTTGAAAACCGCTGCCGCCGCCTCAATCGGCGCGAGACTGCTACCCTGAAATGCGTCAATCACCCGTACCTCGGGCTTTGATTTCAGCGCCTCTAGTTCTGTCGCACTCAGTTCGTTGTCGGAGCCCTGGCGCGCGCCGCAGAGCGCCCTCATACCGCCAGCGCCGTCCTCTTCGGCAAAAACCACCACCACGGAACCGTCGTCCCACAGGACCTGGATGGCGTGCTGGTTAGGGTCCAGGTGACGGCAGTGACCAGCCCTGAGCATCATCTCAACTGCAATGAAGCTGCTTCCGTAGATTGCGTCAACCACTCTGACCCGCTGAGCCACATCGTTCATGGCTGCGAGACCTCCCATCACCGGCGTCCAATCACCAATTCAGCCTGGCATCCCGATAGAAGTCGTTTCAAAACGTCGTATCGCTCCCCGTCGCTGGGTCATACTTCCTGAATGTCCCGCTCGGCGTGCCAAGATATCCCGCATAGCCCGGAGTTCCCGCTCCGTCGCTAGCTATGCCTGATTTGTCGGTCGTCGAAAAGTTGTCGCTATTGAAGTCGTCCTGCGTGGGATCGCTGGTTCGCACTGCCGCGCCAGTGGCCGGATCGGCCGTAGAGTAATCGCCGTGCGTATGATAGTCTCCCACGACGGTGCCGTCGGCGGGCGCAGCCGCGGCGTGAGGATTAGCGCCCTGGTCGCTGCCCTGAAGGGGTCCCGTGTAATAGTACTGCCCATTCGTGTCGCGGTATATCAGACCGGCATACTCGCGATTAGCCTTGATCGACTCCGGGTTGGCCACTTGCAGGGCCGCCTTGGCGGCATCGTCCTGGGACGCGAATGGTCCTGTGCCCGCCGTTCCGCCTGCAGCCTGCGAGAGCGGCTGGTTTGCAAGCGTCAGATTCACTTGGGACGTTCCGTCCTGGGCGGCTTGTGCGAGGTCTTGCGCCGCGTTGGAAACAGCCTGCGTGGAGGGGCTGGCCATGGCCTGAGCGAGGATCACGAGCGGAGGCAAGGGCGTGACAACAACTGGCGTACCCATGCCGACTTCGCCGATCTCAACGGTTGGCTCGCCCATGATGATCGGATTCGCCGGGCCCATGGCCAGGCCGGGCACTTCAATCACAATATCGCCCAACCGGCATGCCATCATGTTGTTAATCAGAACGGTGGGACTGCCCAATTCAACTGAGCCCACCCCATCAGGGCCAGTGATGCTGACGAGGGGGCACGCGTGCTGGTCAATTACCGCTCGCCACGCCGGCAGGTCACCGATCAATACGTTTGTGCTGCCGGGACCGGGCGCGAGTGGCGCGCCGTGCGTGGTTGGGTCTGTTATTCGAGCTGCTGGAGGCATCTTTGGAATTAACGACTGACGATCTCGCGGCCAACGGGTTCACGACCACTGCCGTTTGGACCACGAATCAGCAGTCAGGCGTAAAGGTCTCTGCTGACGGCGCCTGCGAGGCTTGACCTACGAATTGAGCTTGTCGCCTTTACTGCCGTCGTCTGCTGTGTCCGGATCGGTGGGTGCGTCTGGACTGGCCGGCGACTGCGTTTGAGCGTCGGGGCCCGAACCGGCTGCGCCACCGCTGTTGATCAAAACCATGGTGCCCTGGATGGTGACCCCGGCGGGACCCACCGATACAAATCCGCCCGGGCCTTTGAGGGCCACTTCCATGCCAGCCTCGATGACGACGCTCATTCCACCTTTCAGGTGAATCGTCATTCCCGCTTCGGCCGCGATGTTTTGTCCAGCTTTTTCGTTGTGAGACTCACTCACCTGCAGTGAATAGCCGCTGCCAATTTGGATGTTCTGGCTCTGGCCGACGGTCAGCGATGCGCTTCCGTTAACCTGCTCCTTCTGATCCCCATTAACCAGCAAAGACTGATCGCCTTCAATCTTTTCGAGCTGCTTTCCCTTCACGTGCAGATTCTTATCCCCGTTTACCAACTCCAGTTGGTTTGAGGTGACGATGAGATGTCGGTTGGCGCCCACGAATTCGCGCGAATCGTTCTCGACGCGCAGATCCATATCCCGCTCGGCATTCATGAAGATCTGCTCGGCGCCTGTTTTGTCCTCGAAGCGCAGCTCGTTGTAATTCGACGTGCCTCCGCCTTTGCTGCTGCGCGACATGAACGTGCTGCGCGTTCCGTAATCGGGCAGCGTATACGGCGGCATTAATTCCGCGTTGTAAACACGGCCGGTAATGATGGGCCGGTCCGGATCGCCTTCGAGGAATTCGACAATCACCTCCTGGCCAATCCGCGGAATCCACATGGAGCCCCAGGCCTTGCCCGCCCAAGGCTGCGAGACGCGAATCCAGCAGGAGCTGTTTTCATCTTTCTGGCCGACGCGGTCCCAGAAGAACTGCACTTTGATGCGGCCGTACTGGTCCACCCAGATTTCTTCGCCTGACTTACCCACCACCACGGCGGTCTGCGGCCCCTGAACCATCGGCTTGGGCGTCAGTCGCGCGGGCCGGAAGGGTACGGCCAGAGGAATAACGGTGAAACGATTGGAATACTGCGGGCTGGCCTCGCCTCCGTAATAGGACGGGCCCACGGATGCCATGTGTTGCACTTCAGCAAGAACGTAGCTGGTGTTTTGATCGCCGCGGTAATATCCCTGCAAGTTAAACCCGTAACCGGAAGTGAACGCGCGGCAACCACTCGCGCCGGTCGCCAGAAGGTGGCTCGCCTCTTCCTCCTGCATCCGTAACTTTGCAACACTTTCTCCGGTGCTCGCCGTCTCGTAATCGCCCGGATAATCAAAAATCTCGTAACTGGAATTTGGGCCCACCTGGTCGACCGTGGGCTCGCTCGAGAGCAGGCTGGTGCTGGGCGTTGTGAAGTTATAATCCGTCAGCGTGTACTTGCCCGTTCGCAACTCCTGTTCGGTGTTCCAGGTGGTCACGAGGTCTTGGGCCTCCACGCCTCCGCTCGCGAGCTCGCATTTCACGTCGCCGAGCGACGGAAACACGCTGTTCGAATCACCCAGAATCAAGGTGTGCTTCCCCTGCTGGTGCTCGAAGAAATAGAAGATTCCGTATTGCTCCATCAGGCGGGAAACAAAGTTGAAGTGCGTTTCCCGGTACTGGACGCAGTATTCGAGCGAATCGTACGTTCCCTGAAGTTTATTCTCAAAGTCCTGGAATCCCAGGTTGTTGAAAACCTGGAGAATAATGTCTTTCACCGACATGTTCTGGAAAATTTTGCAATCCGCGTTTCGAGTGAGAAACCAGAGCCAGGGCACGACTTCGGCGTGATAGTGGGTGAAACGGCTGTCCTGTCCGCTCTGTGCGAACCGGCTGACGCAGCCGTTGAAATACCGCACGCTGCCATCGAACTGCTCGACGGTTATGGTCACTTTCTGTCCCACAATTTGCGTGAACGTAATTGAATCCGTCTCGGAAAGCAGGTCCAGATCGAACTTGAACAGGCGCGAGACGGCCTCGTGTCCGCTAAGACTCTGGAGCAGCAGCTCGTCGGTCCCGAGCGGCGTATCAATCGAGATCATCCTGCCTTGTTGTGTGTACGGCATTCCTGGAATCCCCGATCCTTCAGTCAAAGCAAGTTTACTGGCGCTGGACTGACCAGTTTATACGGTATCGCCGGTGGTTCAGCCCAAGGACGTAGGCGGGAGGCCAGACGGGCGGCGGGCACACGTCCTGCGCCCGCTTTTCATCCATGCGCGCTCCCGTCTGAATATTCACGGCGCTGAAGTAGGCGCCCGCCTGCTCTGCGAAACACACGTCTTCACCCGTGAAGCGAACAATGGCCGGAGGGCCGGATCCAACCATCAGGTGCGCCACCAGCTTTCCTGCGTACCGAACCGCGGCGCCGCCAGCCGCCGTAGAGGAAAAGTACGTTCCCAGTAAGAACTTCTTCCCTGCCAACGTCCCGGCCCAGCAGCTCACTACAGCATAGTCCCGGACCGTAAGCTTACGGCCGGCCGGCGTGAACGGGTGGTTTAGCCCGAGAGGCACTAGGTGGCGGCATGCCTGCGGCGACGCAAGCGGAGCCGCTGTGCCAGCGAATTTCGGGACCACTTTTCTCCTCACCGTTTCCGCGTTGCGCGCCGCGGCCGCGCTCACTCGCCGCGCTCCGCAGGAACACAGCATGGCAGCCAGAGCGATCAAAAGCATCGTCAACAAACTCAACCGCAACCGGCGAAAAAGCGGCTGCCACGCTTCCACGCGGCGCAGCGTCCCGCCCGGCCCTGTCACCACATGCTCCATAACCCCACGTCGTTGGCAAGATCCTGGTCCACGAGCCCCCCGTAGCAACCTTCGGCGTACTGCCAGACAACCGTATTGGGATTGCAGGGTGCAGTGGCCGGCGCGAACCGGTTAGGACCTGGCACGCCACAGCCGGGCTCCGGCTCCGAACTGTAAATATAAGCTCCGTGGTGGCCGGCAAGCCCTCGCATCTTCGCGTCCGCGTTGAACGCCTGACAGTAAGGGTTATTGAAGTTTGGAGCATTCTGGGGCATGGGATTCGCGTAAATGCCGCCAGCGCCACCGAACTCCGAGTCATACATGGTGTCGGACCAGCCCCGGATCCAATCAGCGGTCACGCGCCAGCCCGACTCGATATCCGCGTAGATGAAAGTGCCCGCCGCAACGCCCAGGGCGTTGGCTGAGCTGATCGCCGCTTGCGCGTCGTGGACGCCTTGCGGATAGCCGCCCCGAACGCTTGCTGCGCTATCGTGTGCGCCGTTGTAAATCATGAGGACGCGGCATCCTTGGCCGTGCAAAAAGCGCGCCTCCGCCGCGGTCATCGAGTAATGGCCGCCGATGTACCTGCCCCAGAACTCCGGCGCCCGGCCGGCAAGCGCGCTGAGACGCTCGAACAGCATCGGCCGTTGCTCGTGAGCGCCAGCCGGCCCCGCCACCTGAGCGTTCGCCGGCATGGCGGAATCTACACCCCAGTGGATCCCAACTCCGGTCAATAATGTTTTCAACCATGCAAAGCCCGCAGCGAGATCGGTCCCGAGGTTCGCGAATTTGCCGAGCCCGACAGAAGCTGGCGGCCTTGACTCTGCAAGGCATAGCGTTCCCGGCTGCGTCCGAACCGGCGTGCTGCCTTCACAAGTTGGCCCCGGGGCGCGATGTCCCGGCATTCAGAGCCTCCGTTGAATGCGCTGCGGTTCAGTTGTAAGCGAACGAGCCATTCTCGCCCACCCCAACGTGGAAAGAAGCAAGTTTTTCGCCCTCCGCCATGCGACTGAGCAGTTGGCGTGAAATTTCCGGCAGAAGCGTGTTGGTCAGAATGTTGTCCACGTTGCGCGCCCCGCTCTCAACCTCCGTGCAGCGCCGCGCAACTTCGTTCACCACTTCCTCATCGTACGCGAGCTCGATTTTGTGGTTCTCCTGCAGCCGGTTCTTGATTTTACCCAGCTTGAGCCGGATGATCACCTTCATCGATTCGTCGCGGATGGGGAAGTACGGAACAATCACCATGCGCCCGAGGAAAGCTGGTTTGAAAATCTTGTTCAGCTCGGGCTTGATCGCCTGGACCAAGGCATCGGGCGACGGCGTCGTCTCGGGATCGCCGCAGAGCTTGGTCATGGTATCCGTGGCGGCGTTCGTGGTGAGAATGATGATGGTATTTTTGAAATCGATCTCGCGGCCTTCGCCGTCCTCCATCATCCCCTTGTCAAACACCTGGTAAAAGAGCTCGAGCACGTCAGGATGCGCTTTCTCCACTTCATCGAGCAAGACCACGGAGTACGGCCTGCGGCGGACCGCCTCCGTCAGCACGCCTCCTTCGCCGTAACCCACGTAGCCGGGCGGCGAACCCTTCAGCGTCGAAACTGTATGCGCTTCCTGAAACTCAGACATGTTGATGCTGATCAGGTTTCGCTCGCCGCCATAGAGCAGGTCAGAGAGCGCCAGCGCGGTCTCCGTCTTGCCTACGCCGCTCGGGCCGATCAGCATGAAAACGCCGATCGGCTTGTTGGGATCATCCAGCCGGGCGCGTGAGGATGAAATTCGCTGGCTGATGGCTTCGAGAGCGTGCATCTGTCCAATCACGCGCTTGCCAAGAAGCGACGGAAGGGCGAGCACCGTTTCCACTTCATTTTTCATCATCTTGCCCACCGGGATGCCCGTCCAGGCTGCAATCACTTCTCCTACAACCTGGCCGTCTACCGCGACGCGCATCATCGGAGCTTCACCCTGCAGCGCCGTCAACTCTGATTCCACCGCGGCCAGTTCACCTCGCAGAGCTTCGCGGTCGGTCGTGGGGTGCGATTCCTCCGCCGTAACCACGGGCGCGGCAGACGCTGCGGCTGCCGCTTCGCGGGCCACCGGCGGCGCGGCAACACCTTCAAGCTGCCCCTGAATCTCCCGGATGCGTCCTACCAGCTCGCCTTCTTTAATCCAGCGCGCCCGCAGTTTTTCGAGGTTGCTTTCGAGCTTCTGTTTGTGTTCCGCCAGTTCGGCCAGCCGCTCGCCATGATCTGTGCCTAATGCGCTTTCGCGATCGAGAATCCGCTGTTGCACCGCAAGATCGTCAATCTGCCGGACCAGATCCTCCACCGCCGCGGGCGTCGCGCTCTGGCCGAGAGCGAGGCGAGCGCACGCGGTATCCAGCACGCTGACGGCTTTGTCCGGAAGTTGACGCCCGGCAAGGTACCGGTGAGACAAGCGAACGGCGCCGGCCAGTCCTTCGTCCAGAACGCGCACCTGGTGATGCTTCTCCAAGGCGGAAACAATCCCACGAAGCATCATCATGCATTTGGCTTCATCCGGCTCCTCAACCTTCACCACCTGAAACCGTCTGGCCAATGCCGCGTCTTTTTCGAAATACTTCTTATATTCAGACCAGGTGGTTGCCGCGATGGTCCGCAGCTCACCGCGCGCCAACGCGGGCTTAAGAAGATTGGCCGCATCATTCTGGCCGGCCTGGCCGCCTGCGCCGATCATCGTGTGCGCCTCGTCAATGAAAAGAATAATCGGGGTGGGAGACGACTTGACTTCCTCGATCAGGCCCTTCAGGCGGTTTTCAAATTCTCCCTTGATTCCGGCGCCTGCCTGAAGCAGAGCCAGGTCCAAGGTTCGTATCGTGACGTTGCGAAGCGAAGGAGGAACATCGCCGGCCACCACACGCATAGCGAAGCCTTCGACGACCGCCGTTTTCCCCACTCCTGCTTCGCCGGTGAGGATGGGATTGTTTTGCCGGCGCCGCGTCAAAATGTCAACCACCTGGCGAATCTCATGGTCCCGCCCCAGTACCGGATCGATTTTCCCCGCCCGGGCGTTCTCCGTCAGGTTGATGGTGAACTGATCCAGGTTCGCCGTCTTGCCGCCAGCCGGTTTTCCGCCAGCAACCCCTGCCGAGGGCGCCGCGGCGGCTACCGTAACCTCATTCGACCGGGCCACAATGGCCGCAAATTCTTTGCGCAGCGTCTCTGCCTCAATCTTCTGAAGCTCCCGGCTCACGTCGCGGACCAGACGCGCAAGCTCGTCCTGAGTGAAGAGCGCGAGAATCGTGAAGCCCGTGCGAACCTGTTCCGCTCCGTAATCGAGCGAGCCAATGGTCCACGCCTCCGTGAACATCTTGACGAGCGTCGGACTCAAGCTGGGAGTGCGCGCGTTACCGGACTTCAACTTATCGAGACTTCGCGTCAGCTCCGCGGTCAGGCGAGACTTCTCGATTCCGAAATGCTTGAAAATGTAAAAGGCGTCGGATTCAGTGGTGTCCAGCAACTTCATGAGGTAATGCTCGACTTCCACATCGTAGTGGGTGCGGGAAAGGCACAAGCCTGCCGCCGCTTCCAATGCGCTGCGCGTGGGATCGTTCAACTTGCTGATCAGGGATCTGAGATTGATACCCATTGCTTGCCTCCTCAAAAGCGAGATTGACTACATCAGGCTCAGCACCGTGTCGCGGGCGTCGGCAACCATGGCCTTGGTTTGAACCCACGTCACCCAGCCGAGTCTTGGAGCTGACTCTCCCTCGCCGCCCAGCTTACAGGGCGGCACTTGCTCGTGCTTCAGAATGAGCTGAACTTCAAAATCAATCTGGTCGTCAGAGAAAAACTTCACCAGGGCGCGCAGCGGCTCAAAAGCCGTTCCGGCAGGCAGAAAATCGAGATACTGCGCCAAGGTGAGGGGCCCGAGCTTGATTCGCGCCCGCGATTCCTGCGTCCACACCTCATCTCCCGCCACGGCGCCATAGCCCAATTGGTCTGACAAGCTGTTCTCCTCGCTGAACCGGCAGAGGTTCCCCTGCTCCAGACGGTACCACGCGCCCGCAAATTGCTCGATTTCGACCCTTACTCCGAAATAGTCCGATAGTATTTGCTCCAACGCGGTCACCGACCGCGGCCTCTGCGCCAGCAGCCCCGCGTAGTAGATCAAAGAATCGTCCGCCAATGCCGGTTGACGGTTCTCGAGGTGAGCCGTTCCCAGGCCGATCAAGTCTCGAAGGTAATGGCTGAAAAAATCCTGCTGGCCACGTTCGTAAGTAAAAACGAACCGGTATTTCTCCCACGCCCTGTAAAACAGAGAAATCATCCGGTGGTTAAAAACATCGAGAAACTCGGCCAGCGCCCGGTCGCCCTCTCGCAGCCGCTCGGCCACCAAATGCGTATAAAACAGCGGGAGCACGCCGAGAGGGCCTGTCAGGCCCATAAAGTTCACCTTCAGGCGCGGCGGCTGGCCCTCCGCCCACTCGATAGCCTGAATCTGGCTGGCCGGAAAAGACAGGGTGGTGTGAGCGCCGAACGTCGCGACCTCTTCCGAAGGATTGGTGAAGCGGCCCACGGGCTGGCGCTTGGGGAAAAACCGCTCGAGGAGGCGGACGGCTTGGAAGAACTCGAAGCGGTAAGGTTCTTCCCGAATTTCCTTTTCTACGGCTTCGTATTTCAGATCAATATCGCTTGTCCCGCTCGTGGCGGCCATTCGCGGAGCCCCTCCTTCCTTTGGCGCGTCGTCGCAACGAGCTGCGTGAAACTGTTCATCGAGGCGTAGAGCCCCAGGAAATACTCCAGCACTTTCGCGAAAAGGAAAACTCCGCCACCGCCGAAATTCTCCTCGTCGAATTCGATGTTGATCCGTGTCCCGCGAACGAAGGATATGCCGTTTTCCGAAACGACCCTTGCAAAATGCCGCCGGGAATCCAAGCGCGAAATGCCGGCAATCTGCTTGCGCAGCTCGGGAAGATCCGAGAAGTTATAAAGCTTCAAAATTTCTCTCAGCGCGTCGCGGCCTTCATCCACCAGGGAAAGGTAGTTCAAAGACAGGTGCGACACCAGCCGCCACATCGCCTCGCTCCCGATGGGAGGGCGTAACGTCGAAGTCGGCTTTTTCAGCGCCGTCACGCGCTTAAGCGAGGCAACGCCTTCGGCTTCGAAATCGCCGGCCGGATTTCCGAAGGTCAGCCGCGCCGGCAGATCGCGATTCGAGCACGTGCAACGAACGGTCAGCGTGTCCGAATCCGGGAGAAGCGGGCGGCCGGAAAGATCGGCCAGCGAGATGAAGACGTCCGTCCCTTCGTCCGATTTCACGATAGAAGCCCGGCGCTTTGCATACCAAAAGACGTCTGCCCGCTTCCCTTCAGGCGAGTGCCGGTAAGAGTAAAGCGGCTCCAGCGCGATCACTTCGCGCGATTGCGGATTCGTAACCAAAACCTCGTCAACGGAAAAAACTTCCGCTGCATGCCGGCGGCGCGCGTCCGGAATCACGGGGTATTCATGGCGCGTCTGCGTCAGCAAAATCGGCTCGGCGGACTGGTAATAAAGATTGATCACCGGGGTGCAGCCCAGGCGGATGGCGCCCGGGATCACGCCCACTTCCAATTTCTGGTGGCGCTGTGGCAATTCGAATGGCGAGATGAAAAACACAATCTCCGCCTTGTCCTTGAAGCCTTCCAAAAGCCCGGGCGACAGTCCCTCAAGATCAAAGAAAAAGAATTTGTCCGGAAATGCAAAGTACTCCTGAAGAAGCCTGTAGCCCATGAAAGAACGCTTCGAATAAGGGAGCAGGGCCTCGCTTTCAGAAAATCCCATCGGACGCAGCGCAGCCACATCCAACGCCCGAGGCGCGGATTGTGGGCCGGCAGCAGGATTGCGCAGAAGAATCTCAATGCAATTGTTGCAGAGCAGCTCGTAGAGCGTGTGCTGCAACGCCGCATCACCATGCAGAGCGAACTGCAACGACCCAAGCTCCAGCTTGTCGAACGTCACGTCCGGCAGGCAGGTCAGTTCCAGGCGCAGGCATGCGGCGGCGCCAGGCACGCGGACAGACGGCTGCAGGCGATCCGGGGTGGTCCATTGCGCGGCAGAGACATTGAACGGCCAAAGCCGCGTATCGTAGCACGTCTGGAACTTGCAAGGCGCGTCCGCAATCCGCTGCGTCCTCAGCACCGTCCCGCGGGGAACCAGAAGACCCGTTGTCAGTTTCCCTTGCTCCGGATCAAGCTGAAACTGTGCCACGGTGATGGAAGGGATGGGCCGGAGGTAGTGAGGATAGAGCGAGTTCAGCAAGGCTTCCGTAATTTCCGGGAACTCGTCGTCAATCTTGAGGTGCACCCGCGCTGCCAGAAGCGCGAATCCCTCCAGCAGCCTCTCCACGTGCGGGTCCTGGCTCCCTCCGGACTCCAGGAGAAGGCGCCCGGCAATCTTCGGATACTTCTCCGCAAAGTTCGATCCCATTTGCAGGAGAAAATCACGCTCACGGCTGTAATATTCGAAGAGCTCGTCACGCACTGCCTTCACCCTTCACTTCACATTCGCCGGTATTAGGCTTGAGGACCGTATCAAAATAAACATGCTCGGGCGCAGGGTCCACGCGCAGCATCCCCTCGATCATCAAGTGCAGGCTTCGCGTGGTATCGGAAACAGCCTTAAGGCTCACGTGCACGGACAGCAGGCGAGGCTCGTACTGGGCTACGGCCGCTTCGATCGAGCGCAGCAGGCGCTCCTGGTCTCGCACCGAGCTCATCGAAAGCGACGTGATATCGGGCAAGCCGTAGTCGAGCAGTGTTCCCCTCACTTCCGCTTCCTTGCGTTCCTCTGCGTCCAACGACCGCCGCGTGTTCAGTAAGCCTTCCAGATCCCGTCGCAGGCCCTCCTTCATCAATCGAAGGGATTGCGGCCGGGTGATGGGCGCTTCCACCTGGCGCTTCGGCTCCTTGTCAATCAACCGGTCCAGCACCGAAAGGCGAACCGCGGTCTGGATTTCTTGAGTTGGCATTGAAGTAAGCTCTCAACATTCCATCATCTGTTGCCCGCCGCCGGACCTTTACTTCGCACAACTGAGCGCCGCCGACGGATCGAGGCGGCAGATGCGATCGTAAACCTTCTGCCTCTCCTCGGCGTCGCGGTCCAGCTTGACCAGGCATTTATACAGTAACGCCAGGGGCTGAGCCACATTTTCAGGTGATTCCCACTCTTCCAGCCGGCGCCGCTCCAATTCGCTCGAAAGCTCTTCGAGGATGGGATGCGCGATCGGCTCGTTCCCGGTGGCCATACAAATTCCCGCAAGCTGCACCTTGCGTTGAAATCGCTCGCGCCCCGAGCGTTCCTGGGCCGCTGCCGCAGCCAGCATCCCGATGGCTTCCTGCGCTCTTCCCTGGCTTGCCGCTTGCATGGCCAGCTCGTAAACATCGGGCCCTTCTCTTTCCCTTTCCTCATCGCTCTCCCTCACAGGAGGGGCCAGCGGCTCAGCCTTAGGAGCCTCTGTCTCAGCTTCAACCGGCGCAGGCGGGGGTGGAACGATTTCTTCCGCCAGCCACGTCAGCGTCTCGCGATTGGCCGCGGCGGTCCCGTCCATCAGTTCCATCTCAGGAAGCTGAGGATAATCCGCGAGCAACGCTTTCAGCTCCGATCGCAATGCCACGGCCACATTCTGGTAATCGCCGCCGAGTTCGCTGCACGCTTTGACCGCATAGCGTTGCAGGTCCAACCAGGACCGGCCACACGGTGTGCCCATCGCACGCTCGGCGGAGCCGAGCACGTCCTGCCATCGCCCTTCGATTGAAGCGAGCTTGAGCTCCTGGCGCACTTCGGTGGGCGGTGGTTCACAGATCCGGGGATCGATCTCCGCGCCGCTGTTTCTAAGTTCGCCCCACCCGAGCGCGCGAAGCAGAAGGTAAGCGACGGGGCTCAAAGGCTCGTTCTGGCGCAAATAATTTGCCACCGCGTTTAAGCGCGCAACCGCATCCGCCCGATCGACGGGCTCGCGCGGCTGTCCCTGGCTTGCAGTTACCACCGCCGCAGCAGGGGGAGCGGCGCTTTCCGGGCCAGCTCCGGATGCCGGCAAAGTTTCCGTGACGGCCTCGGCCACTTCGGCAGGCGGAGGTGGCTCCGGAACCGCGACGGGGTCAGGATCCAGTTCCAGCTTCTTCTTGAGCAGCGTGCGCGCGGCCACGTGAACTTCCTCAAGCTCCGCTTGCAGCTTGGAAAAGCCGGGGCCGTCACTGCCGAATTTTTCTTTCGAAACTTCGTCGAGCGAGCCAACCGATTCAATGCAAGCTTCGACGTCCGCGACCAGCTTTTTATAGAACGCCTTTTTCGTGTTGCCAAACACTTCCTCAAACTGTTCGGGGAGCACCTTGTTGTCCTGAACGGCTTGCTTGCGTGCCTGGCGCTTGTTGTCACTGCTTCCTGCGTCTTCCTCGGTGGGAATTCTGCCGGATTCCTTGTATTGGAACCAGTCATACCCCGCATCCGTGAGCCCGCTTTTCTTCTCGGTAAACGGAAGGAACTTGACCGCGGCGCCAAGATGGCCCACCCAGTCCAGCGGGGCGATCCGAAGCTCAGCGTCGCCGTCTTCCAATTCCGGATAAAGGGTGTCCCAGAAGGTTTCGAGCAGGCCCCGAATCAGATCGAGTCCTTCCTTGAAACCCGCCAGCCGCTCGGTCTTGAGCAAGGCTTCCGTCAGCCATGCGGCAATTTGGACGTCTTTGCTGCGGCTGGCGAGCGCATCAGTACAAAGCTTGATCACGACGTCGAATTCGGCTTTCTTCCCCTCCTGGGCATACTCGCCGATGTCGTCTTCTTCACGCCGTGCTTCTTTGACTTTGTCGTAGAAGTAGGTCGCGTCGCGCTTCGAGACCGCAGCGTAACGCAGGCTTTCGCCGCTCGGGTTGTCACCGGGGATAGGATTCAGAAGATTATCAGGAAGGAACATGACGGTCCCCCCAACCATGGCCCGTCTGCGGAAAAGGCGAGAAAAAATTCGGCTGGCTTGTTAAGTGAGACGGGCAACGCTGACTCTTTCACACGGGCTGACCGGCGCTCGGCGGGTTGAATTCCAGCCTCCTCAGTTCCAGGAAAGGGAACTCCTCCTCGCCGTCGATCAGCAGGATTTTCTGCCCCACCGGCAGCGCGCTGCTGTCTTCGCTCTCCACCCATGCCGTGGCGCGGCCCAACCGGATCGCGTCTTCTTCCGATCTCCAGGAAAACGGAGCGAGCGCCGGCAACAACACCTGCCCAAGCTCCGCGCCCTTGAACGATGGGCCTGGCCTCACCGTCGCCGGCGCCCAGAGAAGATCGCGCAGACGCTTGGGCGGCTCCATTTCTACCGAAGCAAGATGCTCGAAAGGGAGCCACATAAAATTCCCGGCAGCGAAGAGCTCAAGCCGCGGGCCGATCCGCGGATCGCCGTCCTCGATGGAAGCGAACGGCCGTCCATTGATCGTGCCGGAAGGCGAAGGGGGAAAGTCCGCGCCGGACTTCCGGTATTGTTTCTTTTCGAACGCATCCTGCCGCGTCTTTTCCGCATTGATGGCCGCGCGATAGAGCAAAGCTCCAAGCTCACCTTTCGCGTTGCCCTGAACCGCCGCATCAAGTTGTTTTTCAGCACGGTCGAACTGACCGGCAAAGCACAACAGCTCAAACAAAAAGGTCCTGGCCTGCTGGTCGGTCGGATGATTGCGGACTTCCGCGGTTTGCGCTTGCACGGCGTCATCCAACTTACCGGCTTGGAAGAGATCCTTGGCGGTCATAAGTGAACTCAGCGCCCGGAGTCATTGACAAAGGACGCACCACGGCCTCGATTTCCTGAAGACAGAGTAGGGGCGGGCTCAAACCCGCCCCCAAAGCCTGTTTTCCCGGCATTGCGGATGCCGGCATGCAGCCTGACCGAAGCGAGCAGCCTGTTCCCGAAGCGAAGGGCCAGGCTTACGACTTCTGAGCCTTCTGAATGTCGTAGGTAACCTTTCCAGCCGATGAGACCGTTCCCTTGGCGCTGTCTTGAATCTTGTAGTCGTATTCGACCTTTGCAAAATTCAACGACGCGGATTCTATCGGGAGATCGTCGCCTCCGCTGCCGCCGGTCTGGTAGCTCGCGATCACGCAATTCGTCAGCTTGATCTCGAGGTAGTCGTACGGCTTCGCATCGCCTCCGGTCTTACGCCCGGTAAGCTGAACGCTATCGATATGTTTTCCCGTGACACAGAATTCGATGATTTTCGGGGTTTCCTTGCCGACGCGGTACGAAAAGTTCAAGTCCGAGACGGTTGCCTTACCCGTACCGCCGCCGGAGCCGTAATGCATGCCGCCCGGATTCATTGCACCCCAGCTCCACGAGAGCAATTCGATCTCCTTCTCGTGCCCTTCGGCCTGAGCCTCACCCTCGACACCCTCAATTTTGAGATAGTAATCACTTGCCATCTGCAAACGCCTCCCTCTTCTCCACGAATTTTAGAAAGATTCCAGTGCCCCAACGGGCACGGTCAACGCTTAAGTAGTATTTCCCCTCCGCGCGAAGAGCGCTGCAGCACGAAGTTATCTGCGCCCTCTA
The DNA here is from genome assembly GCA_030041095.1 of Terriglobia bacterium. Lineage (GTDB taxonomy): Bacteria > Acidobacteriota > Terriglobia > UBA7540 > UBA7540 > JASHON01. The sequence goes on from JASHON010000132.1 coordinate 24,849, forward strand.
TTTCTTTGCAGGCGCGGGCAACTCCGCAACCAGCCGAAGCGAGACATTGAGCTCGTCCAACTGGAAATGGGGACGCAAAAACGCGATGGCCCGGTAAACGCCAGGCTTCCCTGGAACTTCCTGCACGTCCACCCGCGCTTCACGCAACGGATATTGAGCTTTGGTTGCTTGCGACGCCGAATCGTCGAGCGTCACGTACTGGCTGATCCAACGGTTGAGGAATGACTCGGCGTCCGCGCGCGACATGAAACTGCCGATCTTGTCGCGCATCATTGACTTGAGATAATGCGCAAACCGGCAGACGGCCATCATGTAGGGCAACTGAGCGGAGATTCGCGCGTTGGCGTTCGCGGAGTCGCTATCGTAGAGCTTCGGTTTGTTGGCGGACTGAACGCTGAAGAAAGCAGCTTTGTCCGTGCCTTTGCAATGAACCAGCGGAATGAGCCCTGCATCCGCCAACTCTTTTTCACGCCGGTCGGTAATGGCAATTTCCGTCGGGCACTTCAGCGCCACGTCGCCTTCGTCCGTGGTGAAGGTATGCGCCGGCAAACCCTCCACCAATCCGCCGCCTTCCACTCCGCGGATGGCGGTGCACCAGCCATACATCGCAAACGCATTGGTCAGCCTGGCGCCCAAGGCATAAGCGGCGTTGCCCCACAGATATTTCGAGTGGTCGGTGCCGTCCACGCCTTCTTCGTAGCTGAACGCCTCCACCGGCTTCGTGGCGGCGCCGTAAGGCAGCCTCATCAGAATGCGCGGGCACGTGAGCCCCACGTATTTCGCATCTTCACTTTGGCGGAATGATTTCCACTTGGCGTAGGTCGTCTGATCGAAAATCTTGCCAATATCTCGAGGCTGATCGAGCGTCGTGTAGCTCTCCATGCTGAGCAATTGAGACGACGCAGCCGTCAGGAAAGGAGCGTGAGCCGCAGCCGCCACTTGCGACACTTTCTCCAGCAATTCCATGTCCTCGGGGTGATTGGTAAACTCGTAGTCTCCGATCAGCGAGGAGAAAGGATCGCCGCCGAAGACGCCGAACTCTTCTTCGTACACCTTCTTGAAGAATGCGCTCTGATCGAACTCGGGCGCTCTCTGCAGGTCACGCAGCAGGTCTTTCTTGGAGACATTCAGCACGCGGATCTTCAGCATGGTGCCGGTTTCGCTCTGATCCATCAGGTATTTGAGTCCGCGCCAGCTTGCTTCAAGCTTCTGAAACGACGGATAGTGCACGATCTCGTTGAGCTGAATCGAAAGCAGATGATCGATCTGCGCAATCAGATTGTTGATCATCGTTTCGGTATCGCGCGAAATGGTGACGTGCCCTTCGAGCACCTCTGAGAGAAAGCTCTGGATCATGTCCCGGCCGCGCTCGCGGGTGCTGACCTCCGCGCTCACCCGCCCTTCCGTCAGGATCTGATCCAACAGCCCGCCTTGCGCCTCTTGTACTTGCGCCGCCGCAGGAGTCGCGGCTTTTTCCGCTTCACCCATTGGAACCTCCCTCCTCCTTGCCCTTGCCGATCTCGCCCTTGAGTTGATTCATTTTCTCCGTGTTACTCACGGCTTCGAGCAAAACGTCGCTGAGTTTCTCGTTGGTTTGTAGAGTTCCTTTGAGATCGTTCATCTTGGTCCGCAAGTCCAGCAGGTCTCTCAACGGCTTCACCTGGCGCGCTACATTCTCCGGATTGAAATCGTCGAGACTGTTGAAGTTAAGATCCACCTTAAGCTGTCCCGCGTTGTCATCGTCGCTCAGCTTGTTGTCCACCGCGTAGGCAAGGTGCGGCTTCATGCTTGACAGCACTTCGTCAAAATTGTCGGGCGTCACCTCAACGAACCGGCGGTCGCGCAGCCGCGGCAGAGCCTCCGCCGGCTGCCCGGTAAAATCTCCCAGGACGCCCATCACGAACGGCAACTCCTTGTTTTCAATTGCGTCTCCAACTTCCACGTCATAAGTGATGTGGACGCGCGGAGGACGCACCCTTTCCAGCTTCTTATGAACGCTTTCTTTTGCCATAGGCACCTCAAATTTGCATCCCTGAAGTGTTGATTCGATCTAGACTGTTTACCATCGACCAAACGTCGATGTCAAGTAAATGTTTCCTCATTTCGTAAGCCCTCAGTTTTGGGCTCGCCGCTTGCTGTGGCGCCGGCATCTTGCCGGCGTTTGCCGCCGGGACGGCGGCGCTACGATCCCAAAACTGAGGCCTTACCTCATTTCGAACCGTCGCCGAAATACCCGTGCTTTTGAGATCGCACAGTATCCCACAAAGGGCCGTGTGAGTCGATTCAATTTCCGTATTCCGAGGCAGTTAACCTCGCACTTTCCACCGCCAGGTCCGGCGCGTTCCTTCAGAAGTCACTCCAAGCACGCTTCATACCATCCAATCGCCGTTCCCGAGCTCTGCGCTTCGTATGCCACCAACCCCTTGAATCACAACAGTAAGTCCGCTCCCCGCGGCAGGCGCGCCCCACTCTGATCCTCACCTTTTCCGCGCCGGCTGTCCCGCTGATTGAACCCCAACTGAGACTCTCGCCTCTCCAATCGGAGACATTTGGTATAATCAGCCGGTCTGATGTTCCTGGTGGCGCATCTCAAGGTGTGGCGGCCCGCGGAGAAGTGGTGAAGTCTGCTCCCTCCGCGGAGCGCCGCAGGTGCTGGCGGATTATGCGACAGTTGCAACCCGTGATCTGGTCTAAAGGAACGTTCCTGACGCCGCAGCATTTGCAAGTGCAGGATCGCTTCACCGAGAGCACTCTCGAGTTTCGAATTGACAGCCTTAACTTCTGTCCGTGGGGTTTCTCTTCCCTCCAGATTGATAAGGAAGCGCTTGCGGGCGGCCACTTTGCCCTCACGAATGCGAAGGGACTCCTGCCGGACGGTTTGCCGTTTGATATTCCGGATTCCGATCCTCCTCCTCCGCGCAAGGCTCTGGCGGGCTATTTTGGGCCGGACCAGAATAGCCTGGAAGTGTTTCTCGCCATCCCCGAATACCGCGCGCACGGACGGAATAATTCTTTCGATTCCGCGAGCGGCGAAACGCGGTACCGGACCGAAATAGGAACGGTTCGCGACGAGAACACCGGCCTCAGCGAGAAACCCATTCAGTTGGCGAGGAAGAACTTCCGCCTGCTGGTCGAGGGCGAATCCCGCCAGGGCCACACCGCGCTGCGCGTGGCTCGCGTGCTTCGCTCCGCCGCTGGAGCCTTCGAGCTCGACGAGCGCCTCGTCCCGCCCATCCTCGACATTGCGGCCAGCAATTACCTGATGGGAATCCTCAAGCGGCTGGTCGAGACTCTGTCTGCAAAAAGCGCGCTCCAGTCCGGATTACGCCGGCAGAAAAACCAAAGTCTCGCCGACTTCACCGCGGCCGACATCGCAAACTTCTGGCTGCTCTATACCACCAACACGTGGTTCCCTGTTCTTCGCCACCTCTTCGAGACGAAGCGCGGCCACGCCGAGCAGCTCTTTTCCGCCATGACGTCCCTGGCGGGCGCGCTCACCACGTTTTCTCACACGTATCAGCCCCACGATTTTCCCACCTACAACCACGACGATCTCTGCCCTTGCTTCACGACGCTCGATGAAATGATCCGTGCGCTGCTCGAAACCGTGGTTCCCACCAACTTTGTTTCATTGCCGCTCAAGCTCGTTCAGCCCTCCATTTACGCCACGGCGCTTGCAGATGACAAATACTTCGTGAACACCAAAATGTACCTGGCCATCACGGCAGAGATGAAGGAGGCGGAGCTCATCAAGAAAACTCCGCAGCTCGTCAAGGTGGGCGCCACCACGCAGGTTGAAACTCTCGTTCGCCAGGCCTTGCAGGGAATCAAGCTGACTCATACCTCCACTCCGCCCGGATCGCTTCCCATCAAGCTCAACTACCAATACTTCAGCCTGAACCAATCGGGAGAGTTTTGGGACGCCATCGGACGCGCGCGCAGCCTCGCTGCCTACGTCCCTGCTGATTTCAGGTCGCCACAACTCGAGCTGATCATCCTGTTGCCGTAGACCCTTCCGGCTACCATAGGAGGAGAACTGCGGTGTAGCCTGTCTCCGTCAAGTGGGCCGCGGGCCCAGCCTATTTTTTCAGAAAGAGCACAATCAGCAGGATCGCAATCAGAATGATGCCGCCGAAGACCAAAACCACGGGAACCCATGACGGTCCGGACGAGGCGGCGCCGGCTGCAGGCGCTTTGGGAACTTCCACGCCCTTTGGCATGGACGAAAGAGGATTGGGCGCTGGAGGGACTTTGACGGCCAGAGGGCTGGCTTTCGGAAGCGCCATGCCTGGCGCTTGCCCTGCCCCGGCCGGTCCGGGAAGTTTGATGGCGGGCACGGGCGGAATCGCGGGCGCGGCAAGCTTCGGCAGAGCGAGCGCCGGGACGGCGAGTGGCGGAGGAGCGATTGGCGCCGTACCTGGGCCCGCCGGCGCGCCGGTTTGTGGCCGCTCCTCAACGGGTGCAAATGCGGGCGGCTGCGGGGGCGTTTCTCGCGGAGCTTCGCCCTCCGCGGCGTAGGGTGTCTGCGACTCGGTCAGTAAGTCACTGCCCACGGGGATTCGGAAAATCCGCGTGAACGCTCCAGGCTCCTTTTGCTCCACCGGGACCGGCCCGGGAGAGCTTGCCGTGGCGAACGGCGATTCGATCGCTCGAAAGACGCGAGTGAATTCGCTTGGCTGGCCGGGTGCTGGAGTTTCCGTCTTCGGTGGGCCAGAAACCGCTTGGTCCTGCGCCGGCATGTCCCAGCGCGCTGCCTGGAACATTTGCGTAAATTCCCCAGCCGGCGCGGCGGGCGGAGGAGGCGCTGGTGTCACTTCGGCTGCTGGCGGGGCAGGAGTCGCAGGTAAATCCGGCCGTTGCATAGTAGCAGTCGCTTCGATACGCTCCGGCGGCGCATCGCTCACGATTCCAGCCATGTTCTTGCCAAACACCATCGTAAATTCCCCAGCCGGTGCGGCGGGCGGAGGAGGCGCTGGCATCACTTCGGCCACCGGCGGCGCAGGAGTCGCGGGCAAATCCGGCCGTTGCATCGTAGCCGTCGCTTCAATACGCTCCGGCGGCGCATCGCTCACGATCCCGGCCATGTTCTTGCCAAAGACCATCGTAAATTCCCCAGCCCGCGCGGCAGGCGGAGGAGGC
>JASHON010000133.1 GCA_030041095.1 Terriglobia bacterium
TTCAAACTCCAGGCGGGGGAAAAGCTGGAGTATTTGAGAGAAGATGCTGCATACTCGATTCACGGTGGAACCTCCTTCAGTTGAGATTAATCGTGCGGCAACACAAAACCTCAACTTACCGGAGATTCCGCCTTTTTCAAAAACCTAATTTGGACAAGCCTGGGTTTCAAACCCGCCCCTACTCAATTTTCAAGACAGAGAGCAGGAAAACTAAGGCGATGGCGACAGCGCGCTGATTCCTCAGGTCTGATTATCGATCGCTGCTCTTGGGCGAGGCGCGTGTTTCTATGAATCAAACCAAACGACCGTCGCGTGCTGCTTGGAATGCGCGCGAACGATCACCTTCGCTGACCTCTGCCCCGGCTCGATGTTGCCATGGCTTTTGAGAAGACTCGGCAACACCGCGCGGATTCTTTCCATCAGAAGGTTCAGCGATTCCGCCTGCGCTACCAGACCGGGCACGTCGTCGCTGCGGGCCACCCAGGCGCCCGCGGCGGGATCCCAATTCGCGCTAACCAGGTAGGCCTTTGCCATCGGTCTCCGCCGGCAATCAGCGTTAGCCTACCGTAGCATGCGCCAGCATGCGCCAGCAAGGGCAACAGGCCGCAGGCAAAAGGAGCTGTCAGCTTTCAGACATCGGCTATCAGCGAGCGCCCGCAACAGCTTGGGTTCTCCGCCTTCTGCTCTCTCTTTTTTTGATCGCTCCCGCCAAAGGATGTCTGAAAGCTGACAGCTCTTTTTGCCTGCGGCCTAATGCCTATGATCTTTAGCTGGTAGCGGGGGGGAGGATCGAACTCCCGACCTAGGGATTATGAGACCCTCGCTCTACCACTGAGCTACCCCGCCGCGGGCATTCCACGTTCGGATGGAGACAGACAAAAGGTTAAGGTATGGGAGCTTGTGAAGTCAAACTTTCCGCTAGTGAGCTTGGGAGGACTGGCGCGCCGGGCGCGCGGGACCCATCAGATCAGACAGGCGGTCCCAAAGGTCATGCATCAGCCGCGCTCTCCTGACGCATTTGGTAGAGTTCTTTTCGATCAGATCGATGGTTTCAGGGTCTGAGACATGGCCCGTGATGAACAAAATTCTTCCCATAAGGCTTGGCTGCACTTCGCAGATCTTATGAGCCACTTGGGGCGCGTCAGAAGCACGAAGGTCCAGCAGCACCGCGTCAAATGCCTCGCGGCGGATCATGGCAAGCGCTTGCCGGCCCGAATGAGCCACTTCGCCGTCACATTCGAGCGCACCGAGCAGGAGGTAGACGACGTTACGAATCGAGGGTTCATCTTCAATCACTAGAACCTTGCGGCGCATCGCCCAGCCTCTTTCCGGCGTCCATTATCCTGTCTGACCCGTATTCGAGTACAGATACAGCTATTGTACTTTCCGTAAAAATTCGCGTCAACTCCTTTTCTTTCAACTTCCTTGCCCCGCTTGACAGGCTCACGCTGTTGAAATATAGTCGCCGGTTCATGGCCTTTAAGCTCAAATTTGGCTGGCTGATCCTGCTGGCGCTGACGACCATGCCCAAGGCTTATCCCGTTACTGCTTCGTCAGGTCCGACGGGTATCACGTTTAAGCTCAATTCGGCAACCGGGAGCTACACGATGTCCGCGCAGAAGCCGCCGTGGACTTTTGGAGGCAGGCTGGATAGCGCGGCCGGCAATGTGCAAAGCGGCCGAGGGCGCGACCGGATCGGCGCCTATCAGCAAATTTCATTCACGTGGCGCGCCGATGGGCTGCCGCTAGCAGGTGCCGTTCGTGTTTACCACGATCAAAGGCTTGTGCTCTTCAGTTATACATACCTGAAAGCAACGGCCTCGCCCGCCGTCGCCTTTCCTCAATTCACCCAAATTCCTCAGCATCTCAATCACTTCAGCTACCAGAACCTTCCCTTCGCTCCTCCACAATTTGTTTTGGGCCAATACGGAACTCCTTGGCTTTTGTTCGATCAAAATGCGGACGCGATGGTGATCTCACCCGCGTCGCACTTTATCATTGCGCGGATGTCGGGCAACGGAGAGAACCTCATCGCCAGCGGGCTGAACCCGGAACTGCACGGCGTGCCGGCGGGTTTTACTCAGCGGACGCTTTTAGCAATCGGCCACGGCATTCGCAGCACTTGGGACCACTGGGGAACAGGCCTGACTCGCCTTTCGGGAAAGAAGCGGCCCGATAGCCAGGCGGACGCCACGCTCAAATACTACGGGTACTGGACGGATCATGGCGCCGTCTACTATTACAAGTTTGACCCAAAACTGGGTTACGCAGGAACGCTGAAGGCCGTCATCGCGCAATATCGTACCGAAAAGATTCCGGTGCGTTATCTGCAACTGGACAGTTGGTGGTATGACAAGTCCTACCGCGGCATGCCGCCGGACGACCAGACGGGCCGGTGGAACGCGTTCGGCGGTATCATGCATTATCATGCCGACGCCACGCTCTTTCCCCACGGCCTGAAATCGTTTCAACAGTCGATCGGGTTGCCTCTCGCAACCCATAGCCGTTGGATCAGCAGCAAGAGCCCGTACCGGAAGCTCTATAACATTTCCGGCGTGGCGCCCATCAGCACCGCGTGGTGGAACCGAATTGCGGAATACTTGAAGCGGAGCGGCGTCGTCACGTACGAGCAAGACTGGCAGAGCCTGATCGACCAACGCTCGCCTGCGTTCCACCAGACGGTCGATACGGGGGACGAGTTCTACGACCGCATGGCGAGCGCGTGCAAAAGAAACGGGCTTACGATGCAGTATTGCATGGCGCTGCCGTGCGATTTCCTCGAAGGGAGCCGCTACGGCAACCTCACCACCCTTCGCGTGAGCGATGACCGCTTCTCACGCCTGCGATGGCGCAACTTTCTTTACACTTCGCAGCTTGCAGTGGCCATCGGCTCATGGCCGTGGACGGACGTTTATCTGAGCCACGAAACCGACAATCTGCTTCTGGGCGTTTTATCCGCCGGACCTGTTGGAACGGGGGATGCGCTGGGAGCAGAAGACAAGGCAAATATCTTAAAGGCCGCGCGCAGCGATGGCGTCATTGTCAAGCCGGACGTACCCATTATGCCTCTGGATCGCATGTACGTGGCGGACGCTCGCGGCAGTCACGGTCCGTTCATAGCCGATACCTGGACGGACGATGGCCCGATTCGAACGCTCTACATTTTCGCCTTCAGCCGGCCGGGCAATTCGAGCGCGTCACAGGAAGGCCATGAAGGCGTGCGGTTCAATCCCACCCACTTGGGCGAGCACGGCCCGGTTTACGTTTACGACTTTTTTACTCGTGAAGCCCATCGGCTGGGCAAGGGAGAGGCTTTCAGCGCCAAGCTGGGCGCCGACGGCGCGAGCTATTACGTCGTCGCTCCGGTTGAACCCAACGGTATCGCGTTTTTCGGCGACTCAGGCAAATTTGCGACGATGGGCCGTGAGCGGATTGCCTCACTCACGGCCAGCCGGGGAGCCGTTCGCGCCGAGATTGTCTTTGCCGCCGGCGAAACTTCGGTGAGGCTTTTTGGCTACGCGCCTTCAAAGCCGACGGTCACGGCCCGCAGCGGCCGCGTGGGCCGCATCCATTTCGATCCTGCGACCCATGAGTTTTCTTTCGAGCTTTCGCCCAGCACGAGCGCTCCGGAAACCACGCGCGCGGGCAATCCGGTGCGCCTAGTCAGGGTAACCATGCATTAACCCAGCCACTGCGGATTGTGATACGTTCCGTCAAACATGTGGGTGGTTTTGTACGGCTCGCCGCGCCCGTCGGCGTCGGAGGGAGCTGTGCGGGCAAGCAGAGCCGCCATCTGTTCTTCGGTCAGCGGCTTGAACGTCCGCGCCGCTTCCAGGGCCTGATGCACGCGCTCGACACTGTCGCAACCGTTGATGACCACGGATGTGGGCAACGTCATGGCGTAGTGAAGACATTCGATTGCAGAAACGTTGCCGGCTCGCGGGATCATCCCCTCGGCCAGCGGTTTCATGCCCAGCACGCCCATGCGGTGTTCCACCACAACGGGCAGAACATTTTTCGCAAAGCTGTGATAGTGCGGATCACGAACGTTCAGCGGCATCTGCACGGAGTCGAAGATGAAATCGTGGGCAAACGCAGTATGAAGCATGTGGAGATGCATTGAGGGGTCTTTGTGGCCCGTAAAGCCGATGTAGCGGACTTTGCCGGCCTTTCGCGCCGCCAGCATCGCTTCCATTCCGCCGCCAGGCGCGAAGATTCGCTCCGGGTCAGACATGCGAATCACTTCATGAAACTGCATGAGGTCTACATGGTCCGTCTGCAGGCGGCGCAGCGATTCATCAATTTGCTTGGCAGCCATCACCTTCGTTCGGCCGTCAATCTTCGTCATCAGGAACACCTTCTGGCGATATCCGCCGCGCAAGGCCTTGCCCATCCGGATTTCGCTTTGGCCATCGTTATAGTCCCAGCAGTTATCCATGAACGTGATACCGTGATCGATGGCTGTGCGAATAATGCGGACGCTTTCCGCCACCGTGGGCTGGCTGCCGATGTGGGCGCCGCCCAGGCCGATTAATGATACCCTCTCACCCGTTCGTCCCAGCGTCCGGTAAGGCATGCCGTTCCGGACTTCAACTGCGGTAGCATCGGCCAGCGCTCGCCGCCCAAGGCCCGCGCCTGCCACGCCCAGGCCCAGCCGGTTCAGGAATTCCCGCCGATTCTGTGACTTCATGACGATGGCCTCCATGCCTCGATAATCGACCGTTGGCAAGCTATCAGGCTATTCAGATGGTGAGCGGTTCCCCTGCGGCCATCATAGCACCGAAATCGCGTCCGGGAAGGAAGACTCAACAGTTTACCGGGTTTCGGCAAATTCGATGACGGCTCGTTTCTATGTATCATCGCTTTTTTCAACTTGATCTTTCGCTATCGATGGGCGCGGACGAGCCGGGAAAGCAGCTTTACCAGCTCCCCCAGGCCGCCGCATGGACGGCCGGGGCGCCCGAAGCGAAGCGAATTATAGAGGCGGGTAAATTCGAGGGCTGCCGGGCTTAACGCGGAATCGGGAAGAGAGGCGGCAAACTCCTGCGGCGTCTGCGACGGATTTCTTTCATATCCGCGCGCACTGAGCAGCTTCAGAAACTGGCCATAGACAACGGTGGCGTCGCGTTGCTTTCCCGGCGATGCGGGCCGTCTGGACCGAATCGCAGCCCGCAGGCGCAGCCGACCCATGGCGAACCGGCGGTTTCCCCGGACTAAAACGATCATCGAGGCGAGAAGCAGGATCATGCCGAGCAAGGCTTTGTGGCCGATGAGACCCTTGACAGATTGACTCGTCCAGCGCGCGCCGGCAGCTTGAAACCAGCGAAAGGCCGTCCGTCCCTCGCCGCGAAGCCATTCTGAATCCCGATTCGCCCTTTGCGCCAAAGCCGCCTGATGGGCGAAATCGTAATGAATAATCCACTCGCTCCAGAAGAGGTTTGCCGCGTCGAGATACGCATCGATGCCACTCACGGGCTGATCCGCAAGACCAGCCGGAGTGGCTGGAGTCGGGTCAAATGGAACCCAGCCGTACGGGGGAAAGTACGCCTCGACCCAACTGTGCGCGTCATCCGCCCGCACGATAAAGTCCCCGCCTACTTGGTTGTAAACTCCATTGCGAAATCCGCTCACAAGCCGTGAAGGAATGCCAAGAGATCGCAGCATCACGGCCATGGCCGAGGCGAAGTAAGAGCAGTAACCTTTGCGAGCGACAAAGAGAAAACTGGAAAGTGGATGCTGCGGGCTGATCCCGGTGGGTTCGAGCGTGTAGGCAAAATTGCGCCGGAGGTAACGGTCGATGGCTTGCGCGCGATCGTAGTTGTTGGCGGCCTGTTTCGCGACCTGCCGTGCGAGCATGGCGATCCTGGGGTCAAGGGGAGGAAGGCTCAGATCATCCTGGCGGATGTGGGCGGGGTAATCAGAGCCGGCCAAGCGAAGCTTGCTGACGGGCGGAAGAGTGGTGTCTGAAACGGCGGAATAGAACGCCGGAGCAAATTCGCGCCCGGGAGTGTAGACGGCATCAGCTTGGTCAATGGCGACAGCAGAAAAGCGGCCCACAATATCGCGCGGGCGGGCAGCGAGAAAAAGCACATCCGCAGGCAGTGGCGCGAGCAGAACTTGATAGCGCAGCAACCGTGAGGAAGTCGGCTCCCAGTCCTCGCGAGGCTCGATGGCATACCGGCCCGGCGGAGCAGCGCTCAATCGCCTTAACCCGGCACGGCCGCTATACCAGACCTTTCCGGTAAAGCGCCCCAACACGGCGCCGCGCCAGAGCATTCCGCGAAACCGGCGCGGATTACCGTCAACCTTCACGCGCATCTCAACCTGACTCGATTGCGCAAGGCTCCCGCTGCCTCCGAGCGAAACATTTTCCGAAAAGCCGGTGACGCTCCGCGGCGGCAGGCCCAGCGGGCTGAAATAGAGAGTGTGGATTCTCGGAATGATAAAGAAAAACGCACTCGCCAGCAGGGCGATCCCGAGGGCCAGGGCGAGCGCCATGGCGCCCAGTGACTTTTCAAGTGCGATACGGTTGAGTTCCCGGCTCTTAAACGGACCGGGCGCAATGCGCCCGGAACGGTCAATTCCCTGCTTCACCTCAAAACTGACGAATGTGGAAATCGAAAACAGTACGTAGAGCGCGAGGCCAACCAGATAAAAGCTACCGACCGTGAGCACGGCGCTTACCAGGATAACCAGAAAGGACAGAACGGCCATCGCAGCATAATCGCGGTAGCGTCGGGCGGAGAAAATCTCAACAAGCAAGGAAAAGAGGATCAGGTGGATGGCCGCTCCCAGCAGGCGAACTCCGGCGCCGGGGCCGGGCTCGAGGAACGCAAAATCCAAAGCAAAGAAGGCCAGATAGCCCAGAGCGAGCCACGTGACCGTAGCGCTCTCGAACCGGCAAAACCATCCTCCGCGAACGCAGCTCCACAGTTTGACGCCAAACCCCGCGGAAAAGAGCAGCATGGAAACCGCGTCCAGCCTGCCGGTGAGGGCCAAAGTCAGGAAGCTGGCGCCCACCATAAACAGCAAGGAAACTTCGAAGTAGCGCTGCACGCTAATGCGCGCTTGATAGGGAAGCGCTGCGTCATTTAATTCGCTGCCCATTTTCGCAACACTCAGCTCCCGGGATCATCTCTCCGCCCTACTCGCCACCGGAGCATGACCAACTCCCAAAACATCCGGGTGGAATCCCGCAGGATGCGGACCTTTGTCGCAGGATCGTTGTTCCATTTCACGGGCATCTCCAGGATCCGGCCGCCCCTGCGCTGAATGAGAAACAGGATTTCCGGATCGAAACCGAATCCCACAACGCGCTGGGCGGTGAACGCCTTTCGGGCGGGCTCCGCGCGAAAGATTTTGAAGCCGCATTGAGTATCACGGAGTTTCAACCCGGTTAGAAGCTGCACGATCCGGTTGAAAACGATTCCGCCGACTTCGCGCCACCAGGGTTGGTGGACGCCGATCCGGCTGCGGTCCAGCGCCCGCGAGCCCACCACCACGTCCGCATCCGACGATTCGAGAGCCGCGAGCAGCCGGTCTGCCTCCTCAATGGGCGCCGAAAGGTCCGCGTCCGTGAACAAAATATACCGGCCCTGCGCTTCCAGCACGCCGCGGCGCACACTGTATCCCTTGCCCCGGTTCCGGGGGTTACGCAGCACCCGGATGGCGGCCCCGTCGCGCTGCACTCGATCGAGAAGAGCAGGCATGGCGTCTGTCGATCCATCGTCCACGACGATCAGTTCGATTTCATACGATTTTCCGGCAAAATGCCGGCGTATGCTCTCAAGCGATTCGCCGATTCGGAGAGCCTCGTTGTACGCCGGGATGACGATGCTCAGGAAAGGCTGGGACATGGATTCTGCGCGGTTGTCCGGCGCCGCAGCCGGCGGCCCAACCACCCCATCAGATTATCGGCACGTGGCCCGACATCCTGAAGGAGCAACCTGGGAGGAATCCGGAATCGATTCGGCGCGGGTTTTCATCCATTCCGCAGACCGGCAAGGTATTGCTTCGCTTTCGCGGCGTCTTTGAAATTCGGGTTGAGGGAAAGCGCGCGCTCAAATTCAGCTTTCGCTTCGGGCCGGTTGCCCTCCTTGACGTAAGCGAGCGCCAGGTGGTAGTGAATGGACGGATCTGTCGGGCCTTCCTGGATGGCTTCTTTCAGCGTATCGACTGCGAGCGAATAGAGGCCTTTTTGATAGTAAGCGCAGCCGAGCGTATCGGCGGTTGCGGCGGCTGTGGGCATGGTGCGGCGGGCTGACTGAGCCAGCGACAGGGCCACATCGAGATTCTGGTTATGCTCGATCAGCACGTAGGCAAGATTGTTTTGCGCCGGCGCGTAGTCAGGACGCATCTGGAGCACCTGTTGATAAAGTCCTTGAGCTTTTTGCCATTGCCCCAGGTCGTTGTCGAGCTCGGCAAGGCTGAAGTAAGGACGAAAATCCCTGGGATTGGCTGTCATCGCCTGCTGATAAGTGGCAACCGCACCGGACTTGTTGCCCTGGTCGCCCTGTATCTGCGCCAGCAAGAGAAACGCACCCACGTTGTGAGAATCCAACTGGACGGCTTTGGCTGCCGCACTCTGAGCCTGCGGGAGGTCGTGGCCAAGCGTGTTAACCTGGGCCAGCATGGCGTAGTACGCACTGTTGTTCGGTGACTTCGCAATCTGAGCGTTGACAAGCTGCACGGCCTGATTGGTTTTTTTCGCCGCGAGGTCTATATTGACCAATCCTTGAAGCGCGAGCGCGTCGTTGGCATTAAGAGCCAGAGCCTGGTTGTAATACTTCTGAGCTTCGGGAACGTTCTTTTGCGCCTGTCGCAACTGTCCCATGGCGGTGTATCCCGCCGGGTTGTCAGGGTCCACCTGCACGGCCTTTTGCAAGTCCGCCACAGCGGCCGGCACTTGCTTTCGAGCGAGGTCCACCCTCGCCTGGAGAACGTAACCCTCAGCGGCGTTCGGTTCCAATTGTTGCAACTGGGTTGCCGTCTGGCTGAGCAGGTCGATGTCTCCCTTCTGAACGGCCACGGCAGCCAACTTGCGCTGCGCGGCGATCATCGAGGGCTGGAGCCGCGCGGCTTCGCGCCACTCACCCTCAGCACGATCAATCTGGTCCGTCATGCTGAAACTTACACCCAGGAAATAATGGGCGGCAGCGTAGTCAGGAACAGACTTCAGAACGTTTTGAAGGATCGTGGCCGCCTGGTTGGGATGGCCGTGAGCTTCATCCAACTCAGCCTCCAGGGTCAGTCCGACGGGGTCGTTCTTGTCGGTTTTCAGGATTTCGTCGTCGATTTTGGCCGCCTCGTCGTATTTCTTTGTGAGGACAAGGGTCTGCGCGTAATTCCTCTTCACCCAAATGTCATGCGGATGATTCTTGGCGAGCGCGGCATATTCGGCGAGCGCCTTATCCGTCTGGCCCGATCGAACGTAGAACTGCACGAGCAGCCGGTAAGCCGCAGGATTATTCGGCATCGCAGTCTGGGCATCCTTGAGAACCTGCTCCGCCTTGCCGCTATCGCCAGCGAGGAGGTAGGTTTCGGCAAGATCGGCGCGCGGCCGGGGATCCTTCGGAGCAAGGCCGACGGCGCGCTCGAACTGCTGCTCCGCGTCGGGCCATTGATGCTGCCGGATGTAAAACGTTCCCAGCGCCATCAGGATCGAGGCTGATTTGGGGTTGAGTTGGACGGCTTTTTTGAAGCTGGCCTCCGCATCGTCCGGCTTTTCCGCATCAAGCTGAAGAACGCCAAGGTTCACGTAGGTCTGCGCGCGGGTGGGATCCATCTGGATGGCATCCTGCATCTCTTGAAGAGCGGCATCGAGATCCGACGAGCCCGCGTCCGCATTAGCCAGCAGTACGGCTGCGTCCACATTTTTGGGATCCTGCTTGAGCACAAGCTGCGCCTGGGCCTGAGCCTTCTTGAACTGGCGGGCCAGGAGATACAGGTTTCCCAAATCCACCTGGGCTTTGGAATCACCGGGGTTAAGCTGAACGGCCTGGCCCAATTCATGGTAAGCAATTCTCACCTGCCCCAGCCGCATTTCGCACTGCGCAAGGTGGAAATGCGCTTCCTCGAACTTCGGATCCAGCTTGATGGCGTTCATGAATTGAATCGCCGCGTCTTGATACTTGCCTTGCGCGTAAAAGCGGACGCCGCTCTGGAAAAACTCCTTCTTTTCGACGTTCGGATCGCGCTTGCAAGCAGCCACAAAGCTCACCAGCACGATCAGAATTGTGCCCAGAGCGAGTGGAAGAGATCTTCTCATGACTTGTATCTCCCTGATTAGTTCGGGATGAAGCGGCCCAACAAGGGAAGGACGCGGCGGGTGAACACCAAGGCGCGCCCTTCGCCGCTCACCAACGATTCCTTCATACCGAGAGGTGTAATCACGCGGACGAGCGCCCCGTCCGTTCGATTCATCCGCAGCGAGTCCGCCACAAGATAAAACTTGGCCCAATACTCGCTGGCAACCGTACGGCCGTGAGACTGAAACCAGTAAAGCACCATCTCGCGGCTCGAGCCGAATTCCATCGCATACTCGTTCGCGTTCAGCATCTTGCCGTTTCCCCACGGCACGTGAATGATCCTGTTGGAAATGGCCGTCCATCCGGCCCCCGGCAAGCAATGCTTGGGCGAGTGGATGGTATCACCCGTGGTTTGCTTGGGAAAAAACGCGATAAAAAGATCGACGTTGCGCTTGCCGCTCGCTTGATAAAGCCGCTCCATAAAGTGCCCAGGCCCTAGCACGGCCAGATCATCGTCGGGGATCGTCACCATCGATCCGGTCCATGGACCGATCCGTTCGGGAAATGCACTGAGACGCTCGTAAGGCGGAAGCACCTCGGCGTGTAAGTGGGTACGAATGAAGACGGCAGCTACGAGCAGCATCAACACCGGCCAGAGACCATGAGCCCAGAACGGGCCAGATGGACGATTCGCGTTCACGCCTCCAACCTCCGCCCCACCCTCGCGAGGAGCCTCAGCAGCTTGTGGACTATATATAGTGTAACCAAAGAGGTGAGAAAGATCACCCAACCGGAGAATTCGTGAAAGAACCCTTGAGCCTTGCTCGGTTCCCAGTAGAGACCGGTGAGACCCGTGCCCATAATGCGCAGTCCGTTCGCCAGGACCGCAATGGGCACGGCTGCCGCCACCAGCAGGCCGCGGATGGAGTAGCTTGGCTCCAGGAGGTAACCGTAAATAATCGCAAGCACGCCTAAAGAGATCAGCGAGCGGATTCCACTGCACGCCTCCACGACGTCCAGCGCCATGTTCGGCAATTGGATGACGTTCCCGTTCTGAAGAACCGGAACGCCGGCCACGCGAAGCAACCACGTGGCCAAATCGGAGGAAACGAACTGCAGCGGAATGGTGATGTGGTTCATGATGAGGTCAGGCAGGGGGATCATGAAGAACAGGAAAGCCCACGGGAAAAAAACCGCCCGGAAATTCTGCCAGCCGCGAAAATAGATGATCAATCCCGCAATGACAAACAAGAGCGAGCAGCGGGACATCAGCAACTCAGCTCCGAGCACCCCCACCACCAACGCGATCAAGCCGAAGGCGATGACCGCGAGTCCCCACCAAGAGGGTTGGGCTTCCAGCTTGCGGAGCCTCTCCCGGTCCTTCCAGACCAGGAAGAGCGAGAATAAGGGAACAAAAAACCCGTGGGAGAAGTTCGGGTCCACCCACCACTGATGAACCAGCCGCTTCACGATGGCGGCATAGAGGACCACGAGCAGGACGCCCAGAACCGCCCACGGCCACACCCGGCTTCCAAGCCGCGCTGTGGCCTCGTCTATCTGTTCCACGTGGTCTAACTGAGGAACGTTACCCAATGTCACTCAAGGCCGATGCCGATCAATGGCTCTGCCCTTCCCTCCCCGGTCGCTCTTAGAAAGGGCCAAGATTAAGGCCCGTTACGAATATGTCATTCTGCAATCTTACCACCAATCGGATTGGACCCGAGGGACACGGGGCGGATCGCCCCAAGCCCCAAAACGCCAGGTAACCTGTTCTCTTCTGAATGTGATACAATTTCTCCTGCCACACTGGAAGCCGGCTTTGAGGCCCGGGAGGCGCGGTAGACGATCTAACCCGGGTCGAGCCAAATTATCTTCCCTTTTGCTAAATTTTTGGATAGACGCAGCCTGTTGCCCAAGGAATGGCCCAAGCGTATGGCAAATGAAGGGTAACAAATTGCCACTTTTGGGAAATCTCCCAGAGTCTGAGGACTTCCGGATCCACTGATACGGTTCCAAGTCTAGTATGGACCATTACCAACTGTGCCAACCTCAACGGGAAAGTGGGCGGGTTCCTGGACCTGTCTGGACTTATACGTGCAGGGAAGCATATGGAAACTGCGGTCCAGGCGATTCAATTCCGTCTGTTTCCAGCACCACATTCGACATGCTTCTCAAGAGTTTGGCAAAAGATAGCGATAATGATGGCAATGGACGCTCGGAGGGGCCCTTAAACCTGCTGGCTCCGCCTGCGAGCCAGGCAATGAAAGCCATCCACAGCATGATCGTGGATTTGGCAGCAACGGATATCCCGATTATGGTAGAAGGCGAAACGGGAACGGGCAAAGAGGTTGTGGCGCTTGCGATTCATCAACTTTCACGGCGAAACGCGAGGCCACTCACTAAGGTTCGCTGTTCCAGCCTCGATCCCGGCGCTCTTTCGACATTGGCGGCTCCGGGATTGGAGGATAGCGCTGATTCGAGCCGTGGCACTCTTCTTCTGGACGAAGTTGGGGACTTGAGCCCGCTGTGCCAGACAAAGTTGCTGGAGGCCTTTTCCGCGCAAGACGACGGATCCGAAAAGTTTGTGCTCGGCGCTTGTGTGATCTCAACCAGTTGCCGGAATCTGGAACGCGCGACGCAGGAGGGCACCTTTCGCCGGGACCTGTACTATCGTCTGAGCGGTGTGTGCTTGCATCTTCCGCCGCTGCGCGAAAGGAGAGAGGACATTCTGCCCCTGGCCAACTTCTTCCTCGATAAGCACGCGAAATCGCTCTCTCGATCCCGGCCGATGCTTGATGCGGAGACGGAGCGCAAAATGAGTGAGTATGATTGGCCGGGAAACGTTCGAGAGCTCGAGAACGTGATGAGGCGCGCGGTGGCGCTTGGGCCTGTGTCGATGGCGCTCGAGGGTTCTCTCGTGGCGTCGCGAGCGGCCACAGGGACTGGACGCAGCAAGGAAAGTCATTCGTTAAAGCAGGCTGCCCGCGCAGCCTCGCGGCATGCGGAGCGGGAGTTGATCCTGAAGGTCTTATCCGAAACCCGATGGAACCGCAAGCGCGCCGCGGAAGAACTTCAGATCAGTTATAAGGCGTTGCTTTATAAGCTCAAACAAATCGGCCTGGAGGAGCCGATATCATAAGGAAGGCGCCAGGAGGACTCATATGACAAAGAAATGGCTTATTGCGCTGAGCGTGGCGTGCCTGCTGGCAATGCCGGCGCTGGCTAAAAAGAAGAAGGCAAGTACGGGATTCGTGCCTACGAGCACGGTGGCGAGCCCGCCCGCGGGGCCCACTTATATCATCCATCCAGCCGATGTGCTCGACATCAGCGTCTGGCAGCAGGCCCAGCTCTCGTTTAAGGGTTTGCCCGTGCGTCCTGACGGCAAGATTTCGCTGCCGTTGATTAACGACGTGCAGGCTGCGGGTTTAACCGCCATGCAGCTCGGCGAGGTCATCAAAGATAAGCTAACAAAATACGTGCGGGACCCAGTGGTGACGGTCGTGGTGTCAGAAGTAAACAGCCAGCGCTACTACGTGCTGGGCGAGGTGGCGAAAGCCGGAGTGTACCCGCTGCTGCCCGGCCTGACGGCGCTGCAGGCGTTATCAGCGGCCGGGGGCTTCACGCAGTTTGCCAATCCGAAGAAGATTTACATTCTGCGAACGATCAACGGCCAACAGTATAAGCTTCCGTTCAACTATAAGGCCGTGGTGGCCGGGAAGGATCTGAACGAGAACATCCCGCTGAAACCGGGTGATACCATTATCGTGCCCTAACCGGTGAGAAGGCCACAGGGCAGGCCGGCATGGCCTCGGTAGCGTTCGCTGCGGCTGAGGTGAAACCCAGCCGCCGGATCAGGCCAGGGCCGACCGCCCGGGGGACCGAAGATCCGGTCTTTCCAGGAGGGGAATTCAACGTGCGACATGGAAAATGTTTGTTGGTAACCCTATTGGGTTTGGCGGTGTGGCTAACCGTGTGCGGCATTGCGCAAGCCCAGGACACAAGCACTGCTCCGGCAGGGGGACCGTCGCAGTCGGTCGGAAACACGGACCAGAATGAATCCTCCGCTCCTCAAGAGCAGCCGGATACCCATCCGCTGGCCGGCGCCTATCTTTCGACCTTGGGTTCAGCGCCTGAGCTGCACAGCTACCTGCAGCCCTTCTTTTCCATCGGTGAACTATTGGAAACAAGCCCCTACAACATTCCAGGCACTCACGGCCAGTTGTATCCAATTACTGTGCCGATGGTGGGCGTGGAGTTGCAAGTGCTGCATCCGAGCAACGACTTCAGCCTTGGCTATCAAGGGGGTGGCTTTATTTATGACAACGGCGCGGCGCCCGGGGCAAGCTTTCACACGGCCAGCATCATGGATTCGATCCAGTTCCGGCGCGGCAGCCTGACCCTGGAGGACCTGTTCAGTTACATGCCGGAGGCCGGGTTTGGTTTGCCGGGCGCAGGGATGTTTGGAGGTTTGGGCGTCGGGTCATTCAGCGGGCTTGGCCTTGGCGGAGGCGCGGCGGTTAATCCGGCCTTTGTGCCGAATGAATCCATTCTCACCGGCCGCTACGGCGCCTTCAATAATACCGCTTTGATCCAAGGCGTGTACGAGCTGACGGGGCGGACATCGATTTCAGCGATGGGCGCCTACGGATTCCTTCAGTTTAACGGATCTTCGCAAGGTTTCACGAACGGAAACGATTATGACGGGCTGCTGGGGCTGAACCACGAGATCAGCGCCCGCGATACCATCGGCGTTTCCTATGTCTATACTTCGTTTCATTACGATGGCTCTCCCGTCTCATTCACGTCTCAAGCAGCCGATTTTACGTATGGCCGCAAGATCACCGGGAGGCTTGCATTGCAGCTTTATCTGGGTCCCGAGCTCGTCACTTACAAGGATCCTCCGGTCGGCACCCTCCAGTCGGTTTATGCAAGCGGAATGCTTTCGCTCACCTACGCACTCGGAAGAAATGGTTTTTCCCTTTATGGCGGGCGCTTCGCATCAGGCGGCGGCGGTGTGATCAACGGCGCCGAAACCACGATGCTTTCAGGGGGCTGGCATCGAGAGTTGACGCGGACGTGGATGTCGGACGCGACGGTGGGGTACTCGCTGAACTCCACGTTAAAGTCGGCGCTTCTTTCGACGGGACAGCACTATGACTATTGGTTCGGGGATCTAACGCTGGACCACAACATTGGCCGCTATGTCAGATTCTATCTGGGCTACGAATATCAGCGCCAGGCGGCATCGGGAACCTGCAACGGAGCCGTATGCGGGCTGGGGTTCAATAACCAGGTTTTTGGAGTGGGGCTATCGTTTACGCCCCACCCGTTCGCGCTTTGAATGTATTGGCTTGTGGTAAATGGCCGATGGTAAGGAAAGAGCCTTGACGACTGAGGTTCTGGAGAGAGGTTGGGGAATATGATTGGTGGCCGTCAATTAAATGTAGGTGACTACGGAACCATCTTGCGGCGGCGAATCTGGCTGATCGTCATTCCGGCCGTGGTGGGCCCGCTCGCCGCTTTCCTGATTGCCAAGAAGCTATCGCCCCGCTATACCTCCACCAGCCTCATTTTGATTGAGGAGCCCAAGGTGCCTACGAGCGTTGTTCCATCGGTCCTGGGAAACGATCTGACGGAGCGTGTGGCTCATATCACGGAGCAGATCGAAAGCCGGACTCTTCTGGAACCTGTGATTGAGCAATACGGACTCTATAAGGAGGATCGGAAGACCGGATCCATGGCAGACCTCGTGGAGAAGATGCGGACCGATATTCTGGTGAGGCCCGTACAGTTTTCCAAAGAGCCCGAGGGAGGCGACTCCGGGCGCGCGAATCAGGTGCCGGGGTTTCAGCTCAGCTTTACCGCAGACACCCCTCAGCTCGCTCAATCCGTGTGCGCGTGGATCACGTCGCAATTCATCAATCAGAATCTGAAACTCGGTGAAGCCCGGGCTGTGGGAACTTCGCAATTCCTCGCCGGCGAATTGCAGGACGCCAAGCAGCAGCTTGACGCGGAAGACGCCAAGCTGGCTGCCTTCCAAATGAAGTATTTCGGCTCTCTGCCGGACCAGGAACAGTCAACGATCCAAATCCTGTCGTCCTTAAGCCGCCAGCTTAACTCCGTCAACGATACGTTGAGCCGCGACCGGGAAGACAAAACCTACCTCGAAACGTTGCTTGCCCAGGAGCTACAGGCTTCGAAAGCCAGCCAGGCGGGCACAAGCCCGCAGACGCTCCAGGAGCAGCTTGTGAAGCTTCAAAATGCTCTTGCCGCGCTCGAAACACAGTATACGGACACTTACCCGGACGTAATCAAAACCAAACAATCCATTGCCGATTTGAAGAAAAAGATGGCCGCGGAGGAGGGCGGGGCAAAAACGAAGACGGCTTCCATCCCTGCCATCGCTCCGACTCAATCGCCCCAGATGGAGCAATTACGGGCGCAGGTTCGCTCGCTCGATATTGCCATCCAGTCCGCGGAGCGCCAGCAAGTGAGCCTTCGCATTCAGATTCGGTCTTACTCGGGAAAACTGAGAATGACGCCCGCGGTCGAGCAGCAATACAAGGATATTACGCGCAACTACCAAACGGCGCTCAAGTTTTACAATTCGTTGCTGGCCAAGGAAGACGAGTCCCAAATGTCGACTAACCTCGAAATGCAGCAGGGCGGACAGAACTTCGAGGTTCTGGATCCCGCTGACCTGCCGCGCACGCCCTCGTTCCCCAATTACGGACGATTTGCCGCGGGCGGTTTGCTTCTGGGATTTGTGATCGGGCTGGGCATTGCCTTTGTCATCGAGATGCGCGACAAAGCGATGCGTGACGAAAAGGATGTGGAATTCTTCCTGGGCGCACCCGTGCTGGCTCTTGTCCCGAGCGTTCAAAACGGCCGCACGCGGGCTAACGGACTGCTGCAGAAGATCAAGGGAAAGGACCAGGCTGCGGTTGCTGCAGGACGAAGGTAGTTGAAAGCCGATGTATAAGAAATTCTTCGGACTGCGCGAGAATCCGTTCAACGTGAATCCGGATCCGCGCTATCTGTTCACTACCCCACACATCGAAGAGGCGCTCTCCTGCCTTTCCTACGGCATTCAAACCCGCAAAGGGTTTATTTTGCTGACGGGAGAAGTGGGCACGGGCAAGACGACGCTCATCAACAAGTTGCTGGAATGGTTGCGGGGGCGGGGCTTTTCGACGGCGTACATTTTCAATCCACGGCTGAGCGAGGAGCAGTTTTTCGACTTCATGATGGCGGATTTCGGGTTGCCGTGCGATCCGAAATCGAAGAGCCGGGTGTTGCTGCAGTTGAACCAGTGGTTGTTGGAGCGGTACCGGCAGGGGGGGACGGCGGTACTGATTGTGGACGAAGCGCAGACGCTGTCGTCGACGGTGCTGGAGGAGATTCGGCTGCTGACGAACCTGGAGACGTACACAGAGAAGCTGTTGCAGATCGTGCTGGCGGGGCAGCCGGAGTTAGAGGGGAAGCTGAAGCGGCCGGAGTTGAGGCAATTGCGGCAGCGGGTGACGTTGCGGGCGAAGACGTATGCGCTGACGCCGGAGGAGACGGAAGGGTATATTGCGAGTCGGCTGCGGGTAGCGGGGGGCGAGGGGGAAGGGGTCTTTACGCCGGAAGCGGTGGCGAAGATTTACGGGCATTCGCGGGGGATACCGCGGCTGATCAATCTGCTGTGCGAGCAGGCGCTGATCACGGCGTTTGCGGACCAGCGGAAGCCGGTGGACGGAGTGATCATCGACGGGATTGCGG
>JASHON010000134.1 GCA_030041095.1 Terriglobia bacterium
TCATCGCGCTGAAAATGACGGCGTTAGCTCCAACACCAAGGGTAATTGCCAGCACAGCCACGGCCGTGAAGCCGGGATTGCGGCGCAACTGCCGCAATCCGTAGCGCACATCCTGGATCAAGTCGTCCAGCCAGCGCAGCCGGTCAGCATCACGGCACTGTTCTTTCTTCTGCTCCACTCCGCCAAACGCTCGCAGCGCAGCGTAGCGGGCCTCCTCCGGCGACATTCCGGCGTCGATGTTCTCCTGAGTCTTCAATTCGATATGGTGTTGCAGCTCGTCGTTGAGGTCGCGCTCAACTTCTCGCCGAGCGAACAATGATCGGAACCGATTGATCAGTGACATAGTAATGCCTCGACTAAGCCGTCAGTCATCAGCTATCCGCATCCAGCCGTCAGTGATCAGCTTTGCTGAGGGCCGATAGCTGATGGCTGGGGGCTTCTTTCACGCATATCGAAGGACTTTGGCCACGCCTTCTGTGACCCTCGCCCAATTTTCCTGTTCCTGGGCCAGACGTTTCCTGCCCTTGGCTGTGAGGTGATAGTATTTTGCCCGCCGGTTCTTTTCCGACGGCTTCCATTCCGGCTTGATCCAGCCGGCCTGCTCCATGCGGTGAAGCGCCGGGTAGAGCGAACCTTCCTCGACTCGCAGCGCGTCTTCCGAAATCTGCTTGACCCGGAGCGTAATGCCATATCCGTGCTCCGGCCCGCGCGCGAGCACCTTCAGGACCAGCAGGTCCAGCGTCCCTTGCAGCTTGTCATAGCCCATCATTCCTCCTAGCTGTCTAGGACATCATGCACCTGCGCGAACCCGATGTCAAGCCGTCGGAGTGTGCGCGGTTTGAGGGATTATGCGATGCTGTTGAGGGATTGAATGCGATCCACGCTTTGGCGTGCAATTAGGATTACGCGGGGAAGATGCTTTCACGAAGGACTACGGTCAGGATTGCGACGGGAATCGAGCTATCGGCCGTGTATGCGTGCATCTTGATTTATATCTGGAAATGGCACCGAGCTTATCATCCAGCGTGGATTCCCGTTCTCCTGTTCGTCATTTTCAGCCACTGGATTCATGGCGATGGGCTGCGCGGGATGGGGCTGACGGCGCACGAGCTCGGCGGCAGCGCAAGGGTGATTTTTCCCATTGCTGCGGTCATTTACGGAAGCCTGGCGGCCTGGGCTCTGGCCACTCACCGGCTGATACCGGGCTGGCCACGGGCAAGCGGATTGGGACGTTTCGGCCTCTACACCGTTTGGTGCTGTTTCCAGCAGTACCTGATGCAATCCTATTTTTATCGCCGGCTTAGAACCGTCCTCGGCTCGCCTCATTGGAGCGCGCTGGTTGTGGCGCTGATGTTTGGGGGCGCACACGTTCCGAATCCGGTGCTGATAGCGGCCACTGTGATAGGTGGCTTCATTCTGTCTGAAGTGTTCGCGCGGCATTCAAGTATCTGGCCGCTCGCGTTGACGCAAGCGGTGGGTGGGATGCTGATCGGCGCGGTCTTCCCTCCTTCGCTCATTCACCAGATGCGAGTTGGGCCCGGCTACTATCAATGGTTACCCAGCAGGGCCTTGCAGCCACGCGGCTGAAAGGCCCAATCCGGCATAATTAGCGGGCCGCTGTGACGTCGAGGGGAGAGCAAACATTCAACAGGCTGCGGAAAAACTCGGCGGCGCCGTGAATGGTGCGCCGGCATCTTGCCAGCCCCGGTTGAATTGAAGGGAGTTGCCGGCTGGAAGCCGGCGCTACGTCAACGCTGCGATGTGGACTATATTGTGCACAATACTGTACACTTAAATCTATCGCACTTTGGGTAACGCTCGTATTAAGATGGTGTTTATTCTCTTACCTTAATGGAGGTCAGTAATGCAGTTGTCAGACTTCAAGAATGAGCCGCTCAGCAATTTCAAACAAAATCCTGCTCACCGCGAGGCCATGGAGGAGGCTCTCGGGACCGTGAAGAACGAGTTGGGACGAGAGTATGAGATTGTGATTGCGGGCGATCGGATCAAGGCAGCGGAGAAATTTGCATCCACGAACCCTGCGGCTCCGGAACAGGTGGTTGGAGTGTTTTCGAAGGCAAACAAAGAGCTTGCCGAGCGAGCCGTCCGGGCGGCGGACGAAGCCTTTAAGACGTGGAGCTGCACGCCTGCTGAGACTCGCGTGAACTTACTCCTTCGCACCGCAGCCATCCTTCGCGAGCGAAAATTCTACTACGCGGCGTGGATGGTGTACGAAGTAGGCAAAACGTGGCCCGAAGCGGACGCGGATGTTGCCGAGGCCATCGACTTTGCGGAATTCTATGCGCGAGAGATGCTCCGCTACGCTCCGCCTCAGCCGTTGACGCCGGTTCCAGGCGAACGAAACCATCTGCGGTACGTTCCTCTTGGCGCCGGCATCATTATCCCGCCCTGGAATTTCCCGCTCGCCATTCTCACCGGCATGGCAACGGCATCCATCGTGACCGGCAACACGGTCATTCTGAAGCCTTCCAGCGATTCTCCCACCATCGCCCGCAAGTTTTTCGATGCCCTGGAAGAAGCCGGACTGCCGAAAGGCGTGGCGAATTTTCTGCCCGGGCCCGGCGGCGCGGTGGGTGACACGCTGGTGGCGCATCCCCGTACGCGATTCGTCGCATTCACGGGATCGAAGGAGGTAGGACTCCACATTAACGAGTTGGCCGCGAAGCCAGCGCCGGGGCAGATCTGGATCAAGCGCGTGATTGCGGAGATGGGCGGCAAAGATTCCATCCTGGTGGACGGCGAAGCGGACGTTGACGCGGCCGTCGAAGGCGTGGCTGTTTCCAGCTTCGGGTACCAGGGGCAAAAGTGCTCGGCGTGCTCGCGCGCGATTGTGGTGGAAGGCGTCTATGACGAATTTCTCGAGAAGCTTAAGAGGCGCGTGGAGCGGATTCGCACGGCTGACCCTCGGGAACCGGAATCAGACATGGGGCCTGTGATCAACGCCAGCGCGCGCAAGCAGATTATGAGCTACATCGAAACAGGGAAGAAGGAAGGCCGTCTGCTGACAGGCGGCGCAGGCTCCGGGCCGGGCCACTTCATCGAGCCCACGGTGATTGCCGACGTGCCTCCGAAGGCCACGATCGCGCAGGAAGAAATATTCGGCCCTGTCCTTGCTGTCATCCGCGTGAAGGACTTTGACGAAGGTCTCGAGGTGGCGAACAACACGGAGTACGGACTGACGGGCTCAGTTTACAGCAAGAGCCGCGCGCACCTGGATCGCGCCGCCGCCGAGTTCCACGTGGGCAATCTCTATTTCAATCGCAAGTGTACCGGCGCATTTGTAGGGGGGCATCCGTTTGGGGGATTTAACATGTCAGGAACGGACTCGAAAGCAGGGGGTAGAGATTACTTGCTCCTCTTCTTGCAGGCCAAGGCGCTTTCGGAAAAGGTTACGGAATCAGCCGAGCCTGCGGGGCGCGCAGCCTCGAACTAGCGTGGCGTCCCTCGACATTCTTTACAGAGGGCGGTCCATCGCGACCCTCTCGCCCGGCGCTGCGCGCCGCTCTTTTCCCCAAGGGGGCACGGGGATGGTCAAAGCTTAACCGGACGCGTCAGTAGCGCCCTGTCCCGCCTGAATAGGGTTCCTGGGTCTTTGGAGAAGAAACAGTGAGCATCATGCGAAGCCTGCTGCTGGCAGGCTCGGAAAGCTCGTGGCTAAGGGAGCGCGCGCCGCGGTTTTGGCCTGTCCGCCGCGCCGTCTCACGATTCATGCCCGGTGAAGCGCTGGAGGATGCTCTGGCGGCAGCCGACGAATTGAAGACGCAACACTCCGTTGCCGCGGTGCTCACGCACCTGGGAGAAAACATTGCCGACCCTTCCGAGGCGGCGCGTGTTTCCCGGCATTACGTGAACGCGCTGGACCGCGTGCGAGAGCTGAACCTGGACGCAGAGGTTTCCGTCAAGCTCACTCAACTGGGCCTCGACTTGAGCCAAGAGCTCTGCTATGAGGGCCTGGCTGCCATCATTGAGCACGAGCAGCCGGATCGTGTGGTGTGGATTGACATGGAAGCCAGCCAGTACGTGGACGCGACGCTTGAAATCTACGAGCGTGCGCGCCGCTCCTATCCTAACGTGGGCGTGTGCCTGCAAGCCTATCTCTACCGGACGAGCAAGGATTTGGCCGCGCTCATGCCGCTGAGCCCTGCCATCCGCCTGGTGAAGGGCGCTTACAACGAGCCGGTGGATCGGGCTTTTGCGCAAAAGAAGGACGTGGACGAAAACTATTTTCAGCTTGCGAAGACGCTGACCGGCGAAGAAGCGCGGCAACGAGGCGTTCGAGCGGCCTTCGGAACTCATGACCGGAAGCTCATCAGCCGAATCATCAGCCTGGCCGGATCGAACGGGCTTGCCAGGAACCATCTGGAATTTCAAATGCTTTACGGAATCCAGCGCGCCGAGCAGCTTCGCCTGGCGCGCGACGGCGTTAAGCTGCGAGTGCTGATCTCTTACGGCAGTTATTGGTTTCCGTGGTTCATGCGCCGGCTGGCTGAGCGCCCGGCCAATACGATGTTCGTGGTGCGCAACCTCTTTGCCCGCTAGGCCCCGCATGCCTTCCAAGACTCCCACCCCGTCTACTGACACGGAATTTGTTCGCGGGCTGGGCCTGTTTGACTCCGTGATGGTGGTGATCGGAGTCATGATTGGGTCCGGGATATTCATTGTTTCTGCGGACATGAGCCGCCGGATCGGCAGTCCTGGCTGGCTGCTTGTGGCCTGGGTCATCGCCGGCCTGCTGACGATTGCGGCCGGGCTTTCTTACGGAGAGCTGGCTTCGATGATGCCTCGCGCCGGCGGAATGTACGTTTACTTACGCGAAGCGTATTCCCCTGTCTTTGGCTTTCTCTACGGCTGGACGCTCTTTACGGTGATCCAAACCGGAACGATTGCCGCCGTCGCCGTGGCGTTTGCCATTTTTGCGGGCGTATTGTGGCCCGGAATCGCGGAGAGCCATTATCTGATCGCGCCCATCCACCTCTCTTCGCACTACGCCATTTCGCTTTCAACCGCGCAGTTATTGGCATTGCTGGTGATCGTTCTGCTCACCTGGACCAACAGTCGCGGCCTCGAATATGGCAAGAAAGTCCAGAACACGTTTACCGTGGCCAAAACGGCGGCTTTGTTGGGACTCATCGTGATTGGGCTATGGCTGGGCCGAAACGCTCACGCGCTGCGATTCAACTTCGGCCACTTCTGGCAATTCAGCGGTTACGTTCCTCTGAGGCCGGGCCTCGATGCAACCACTGCGTTCGGGCTGTTTGTGGCGCTTTGCGTCACGCAAACGGGCTCGCTCTTTTCTGCCGATTCCTGGCACGATATCACGTTCGCAGCGGGTGAAGTGAAGGATCCGCAGCGGACGTTGCCTCGCGCCCTGGCTATTGGCACCATCGTGGTGATCGTTCTCTATCTGCTGGCCAACGTCGCCTACCTCACCACGCTTCCTTTGCCAGCCATTCAACACGCCCCATCGGACCGCGTGGCAACGGCAGTGCTTCGGGTTGTCTATCCGGGCGCAGGAAGGGCCTTGATGGCCATCGCCATCATGGTTTCCACCTTTGGCTGTGTCAACAGCCTTGTCCTGGCCGGACCGCGCGCCTACTACGCGATGGCCCGCGACGGATTGTTCTTCCGGGCGGCAAGCCGGCTGAGCCGCGCCAAAGTTCCGGGTTGGTCGCTGTGGATTCAAGGAGCGTGGGCGGCGGTGTTGGTTTTGCCGCGAACGTATAACCCTGCAACCCGAACGTATGGCAGCCTCTATAACGACCTGCTGGATTACGTCATTTCGGCCGCGCTCGTCTTTTACGTGCTGACCATCGCCGGCCTTTTTCGGCTGCGGCGGAAACGCCCGGAGGCGGAGCGGCCCTACAAGGCATTTGGCTATCCGATCGTTCCCGCATTGTACATCGCTGGCGCCGGGATCATTACCATTGTCCTGATTGCTTTTCGGCCCTCCACCACTTGGCCAGGCCTGGCCATCGTCCTGTGCGGTTTGCCTGTTTATGCGTGGCTTGCCAGGAAGCAGAAGGCGGGGGAAGGGCGAGGCACAGCCTCGCCCTGAATAATTGGATCAGCGGCGCAGTCGGAAAGGCGAGGCCTTCGTCAAGTGTGGCCGCACGTCAGGCGGCGGAGCCGCATCGTAGCAATGCGACACCGCTGAGCAAAGGTAGAAACTTCGGCGGTGAGGTTAAAAACCCCACCCTTCCGTTAACACTGGTGAGAAATCCGGGTTCGCCGTGCTTCGGAATTCAAAACTCAGTAAACCACGGGCCCTTCCTGCAATTGGTTCTTGCCGTCTTTCCACGTGGAGTACTTCAACCGGAAGCCTTGATTCATGGAGGCGTTGCCCATCTCGCCGCGCGGATTCATGGCGATGACGGCGCATTGCCCGTCTTTATTACGTGGATCAGATTTCACCATGTGGCGAAGCAGGTCTTCGCACGCCTCCTGGGGTGAGGCGCCGCGGGCCATCGCCTGGACAATTGAAACGCTGGTGCAGTAATTCGTCATCAGGTCGCCATCGCCGGTGGCAGAGGCCGCGCCCGCGTTGTCATCCGCATAGACGCCGCAGCCAACCAGCGACGAATCGGCGATTCGTCCCGGAATCTTGAACGCCAGGCCGGAGGTGGAACACCCCGCCACCATGTGACCTTTTCCGTCTGTGCCCACCATTCCGATAGTGTCGTGGTTCTTCTCAGACTTCAGCCAGAAGGTCTTGCGGTTGGGATTTGCTTTCCATTTCATCCACACTTTCAGGCTTTCCGGCGTCAGCAACTGTTCCGGCTTGAATCCCAGCTTCAGCGCAAAGAGAAAGGCGCCCTCGCCCGCCATCGTCGTATGGCTTGTTTTCTCGATGACCTGGCGCGCGACAGAAATCGGATTTTTTATCATATGCAGATCGCAAATGGAGCCGGCTCGATGGCGCGTGCCGTCCATGATGGCGGCGTCCAGCGAGACAATCCCATCCGCGTTGGGAACGCCTCCATAGCCTACGGTCATCACGGCCGGATCGTCTTCGATCACGTTAATGCCTTTCTCGACCGCATCCAGCAGGCTGCCACCGCCTTGAAAAACCTCAGCTGCGCGCTCATTGGCCTTGACGCCCCACTGCCACGTTGTGAGCAGAATCAGTCCCGTTCGAGCCGGGTCCCCGGCGCTTGGTGGCGAGCCAGGGTTACCACTCGCCGGCGCCATCGACGCACCGAGCGCCGTGGCTCCGGCAACCGACTTCATGAATTTCCTTCGGCCGATAGATTCCATTCGAGTTGCACCTCCACGCTGAATTCACGGAGCTTGATTCCCATGGCAAAAATCGTCAGAGACTAACTTCCACGCGCCGATCGGAGACCAGCCATCGGTTCTGCGCAGGACGTGGAAAGCGAACCATCCTAACAGGCTGCGGAAAAAGCCTGTCTGCCTTGCTGAGTGAGGCGAGAGATATCTGCATCTCTTCGAAAATAAATGCCGGGATTCTTCGCTGCGCTCAGAAGGACATTTGTTGAAAACGTTTTTCAGCATCCTGACTAAACCGCCAACGATCAATCGTCAATCGCCAATCGGTTCCTTGCCGCTAGCCGGCTCCGCCGTTTCCCAAGGTAGATCAGGCTCCCGGAGAGGATCACGGCGGGAATCACCCACATTTGGTAAAGCTCCGGTCCTCTCTCGTTGAAAGCGGCAGCAGCAACAATCGCGGCGAACGCCATGGGCAATACCATCACGGCAACTGCGCCGGGCCAGCCGCCCGGCACGCGAAATGGGCGATCAAGGTTCGGGCTCCGCTTTCGCAACGCGAGCAAGGCGATGAATTCGAGCAGCAGCTCGATAGAATAAAGCAGGATATCAAGCACCACCAACTCCGTAAACGGAAATGCGGCAATCAACCCTGCAACGACGCATGCAGCAGCCAGCGAAGCCACGGGAACGCCGGAGGTTGAAGAGCTGCCGGCAAAGAGCTGCGGGAACCATCCTTCGCGCGCCATGGCGTAAGGGAGCCGGGAGATATAAAGCAACTGGCTATTGAACATCGACCACGCCGCAACCAGCGCCATGGCTGCGACAATCACGCCCAACTCCGGACCGCCAATCAGGCGGGCGATTTCCGGCCACCCAGCGGATTCGCTCCACACATGGCGGCTGGTTGTGAGCGCCACACCGGCCAAAACGGGCAATGCGTAAGAGGCCACAATCACCACTTGCGCCGTACCGAGAGCGAAAGGGTAGGCGCGCGGCGCGGTTTTTACTTCACCGGCAAACGTGGATACATTGTCCCAACCCGAGTAGTTCCATAAGACGGTTGCCAGGCCCAACGCGAGCAGGTGGCTGCTGGGTCCGTGCCGCAGGCCCATTTCTACTGCGGAAAATGACGCCGCAACGCTTCCTGCCCGTCCCAGCACAAGCATGGCGAGCGCCCCAAAGGGTAACAGGACGAGCACCATGGTCAGCGCCGAACTTCTCCCTACGACGTGGATCCCAAGCCAGTTCACCGTGAATGCTGCGGCAATGACTGCCAGCGCCACCAACCATCGGGCCAGAAACACGTCGCCCGAAGCATGGCCGCTGGCGCCCAGCGAAAGCCGGGGATCGAAATACGCCATGTAGTCTACAAAAAGCACGGGATAGAGAGCCATATCGACGGCGGTGTAACACAGCGTCCACCAGCCTTCCTGAAAGCCCCAGTATTCACCCAATCCCTTCCGCACCCATACGTAATAGCCACCTTCCTCTGGAATAGAGCTTGAGAGCTCAGAGACCATCCAGGAAATGGGCAGGGACCAGAGCAGCGGCACCAGCAGGATCAAGGCAACGGCCCAGCCAGCATCGAGCGACCCAACCAGCGGCTCGAGGCCGTAAGGGCCTCCGGCCACCGTGAAGAAGATCACGCAAACCAGGCCCAGCCGGCTAAGTTGCGGCGTGATGGGCGAGCGTTTGTGGTCAACGGATGGCGGAGTCATTAGATCCGCTTAAACGCTTTTTCAATATCCCTCATCGAATACCGAAGCAGGATGGGACGGCCGTGAGGACACGCCATGGGAACTTTCGTTTTGCCCAGCTCCCTCAAGAGCCATTCCATCTTATCGCGCGTCAGAGGCATATTCACCTTGATGGCGGCGTGGCAGGCAACGGACGCAGCAATACGGTGGCGAAGCGAATCAAGCGAAACAGTTCTTGCGTCGCGGCCGGATCCATCAAGAATTTCGATCAGAAGCCGTTCGGTTTCTTCCGCCCGGACCTCGCTGGGCGCGCTTTTGATGGCAATTGTTTTCTTGCCAAACGGCTCCGCCTCGAAGCCGTTGGCCAGAAGCTCCTGCGCGATACTTTCGAACGTGGCCTGTTGTTCCGGATTCAGCTCCACGACGATGGGCAGCAATAACCGCTGGCCCTCGACCCTCTTTTCCAGACGCTCGCGGAGGTGTTTCTCAAAGAGGACGCGTTCATGGGCGACATGCTGATCGATGATCCAGAGTCCTTCGTCGTTGGTTGCCACAATAAAGCTCTCGCGCACCTGGCCAAGCGCCCGAAGGTTTTTGGGAAACTCATCTGCACTCGAGGCCGCTCCAGCCGGCGCTTCCTGCGCAGCGGCTCGCGTCGAATCGAGCGGCTCCGGCTGCATCGGCTGCCTTCCGCATTCCTCGGACGCGGGCGTCATGCTTCCGCCCGCACTCGCAGGTTCGGCTGTTGAAGAGACGATGGCCGCAGAGAGCCCGCCCGCGCTTGTTTGCGGAGACCAACGAACGCCGCCGGATAGCGAGGGACTTGGGGGTTCGGGAGCAAACGGCAGACGGCCCGTTTCAGGATCGGGCTGTGGCGAGGAAAGACGAAAGGGCATGGGACGGTTCGCTTCATCCTTCCCGAAGGCGCCCGTCCCAGCCTGAGTGGCCGGTTGTTCTTCTCTCATGCTTTCGGCCGTTTCGACGTCGTTGCCCTCAAAGGATGCGCCGGGATCGCGGCGGGCCCGCGCGGAAGGGACGGGAAAGGCAGCCATGGGACGGGCGGCGAGTAGTGCGGCCCGCATCGCGTCACGCGCGAAGTCGTGCGTGAAAGACGCATGCCGGAAGCGCACCTCGGTCTTTGACGGGTGGACGTTGACGTCCACCTCCGTGGCCGGCAGTTCGAGGAAAAGCAAGGCAATCGGGAAAACGCCGGATGGAAGAATGTTTCGATAGGCTTCCGTGATGGCATGAAGAATCAAGCGGTCGCGCACCAGCCGCCGGTTCACGAAGAAGTAGATCTGGTTGCGATTGAGCCGGTGCACTTCCGGCCGGGAAATAAATCCAGACAGTCTCACTCGCACAGGCGCCTCAGCCTCTTCTTCGTAAGCTTCCGATGGTGCGGCGGCAATCATCCGCTGGACGGGCTCGATCTCGACGAGCGTATCGAGCGTCTGCTTGCCCATCACCTGATAAAGGCGCTCTCGAAGGCTGCCGGCAGGCGCCGTATTCAGAATCTCGTGAGTCATCGAAGCCAGGCGAAAAGATTTTTCCGGATGCGCGAGCGCGTAGTGGGTTACGTGGCCGGCAATATGGCCCAATTCGGTCGATTCGCTTTTCAGGAATTTACGCCGCGCCGGCGTATTGAAAAAGAGATCGCGAGTTTCAATCCGCGTTCCGCCAGGCCAGGTAATCTCCTTGACGTCCCGCAGCTTGCCTCCGGCAATCTCCAGTTGGGTGCCGGAAGCTTCGGAAGAGTGACGGGTGGCCAGCGTCAGGCGCGAGACAGAAGCGATGGCAGGGAGCGCCTCACCACGAAAGCCGAGGGTTGTGACTTCGAACAGATCGTCTGCGGACTTGATTTTGCTTGTGGCGTGCCGCTCGAAGGCGAGCAGCGCGTCATCGCGGCTCATGCCGCAGCCGTCATCCTCAATACGGATGACCCGCTTGCCTCCTGCTTCAGCATAAACATCGATGCGGCTTGCGCCCGCATCGATCGAGTTCTCAAGCAGCTCTTTCACGACCGAAGCCGGCCGCTCGACAACCTCGCCTGCGGCGATCTTATTGGCGACGGATTCGGGAAGAATGCGAATGATGGACATGGATTCATTTAGGGATTGAATCATTGGTTCATTGAATCATTGGATCATTGATTCAATGACTCGATGATTCAATCGTTGGTGACTTTCAGCCCCAATTCCTTAATCTGCTGCGCATCCACCGGGGCTGGCGCATCGCACATCAAGTCCACGGCGCTGGCGGTTTTCGGAAACGCAATCACCTCGCGAATGTTTGATTCGCCGGCCATCAAGGCGACGATGCGGTCGTGCCCCAGCGCGATGCCACCATGAGGCGGCGTCCCGTAATCGAGCGCCTCCAGGAAAAAACCGAAACGCTCGCGCGCCTGCTCTTCGGTCATCCCAAGCGTCTCGAAAACCATCTGCTGAATGTCGCGGCGATGCGACCGGATGGAGCCGCCGCCAATCTCCGCGCCATTTAAGACCAGGTCATAGGCACGAGCTCTAACCGAAGCGGGATCCGACTTTAGAAGATGCAGGTCTTCTTCGCGAGGCGACGTAAAAGGATGGTGCATGGCGGCAAAACGCTTTTCCTTTTCGTCATACTCGAACATCGGAAAGCTCACGACCCACAGAAAATGCCACTCGCCGGATTTCAACAGGCCGAGCGTTCTGGCAATTTCCAGGCGCAGTTGCCCGGAAGCCTCGTCGAGCCGTCTTGAAGTTGCTGGGCCATGAGAGCCCGGCTTGGCGCCAAGGAAAACCAGAAGTTCGCCCGCTTCACCGCCGGCGGCCCCGACGAGCTGGCGAACGGTCGCCTCTCCCAGAGGCTTGGCGAGCGCCGACTGGATTCCTTCGTCCATCACCTTCGCCGTGGCGAACCATTCGGCGCCCGCTTCAACGGCGGCCTTCTGCAACTTGTCGATCTGGCTGCGGCTTGCCTGCGCCCATCCCGGAACGCGCAATACCTTGATGGGTTCGGCAACGTTCATCTTGCCGCGAGCGTCCTCGGGAAGCGCCAGCCGCTTCCATTCCAATCCGAATCCGGTATGAGGCTTGTCGGAACCATAACGTTCCATGGCTTCATCGTACGCAAGCTGCGGGAACGGCCGCTCGAGCTTGACGCCAATCAGTGAGAAAAGCTGCTCCATCAGTCCTTCGATGATTTTGAACAAAGTGGACTGCTGCGGGAAGGCCATCTCGATGTCAATCTGGGTGAATTCGGGCTGGCGATCCGCTCGCAAATCCTCATCCCGGAAACACCGAACGATTTGAAAATAGCGATCGAGTCCGCCGATCATCAGGATCTGCTTAAAAAGCTGAGGAGATTGCGGCAATGCATAGAAATGGCCGTGATGGATGCGGCTGGGAACAAGGTAATCGCGCGCGCCTTCAGGCGTGGAGCGGGTGAGAAAGGGAGTCTCAATCTCGGTGAACCCGCATCCGCTCAGATATTCGCGCACGGCAGAGGAGGCGCGGTGACGAAGCCGAAGATTGCTCTGCATCCGCGCGCGCCGCAAATCGAGAAAGCGATAACGAAGCCGCGTCTCTTCCTGCGTTTTCCCGGCATCGTCGATCGGAAAGGGCGGCGTCTTCGACTCGTTCAGGAGCAACAGAGCATCTGCAAACACCTCGATATTGCCGGTCGGAAGCTGCGCGTTCGCCGTCTCAGCGCTGCGCCGCACCACGACTCCCTCCACGCCAATCACGAATTCCGGACGAACGTCTTCGGCTTTCGCGTGCGCCCCGGCGCTCCGCTCACGATTGCAGACAATCTGCGTGACGCCGGTGTGGTCGCGAAGATCGAGGAAGATGAGGCTGCCGAGGTCACGGCGGCGCGCCACCCAACCGGCTAGAAAAACCGTGCGTCCTTCGTGCTCCTCACGTAATTCACCACAATGGTGAGTTCTTTCCCGATTTCCCAACAGGTCTAGCATCAAAGCGGCTCCTTCAGAGAATTGACTCATTGAGTTCTTGCTTCGCTGCCTCAATGATTCAATTCTTTCAGTTTGGCTCGCAGATAGTCCGCAATGCGGGCTCGCTCGACGGGCTCTTGTTCGCCTGTCGACATATTCTTGACAGCAAAGCGGCCGGTCGAGGCCTCATTCGGTCCGATGATGACCGAGAAGGTTGCGGTCATCTTGCTCGCGGCCGCGAGGGACTTCTTGAACTTCATCGGATGAAAGAGCAGCTCCACGCGCAGGTTTTCCTGGCGAAGCTCGCGGGCCAGCTCCGCGGCAGGACGCAGCGAGCTCTCTTCAAGCCAGGCAATATAGATGAGGTCTTCAGCGCCCGCTCGATCTTCGACGGCTCCATAGGCCAGAACCAGCCTGTCTTCGCCGATCGCAAAGCCGAAGCCGGGCGCCTGCGGGCCGCCTAACAATTCCGCCAGACCATCGTAGCGCCCACCCCCGGCCACTGCGTTTTGCGCGCCAAGGGCTCCGCTGGTGATCTCGAATGTTGTGCGCACGTAATAATCCAGCCCGCGAACGAGACGCGGCGTCACCTGGTACTCTATAGCGCGCTCGTCCAGTCCACGTTTCACGGCATCGAAATGTTCGCGGCACTCGACGCATAAATAGTCGAGGATTGTGGGCAGTGTGGCAATGATGGGTTGGTCCGCCTCGACTTTGCAATCGAGCACCCGCAACGGGTTGGTTTGCGAACGGCGCTGGCAATCCGCGCAGAGGCGGTCCTTCACATTCTCCAAAGCATGCCGCAGCGCCGAGACGTAGCTCGGCCGGCAGCGAGGGCAGCCCACGGAATTCACGAGCAGCCTCGAATCGCGCAGTCGAAGCCGCATCACGAGCAGAGCGTGCAGCATTTCCAGCGCATCCACGTCCGTTTCCGGCTCGTCCGATCCGAGGACCTCGGCTCCAATCTGATAAAACTGGCGATATCGCCCCTTCTGTGGCCGCTCACGCCGGAACATCGGGCCAAGATAGAAAAGTTTATGGATGCCTCCTTCATTAAACAGCCGATGCTCGATGTATGCCCGGACGACGGATGCGGTGGCCTCCGGGCGAAGCGTGAGCGATTCACCATCGCGGTCTTCGAACGTAAACATTTCCTTCGAGACAATGTCCGTGTCCGCTCCTACGCTGCGGGCGAACAAGGATGTGTGCTCCAGAACCGGCGTACGAATCTCCATGAAATTGTAGGCACGAAACGCGGCGCGCGCTTCCTCCTCCACTTTCTGCCACAGGCGGATTTCTTCGGGCAGAAGGTCGCGCGTTCCCTTCACGGAGCGGACGATCTCAGGCATGGTTGACAAGTAAGCTCCCCCGCCGGCTGGCAATGAGGTTCAAGACGCCAGGCATGCCGCTACGCCTTCATAGCAAGATAAACGCCCCGGCGATGCACGTAGTGTTCGGCGTGGGCATCAATGAATGCGCGGTCGGCTTCGCCGAGCTTGCGGCGAAGCCGCGCGGGAACACCCATCACCAGGCTGCCCGGCTCGATGACGGCGTCTTCCGGCACGACCGCTCCGGCGGCCACGATCGATCCCTCGCCCACCCGGGCGCGGCTTAAGACTAACGCACCCATACCGATCAAACAGTGATCCTCAATCGTGCAGCCGTGAATCACGGCGCGATGCCCCACGGTCACCCAGTCGCCGATGAGCGCCGGCGCGCCCGCATCGGTGTGGACCACCGATCCGTCCTGAATGTTACTGTTTGCACCCAGCCGAATCAGCTCGATATCTCCTCGCAACACGCATTGAAACCATACGCCGGCATTTTCGCCAAGCTCCACGTGGCCGATGACATCCGCGCTGGGCGCCACAAACGCCGAGGGCGGAATCCGCGGAAGGCGGCCCTGGAAAACTGAAATCATAACTCACCAGTCAGAAGGCGGGGTCGCGATCGATAAAAACGCGCCTCCAGAGTTCCAGGTTCATCAGCCGCCAAATGCGGTCAGTGTGGTCTTTCGAGCGGCTCCGATGTTCCGAGAACAGGCGTCGAAGCGTTTCCGGCTTGAAGAGGCCCCACTCGAGGCTTCGAGGGCCCAGCAGCAAGCTCTCGACGTGATCCAGTTGAGGACCCGCGAGCCATCCACGCAGAGGAGTGGGGAAACCCATTTTTTTCCGGTAGATGATGGAAGCGGGCAAAAGGCCGCGGGCGGCGGACTTCAGAATGAACTTGCCGGCGAGGCCCCGCGTCTCAAAGCGGGCAGGAATCCCGGCGGCAAATTCCGCAAGAACGTGGTCGAGAAATGGCACGCGGCTTTCGATTGAGGCAGCCATACTCATATTGTCCTGCTTCATCAGTAATTCTACGAGATAGGTTTTGATATCCGTGTAGAGAAGCCGATAGAGCAGGTCTCCGTCTGCTTGCTCCCAATAGGAAAGCGCGTTGTGGTACGCATCGCCGGGCGCAGGCCGGTACGCGTCCGCCATCAGGTCGAATTGGGCCGCTTCGGAAAAGGC
Source organism: Terriglobia bacterium (assembly GCA_030041095.1). Taxonomy (GTDB): domain Bacteria; phylum Acidobacteriota; class Terriglobia; order UBA7540; family UBA7540; genus JASHON01. The sequence continues at coordinate 15,390 of JASHON010000134.1, forward strand.
GGAGTAAAAGTTATCGAAATAGAAAGAGGGCCAGGAATCACCATCACGCGCGAGGAAGGTATGCCGCAGGCGCCTTTCGAGCGCCAGGGGCAGAACACCGGCTTCGTCAGAATATTTCCGAACCACCGCGCGAAGGGCAGCGGGAGTCACTTTCCGGTAGACTCCGTCCAGGCGGGCGTTCCACAGGGTCCACGCGTATCGGGTGTAGCCTGCCAGCGTTTCGTCGCTTCCTTCGCCCGTCAGCACCACTGTGACGCGCTCGCGCGCCAGCCGCGCCACGAAATAAAGCGAAACGCTGGATGGCCAGACGATCGGCTCATCCTCGTGCCAAATCAGCCGGGGCAGGGCGTCCATGAAATCCGTCCAGCTTACCTGCACTTCGTGATGAACCGAGCCAATATGCGCCGCAACTTCGCGTGCGAACGGAAGCTCGCTATACGGCGCTTCCGCGTAGCCGACGGAAAAAGTTTCGATCGGCTCACGGCGAAGCCGGGTGGTTAACGCGGCAACGACGCTGGAATCCAGGCCACCACTTAGAAACACGCCGAGAGGCACATCGCTCATTAAGTGGCTGGAAACAGCCTCCTCCAACAACTCGCGGTAGCTTTCCACGTAATATTTCTTCGGATGGGTTCCGCCGGCGCGAGCGGGAGGAAAGTCCCAATACGGTTCGATTTTTGCCTCGCCGGTCTCGTCCAGCTCCAGCGTGTGCCCGGGCATCAGCTTGCGAACGCCTCTGAAGAAAGTTGTGTCGCTCGAAAGATAGCCGAAGGCCAGATACTCCGGAAGCGCCTTGGGGTCGAATTCGGCACGCAGAGCGGGATGATCGAGCAGCGCTTTGATCTCTGAAGCAAAGAGAAAAGAATTCTTGTCCAGATAGTAGTAGAACGGCTTGATGCCCAAGCGATCTCTTGCAGCGAACAATCGTCGCCGCGATTGATCCCATAGGACGAAAGCGAACATGCCGCGGAGGCGCCCGATGCCGGCTCTCCCGTATTCTTCATACAGGTGGATGAGCGTTTCCGTATCACTCTGGGTGCGATAGCGATGGCCGCGCGCTTCGAGATCAGGCCGAAGATCCCGATGGTTGTAAATCTCTCCATTGAAAACGATCCACAGAGTGCCGTCTTCGTTACTCATCGGCTGGTGGCCCGTTGCCAAGTCGATGATGCTGAGGCGGCGCATCGCGAGGCCTGCATTACCCGCAATGTAGAACCCTTCGTCATCCGGGCCCCGGTGAGTTATCCGCCGGTTCATGGAAGCAACAACCTGTGCGTCCACGGGCCGGTTGCGATCGAAATTGAGAACGCCACAAATGCCGCACATACGAGATTACGAATTCAGAGCGCTTGCCAACGCTGCTGCGTCACAGCGGACGACGGCTCGGGAGTCAGAGCAGAAGGTCTGGGTCTCTCCATGCGTCACGCGAATTTCCAGCCGCTCCACACGTGCGTCCGCTGTCGCTACCGGTTGGCCATCAAACGCGAGATAGCTTCCTGAGCAGAGGGCAATATCGATGCTTGCTGTCCGCTCGCTCACGGCGGAATAAACAAATCGCGCATCGCTTGTCCATGAATCCACTTTCCAGCCTTGAGCCCCGCTCCCTATGAAAAACCAGTGGCGCTCGCTTCCACGATTATACCGAAAGGCACGCACGGACCGGTCAGGCGAGGGGCCGGCCATAACCAAACGCCGGGCTTCGTGCGATAAGTCAGGGAGAGGCTCGAGGATGGCTGTGAACTCCGCAGGCAGGACTGCTTGGGTGGTGAAGCGGACGACGGCCGCCGGCTCCTGACTCCCGTACGCGGGTGAAACATGACCACGTACTATTTGAGCAGACCAGCCATGAGCCTCAACCGGGAGGATGAGGAAACCTTGGTACGCGCCGCGCAAGCCGGAGTCGGCGACAGGGCTGAGGGTGAAACCCGGCGGCGTATAGGAAGGAACCAGCCGCGGGGCAAAATGCCAGAAAAGATCCAGCCGGTGTTCGCCTTTGCCTTCCACCACGTCGCGTACCAGCCAGAATTCACCCTTCCGGTGAAATATGCACCGGCGATGCGTCGCGGGATCATCAAGCCGGCGGTAACCATCGTGGCTGCCAATAAACAGGTCAAAATATTGGCCGGGAATCCAATTTTCCACCCGGGCTGCCGGCATGGCGCGCCAGGCGAAAGGCCCCGCCGGCTCAGCCTGGCTCAGGTTGTCAAGCTGTAGCGTGTTGTGCGCTTGAGTGGACCGGAACAGATCGCGCTCTGCGTTGGCGGAGACGTAGCAGAAGGAGCCAGGATCGGTGAGCCACTCGTCGCCGCCCGCTGAAGCCACGAGGCTCAGAGCGTCAGCGTGAGAGTGGCCGCACCGCCCGGGAATACGCGATGGCGCGCGGATGACGAGTTGGAGCCCAGGCCTCGCAGATGCAGCCGCAGGATTTGCGGCGGACGGTGGATCAGACTCGCCATTTGCGCTCGCGCCAGCCATCACGTAGCAACCGCCGTCCGCGAAACTGCGCGAAGCCGGCGCCAGCGCGGGCGCTTCCAGCGCATCGAAATTCCGCACGCCTTCCGGGCCGAAGAGCCATACGGTTTCTTCCGTTGGATCTCTAAATCCTCGCTTGAATTCGGGGCGGTGATAGAGCACGCTTCCCAGGCATAACGGATCCAGAAGATGCTCAGCGCGGTTGCGGGCCGGGTCAAACAGGCGGCCGCCGTCATCATCGCCGATTCGTGGAGGAGGTCCTGCTTGCGACAGTCCTTGGAGCGCTTCCAGCATCATGATGACCGTCTCGTCCAGTGACTGGGGAATCGGGATTCCGTTGCGCGCCGCAAGGATTCTGGCATGAAGCAAAAAGTCCAACGCGTACACGTGGTAATAAATCGATTGCTCGAAATGCGTACCATCGGGCTGCACCTGCCGTCCGGCCTGTTCCAGAACCACGCGCCAGCCCAATTCTCTCCAGCGGGCAGCGGAATGGAAAGACGGGCGGAGCAGTCCTATGAAAAACAACGCAACTCCTTCTCCGAGCAGATGCGTGTTCGGCGACCAATAAGTGGAAAGATTGCGTTCGATATGCCGGGCGTTCAGCGCCAACGCGCCATCGAGCTCGGCCTGAAGCGCGCCGGAAAGAGCGGAGCTACCCGAAAGCATGCTGGCGACCCAGAGCCAGGAAAGGCTTCGGAAGGCAATTTCCAGACTACTGGCCCAGTTGATGCCCCAGGGGTAAGGGTTTTCCTTGCGCCATTGCCGCCATTGGCTGACCAACTCACTCACCCAGCGTGGTTCCTGAGTGAGCACATGCGCCTTGGCCAGAGTAACCAGGTGCTGATGACGGTTCAGTTCCCAAACAATCTTGTGATCGCCAACCACGTTGTAGTCGAGGAAAGGAATCCGATACCAGGGTTTTCGGGGCGCGCGTTTCCCGCTGACCCGATCGCGCTGCGTGTCAATGCTGCTGCCCCAGTCCAGTTGTTTGTAGCCCAATAAGTCGAAGCGGTGGCGCAAAATACTGTCAGCCCTGCTCAGGATTGCTTCGGCTTGCTGCGGAAGACGATCGCGCAGAACCTGCCCAATAAGCTCGACAGAGCCAGCGTCAAAGAAAAACTGCGGAGGAGAGGTTGCCGCGCTCGTCAGCGGGGTATCGGCGACGGTTCGGTGTGCGTTCTTCTTGACGCCGTTCCGGCGGCGCAGCTCATTCTGAATGGAGCCGGCTCCGAGGCGCCAAGCCCAGGCATCCCTGCGCTTCCAGACCTCCTGCTTCAGGCGGCTGAACAATTCATCCCACCCCATCGCCCTCAGACGTGAGGCCTTTGCCCTCAGAGCATTTGGAGGGGACATAAGCTAAACTCATCATAACTTTGGTTTACGGTCTTGGACAATAGCTTGGGGCAGGCAAGAACTTACCCCGTGATACAATTGCAGCGAATGGCAGACAAACTGGCCCTCTTTGGCACCGATGGCGTGCGCGGCGTCGCGGGCGAGTACCCGCTCGACCGGCCCACTGTGGCGTCGCTCGCTCTGGCTCTTGCCGGCGAGCTCAAGGACCAAAGCGGCGCCAGCCGGCCTACCGTGCTGCTTGGTGAGGACACGAGGGAATCCAGCCCGTGGCTTATCCGGGCTCTGGCTGGCGGGTTGGCTGCAGGCGGAGCAACCGTTGCCTATGCGGGCGTTATCACCACTCCCGGCGTCGCGTTCCTGACACGTCATTTGGGTTTTTCCGCAGGGGTGATGATTTCCGCATCCCACAACCCCTTCGAAGATAATGGAATTAAGGTGCTGTCGAGCACGGGAACCAAGCTGCCCGAATCGGCCGAGCGCCACATCGAGCAAGCCATGTTGGATTCCCGTGCGGCCGGGAAAGAGGTTGCCGATGGGGCCCTTGAGCCGGATCCTTCGTTGCTGGAAACCTATCTTGATTTCCTGGCTGGTTTAGCGAAGGCGGATGGGCGAGCAACGAGGCTTCCCGTGGTGGCCGATTGCGCCAACGGGGCCGCTTCCGTCGTCTTCCCGAAACTGATGAACCGCTTAGGGATGGACGCAAGAATCATCAATGCCAAGCCGGATGGCCGCAATATTAACCTGGATTGCGGATCTCTTCATCCACAAGGCATGGCAAAGGAGACGCAAGGCGCCGGAGCCGCGCTTGGCGTTGCCTTTGATGGCGATGCGGATCGGGCTATTTTTGCCACAGCAACGGGCAGAGTCTCCGATGGCGATTGCGTGCTCTTTGCTACAGCTCCCTTCCTGAACGAACGAAAAAGGCTGACCGGGGGCGCCGTGGTCGGAACCCTCATGACCAACCTTGGACTGGAAATCGCGCTCAAGTCTCGCCGGATTGGCTTGAAACGAACGCCCGTAGGCGACAAGTTTGTTTTGGAGGAAATGCTCCGCTCGCGCATTAACCTGGGCGGAGAGCCGTCGGGACACATCATCTTTTCGGACGTTTCACTGGCAGGCGATGGCATCGTGACGCTCATTCAGATGCTACAGCTCCTTGCGGAGTCCGGCCAATCAATGGAAGTGCTGATACGGCCTTTCAAACCTTATCCCCAGCTCATCCGCAACGTGCGGGTGCGCGAAAAGCCACCCATCGAGGCTGTTCCGCAGGCAGCTTCTGCCCTGGCTCGCTGCCAGGAAGAATTGGGCGAGCGGGGCCGCGTTGTGGTCCGCTACTCAGGAACAGAGCCGCTGGCGCGCGTGATGGTGGAAGCAGAAGATGCAGCTCGGGTTGAGTTTCACGCTTCCCGCATCGCTGCCGCAATCGAGCAGGCATTGGGAGGATAGAAACCGGCCCATTGCCGCCGGGCAACCAGGCTGCGCAAGCGGCCATCCAACGCGTGGGTGAAGGGCTGTGGCGTGATGCCCGGTCATCTCGCTGCGTTTTTACCGTGCCGTCGGATGTTCTTCCGCTTACGGGGGATATCCCAAAGACAGCGAGTAGCGGGCGGTGCAGAGTTTTCACGCTTCTGAGCATCCGTAAGGCAGCATCGCCGGCCGCGTCGGAAAGAGGGCCAACATGAGACTGACATGGTGCAGGGTGTCTCGCCGAGTGTCTCCATTCTGCCTTCTGACTCTATTGCTCCTGCTTGCCGCCGTCGCGGGTTTTGGCCAAGCCACGCCAGCCCGGAAGGCTGAAGCGCCGGCCGCGTCAAAAGCAGCGACGCAGATCTCAACTGAGCAGCCGGGTGACGCCATCGCTGTGCCTGCTAACACCCAAATTCCTTTGGAGCTTACGAGCGCTCTTTCGTCGCGGACCGCATATGTGGGAGAGCCCGTCTATTGCCAGACGGTTTATCCCATAGATATCCATAACCGGATCATCATCCCTGTAGGGACCTATGTGCAAGGGAAGATCACGGAAGTTCGTCGTGCTGGCCACATTCACCGCCGTGCCCAACTGGGCCTCCGCTTTGATTCCATGATTCTGCCCAGCGGGCTGACGAAGGTATTTGATGGAACGCTTGCCGGCTTCGCAGGAAATGGCAAGGAGGGATTCAACCCCACTGAGTCCAGGATCAAAGGGCCAGGAGACAAGGGCACAGATGCGGAAACCATTATCATCAGCAGCGCCGAAGGAGCCGGAATCGGCTCGATCGCCGGAATCAGCAGCGGCCACTCCGGAGCGGGCGCTGCAGCGGGAGCTGCCGGTGGCGCCGTCCTTGGCACCATCTTAACGTTAGCACGAAGAGGAAAAGAACTCACACTTCCTCGTGGGACCAATCTTCAGCTCCAGCTTTACCGCCCGCTGGTTTTCTATCGCTATCAGCTTGGGCCTTTGGTGAATTCGCCTTCAGGGCCTGCATTTACGAGGCGTGATCCCGGTCCGGGATAAACGTGGAAACGGGCGGTCCCACGAGGAGTCTTTTGGCTCCTTCAATCTAAACATCTCTCCAAACTTGCCGAAGATCACTTTGATGCCTTCCGAGCCCGACTTCACGTTTTCGGAAACCGATCTCGCGACAGCCATTCTGGGACTGCGCGAGGCGCTTGGCCGCTCGCAGGAAGTTATGGCGCAGCTTCTTGGATGCAGCCTGCCGGCCTTGCAGAAGTGGGAAATGGGGATAGCGATCCCCGATGGCGAATGGCTCATTCGCATGTTGCAAATCTGTCCGGACGAGGAGACGCGCAACGCGTTTCGCATCCGCGCAGAAAGAAGGGCCGCGCCGCGTCCGCCCTCAGAATCGCGGCTGAAGCGCGTGTGCCGAATGGACGAGAGCCGCCGGCTGGAAGTACGCAGGATGGTTCATGAGGCGGTGGACACGCTCTGCGCATGCGGCGAGAACGGAATGGACGCCGCGGACAGCCGCCTTGAGGAATTTGCGGAGAATCTACAGGGCGCTGCGCGACATTTTTCCGCGCATTTGAAGTTGAAGAATAATTGACCTGACGCCCTCCAAGGTAGCCGCACACCGCGGGAACCATAACGGACGGAAGGCCGCTGGCGGTTGTGACAGTGGCAAACTTTCCCAGATGGCCGCGCGCCGATTCAACGAGCATTCCCCTTCCGGCGACGAGGCAGAAGCGGGCGCCATCATACCCTCAAAAGCCGGTCGTCGATCGGAGTCAAAAGCAAACGGCTACGGCGACTCCCACCGGCCGCTTTCTGCCGACCGGAAAATCGCGTCGATCACCGACATGTTCGCGATGGCGTTTTCCAAATCAACAGGGACTTCGCCGTGGCCGCGAATTGCCTTGGAAAACGCATCGCCTTGAATCGTATATTGGTTGCACACGTCGACCTTCTCTTCCGCCACGCCGCTTCCCAAAACGTCCCGGCCATCGTCAAGAAAGATGCTGCAGGGCCGGTCCGGCGGGGCGTTGAAGGGAATCGCAATTTCAATGCGTCCCCTGGTTCCAAGGAACTGCATTCGTTGGTAAGGAACAAGCTGAGTGCCGCACGTGAAGACGGAATGGCCGGACGGAAACTGCAACATGGCCGAAGTGAGCCGGTCAACGTTCCACTCCGGATCGCGCTCGACGAGACCCAGCACCCGCGAAGGCTCTTCTCCGAACATGAATCGGGAAATATTGACGGGATAGCAGCCAATATCCAGGAGAGCGCCGCCGCCGTATTCAGGAACGTTGCGGACGTTTGAGGCGTCTCGATTGAAGTAGCTGAAGAAGCCACCGATGGACCGCAATTCGCCGATGCGGCCCGAGCGGACCCACGCGCGCGCCCGAAGCCATTGAGGATGCGTGCGCACCATGAATGCCTCACCCATCTTCACCCCGGTGCGGTCTCGAACGCTTAGAAGCTGCTGAGCTTCTTCCGCCCTTAGGCCCATGGGCTTTTCGCACAAAACGTGTTTGCCGGCCTCGGCTGACTTTGCGGTCCAAGGTACGTGCAAATGATTCGGCAACGGAATATAAACAGCCTCAACGGCAGGATCCGCCAGAAGGTCTTCGTAGGAGCCATAAGCTTTCGGTATGTTGAGCGAGCGTGCTGCGCCTTCGGCTTTCTTCCTGTCGCGCGATGCGATCGCCACCACTTCCGTCCACTCACCCTTTTGCATGGCCGGAATCACCTTGCTGACGGCAATATGCGCAACCCCCAGGACGCCCCAGCGGACTTTATCGATTGCCAAAATACCTCCCTTGCTGTATGACTGAGGCCCCGCTACTGCGGCTCACCGGATTCCATCACTTCTGCCAAAATAACGGTGATATTATCCGGACCGCCGTGTTCGTTCGCCCGCGCCACCAGTTGTTCTGCCTTAGCCCAAAGCGAGACCGGCAAACCGAGGACTTGGTTGATTTCCGCCAGGTCCACCACCTTGTAAAGGCCGTCGCAGCAAAGCATCAGGAGATCACCGGCCGCGAGCGGGCTATCCGTCAGCGCCACGTGAACTTGCGCTTGAGCGCCTACGGCCTGTGTGAGCATATCGCGGATATGCTCACTCACTTCCGCGGCCCCGCTTTCCGAACCGAGAAGATTTCCCACCGTCTGATCCTGAGTGAGCCGAGAGAGCTCTCCCTTGCGAAACAGGTATGCCCGGGAATCGCCGACGTGGGCCACCACTGCGGCGCCTTCCACGAGCCATGCCGCCGTCAAAGTGGTGCCCATCCCATGAAGTTCCGATTGCTCGCCAGCCCTTGTGTAAACAGTCCCATTCACTGCCTCCACGGCGCGCTCCAGCTCAATTTGCGGCCCTTCAACCGGCATCTTGCCTTCCGCTGTGCGGTTCATCAGTTCCTGAGAGAGCGTTAAGAGGGACAAACTGCTTGCCACTTCGCCCGATTGGTGGCCGCCCATTCCATCCGCAATGGCAAGGACGACTCCCGCAGGACCCAGATTGAACACGCTCGCCATCTGGCCGTCATACTGAGCCCGGTCGTCGAGAGAGAGTACAAGGCATCGGTCCTCATTGTTCTGGCGTTTCCGGCCTACGTCCGTGCAAGTGGCGACGGAGAGCCAGAGGCCAGGCGGCGCCGGCGCCCCGCTCCCTTCTGAAAATGCTCTTGGAAAGTCAGTAGACAAAAACCTCGTCCCTTTCAGATGCCGTCAAAATTCGGGTAGCAGCTCCTGGGTTCTCACGCCCTCGCGCCCCTTCGGGAAGCCGGTATGCGCCAGCAGGCGGTCGCGTGAGGTGGTCCTTCTCGCCCTAACGGGTGTCACAGAGCGCCGTAGCCGGCTGCCCTGTCTTGGAAGAGCATAGCATGGAAGCGGGACGATGCAACGGGTTACCAAGTGAGGGAATCTCCCGTCACGCCGAGTGGGCAACGTCGAGCACGGCGGAGCCGCGGATGGCGTCGTTTTTGAGGGAGTTGAGGGCGCGGTTGGAATCCCGCAGCGGGTAAGTTTCAATGTGGGTGTGGATGGGTATTTCGGCCGCAATGCGTAGAAACTCTTCGCCGTCTTGCCGCGTATTGTTGGCCACACTACGGACTACTCGCTCGCCGTAAAGCAGGCGGTAATCGAGTGGCGGCGTAGGGCTCATGTGAATGCCGGCGAGCGCCAGCGTGCCGCCCTTCTTCAGCGCTTTGAGGGCCACCGGCACCAGTTCGCCTGCTGGAGCGAAAATGATGGCAGCATCAAGCCTCTCCGGCGGCTCACCCATCGCCCCGCCCGCCCAGTGCGCGCCCATCTCCAGAGCCAGCCTCTGATGCCGCTCATCTCGCGTCGCTGCATAGACCGCAATGTTCCAGTAATTCGCTACCTGGATGGCCACGTGAGCCGCCGATCCGAAGCCGTAAAACCCCAGCCGGCCACCCGGCTGGATTCCCGAAAGGCGCAAGGCACGGAACCCAATGATACCGGCGCAAAGCAACGGCGCTGCCTGGTTATCCGCAAAACCTTCCGGAATGCGGTAGGTGAAGGACTCGTCCGCCAGGGCAAACTCGGCGTAACCGCCATCGACGGTATATCCAGTGAATTCCGCGTTGTCACAAAGGTTCTCTTGACCCGCACGGCAATACTCACAGTGCCCGCAAGTATGATGCAGCCACGCCACACCGACTCGGTCACCTGCGTGATACCGCTGGACGCCCGCGCCCACTTTTTCCACCACTCCTACGATCTGGTGCCCGGGAATCAGCGGCAGGCGGCGTACCGGCAGCTCCGCCTCAATCACGTGAAGATCCGTGCGGCAGACGCCGCACGCCGAGACACGCACCAGGACCTGGCCACGCTCCGGCTTCGGAATCTCGACGTCGCCAAAGTGAAGAGGGTTTGATTCAATGGGCGCTGTCGCACGTAGAACGTTGGCTTTCATGACGCCTCCCGGAGGAGCAGCGGCCGCAGAAACCTGCCCGTGTGCGACGCCGGGGCGGCAGCAATCAACTCCGGCGGTCCCTCAGCCACCAAGTAACCGCCCGCATCCCCCCCTTCCGGACCCAGGTCAATAATCCAATCGGCTGACTTCAAAACATCCAGGTTGTGCTCGATAATCACCACGGTTCCACCCGCGTCGATCAACCTGGAGAAAGCAGAGAGCAGCTTGTTGATGTCGTCAAAATGAAGGCCCGTGGTGGGCTCGTCGAAAATGAAAAGTGTGTTTTCGCTCGTTTGCTCGGCCAAATGCGCGGCAAGCCGGACGCGCTGAGCCTCTCCTCCGGAAAGCGTCGTCGCGGACTGGCCGAGCCGCAGATAACCGAGTCCCACTTCATCCAGCACGCGAAGCTTCCCGGTGATTTTCGGCGCGCCGGAGAAAAAGGCGAGAGCTTCGCGAACCGTCAATCGCAGGATTTCAGCAACGTTCTTCCCCTTGTATCGAACTTCCAGAACGTTCGGCTTGAAACGCTCGCCCTGGCACGCCTCGCATACGAGCTCGACGTCGGCCAGGAATTGCATCTCAACCGTGACCGTGCCATCGCCCTGGCAGGTTTCGCAGCGCCCTCCCGGGACATTGAATGAAAAATAACCAGGAGTGAACCCGTGCTTTCGAGCTTCGGGCGTGGATGCGAGAAGAGCCCGCACCTCATCGAACGCTTTCATGTAAGTGACAGGATTGGAGCGGGGCGTGCGCCCCAACGGAGATTGGTCCACCAAGACAACGCCTGCCAGCGCACCGTCACCTTCCAGTCCTCCAACCTCCGCGCGCGGGGCTGCGACGCCCCGGCGCGAGACGAGCGTGTTATACAGCACTTCGTGAAGGAGCGTTGACTTCCCGGAACCGGAAACGCCGCTGATGCAGGTCATCGTGCCGAGGGGGATCCTCACATCAATCGATTTCAAGTTATACTGGCGCGCCTGGCGAATCCTGAGCCAGCTCTTTGCAGGTTTTCGACGCGAGCGTGGCAAGGGGATTTGAAGCTGTCCTGAAAGGTATCGCCCCGTCAAAGAGTGCGGCTCGGCCAGCAAACCTGTGAAGCCTCCTTCATAGACGACCCGGCCGCCATGTTCTCCCGCGCCTGGGCCCAAGTCCACGATTTCATCCGCCTCGCGCATCATCGCCGCGTCGTGCTCCACGACCAGAATCGTATTGCCGAGATCGCGCAGACGTTTGAGGATGGAGATTAACCGGCCCGTATCGCGCGCGTGAAGCCCAATCGATGGCTCATCGAGCACATAAAGCGCACCCACCAGGTTCGAGCCCAGCGAAGACGCAAGCTGAATCCGCTGCGACTCGCCTCCGGAAAGCGTGGAAGCCAGACGGTCCAGCGTGAGATAGTCAAGGCCCGCTTCGTCGAGGAACCTCAAGCGCGACTGCACTTCCTCGAGCACCATTCCAGCCACCGGGCGCTGCTCGGGCCGGAAAGAGAGCCGGCTGAAGAATTCGCGCGCCTCGCGGATGGACATCCGGCATACTTCGACAATGTTTTTTCCGCCCATGCGCACGTAGAGCGCTTCGCGCCGCAGCCGGCCTCCGTGGCACTCCCGGCAGACCGAATAGCCACGATAACGGCTGAGAAAAACGCGGACGTGAAGCTTGTATTTCTTCCGCTCGAGCGCGTCGAAGAATCCTCTTACACCCGGAAACTCATCGTCGCCCTCCATCACCCATGCCTGCTGAGCCTCAGTGAGGTGCGAGAACGGAACATCGAGAGAAACGCCATGGGCACGCGCATGTCGCTTCAGCGCGCCCGCCAGCTCGCGATAACGCGGCTTAGTCCATGGCTCAACCGCGCCTTGGGCCAGGCTCTTGGACTTATCTGGAATGACGCGATTGGGATCGAGATCGATGGTGTTGCCAAAACCCTGACAGCGCGGGCAGGCGCCGAACGGATTATTGAAAGAAAACAAGCGCGGCTCCGGCTCCAGGAAAGCGATGCCGCACTTCTTGCACTCAAATCGCTCGTTCAACACCCAGCGCCCGCCCGCCGAAGACACGCCATCGCCCGGAAATTCCAAAACAGCTTCGCCAGCTTCCCGGAAGCACAGCTCGATGGAATCGATCAGCCGCTGGCGTCCTTCCGGGCTTGCGGTGAGCCGGTCGATGAGAATGAAGACGGGCCGGCTGAAATCAACTTCCAGAAGGGACTCGGGCGTTGAGAATTCGAAGATACGTCCATCCTGACAAAGACGGTTGAATCCTCGCTGGCGCAGCAAAAAGAGCTTCTCACGCAGCGCGCCGGGAACGCGCAACGCCGCGGATCCTGTAGGAACGGGCCTACCGGCTAAACCGGATACTTCTGGCTGCGCGCGGCTTGGCGCCTCTCGCTTTTTGCCCTTTGCTTTTTGCTTTTTCGCCTTCGACGTTCCGCCTGCCGTTTCCAGCCCGCCGGAATTCGTTTCTCGTTGGTCCGGATTCTCGGGCTCCGCGTAAGTCCCAGGCGTCTGCGCAGAGTTTCCGGCGCTCTCTTCACGAACCGGAAACAACACTTGAAACCTCGTGCCGGAGGGCAGTGCCTGGACCCGGTCGGCGATCGCTTCCACGTGGTCCTTCTGCACTTCTCCGCCGCATCGAGGGCAGAACGTGGTTCCAATCCTTGCGAAGAGTACTCGGAGGTAATCGAAAATCTCCGTGGCCGTAGCTACCGTCGAGCGTGGGTTGCGCGTGGCGTTCTTCTGGCGGATGGCGACCGAAGGCGCGATGCCGATGATTTCATCCGCGTCCGGCTTCTCCATGCGTTCCAGGAATTGCTGGGCATAGGCTGAGAGCGATTCGACGTATCGCCGCTGGCCTTCGGCATAAAGAGTATCGAACGCGAGGCTGGACTTGCCTGACCCGGAGACTCCAGTAACGACCGTGAGACGGTTCAGGGGAATACGAACGTCGATATTCTTCAGATTATGCACTCGCGCTCCGCGCACCACGATAAAGTCGGCCTCGATCGCCGCGGTATCTTCCAAGTGTTGCTCAACGCAAGCTGGATCGGCGGCTACGGGAGGCGTTCCTGGCCGATGCCGAAGCTTGGGGTCAGTTTGGATGGTTTCGGGCATGATCGATAAGGCGCAAAATGTTCGTGGGTACCGACAGCAGGCGCAAGCAGCAATCGTACAAAATAATAATTATAGCGCGTTGCTCCGGTCCCGTACGTGTGACCGCAGCTCCGGGCTTGAAATCTCAGGTCTGGCTTCGATTGCGGTTTTGCCGTTCGGTGGTTGCTCAGGCAGGTTTGCGCGTTCAGGGCAGCAGGACGATTTTTCCGCAGGCGCCGGGCTCCATCACTGCCTGGTGCGAGCGAGGGGCCTGCGCGAGCGGGAACCGCTGGCCCACGATGGGCCGGAGCGTCCCATTCTCCAGGCCCGCAATGAGCGCGGCGTGAATGGAAACAAGCTCGGGCGGTGAGGCGTTGAGGAGCGACATGCCCACAATTGAGGCATCGCGAGACATGGCTTCGCGCGGATTGATCTCCACATTGCCTCGGCTGCCCACAACGACCACGCGCCCGCGCGGGGCAAGAGCGGTCAGGTCTTTGCCCAAGTTCACATTTGCAAGCATCTCAACGATTACATCGACGCCTCGGCCGTGCGTGATCGCCTTTATTTCCTCGAAGTGATCCGCCGAATGATGATCCAAAACGTAATGAGCTCCTTCCGCCTTCACCACCTCGCGGCCACGGGCACTGCCCGCCGTACCGATTACCACCAATCCCCTGGCGCGCGCCACTTGCACTGCTGCGATACCGACTCCTCCGCTCGCTCCGTGCACCATGACAGTTTCGCCCGCCATGGCGCGCCCGCAGAAGAACAGCGCGCGATATGCCGTGCCGTAAGGCACCCCTAGCGCAGCCCCTTGCTCGAAAGTTACTTTGTCCGGCAGCGGATGCACCTGGGCGGAAGCACAAAGCGTCAACTCGGCGTAAGTCCCGCTCAGCGAGCCCGCAACGTAAACCCGCTCGCCTTTTTTGAATCCGCTGACGCCTTCACCGACGCTTTCCGCCGTGCCCGCGCCGTCCATCCCCGGCGTATACGGCAAGGGCGGCTTATATCCGTAGCTTCCGGCGCGAATGTAAGTATCTACGGGATTCACTCCAGCCGCTTCGAGCCTCACAACAATTTGTCCGGCGCCCGCCTTGGGCTCAGACACTTCCTCGAGCTTCATTACATCCGGACCACCAAACTGCCGCGCCTGAATCGCTTTCATAACCTTCCGCAAACCAAGCGGCCGCCTTCACCATCGCCATGGACGGGCTTGAGCTTCAAAGAGAGCCATTTTCTCATAGAGGGTACTGTATGAGAACCCGTCGCGAGGTTGCCATTCCGAGCCGCCATCACAGCTTATCTCATTCAAAACGGGCAAGCAAATATCGCGACCCAATCAGGTTGAGACAAATCCGTCCATACGTCTGCGATCACGACCACGGTAAATTTGTTCTGCCAGGGGGCTGAAAAAACACTTTGGGTCATGTCATGCTGAGCGAAGCGAAGCATCTCTGCATTTCTTTGGAAACCAATGCCGGGATTCTTCACCGCTCTCAGAAGGACATTCGTTGAAAGCGTCTTCAGCATCCTCATTGGAGCTGCGAGCGCACAACAACGTGGGAACAAATCGCGCCGGAGACGAAAGGGAAGACGTGAAGCGAAATCCCTGGACGTGTTCGGGAATGCGTGACAGCAACAAGAACCATGACCAACAAACCCAGTAAGTTGTTGAAAACAAATGATGGTGATGAGGCCCGATACCAACAAACCCAGTAAGTTTATGAAAAGCGAGGAGTTATGAAAATCCGTCACATCATATCCCAGCAACTTGTTGAATAAACATGCGATAGCTAAATCTGAACTTCGACGTGGCGCTGCTTTCCGAGCCACGATAGATTTGTTCTGACAGAGGGCTGAGAGAACACTTCAGGCGATGTCATGCTGAGCATAGCGAAGCATCTCGGCATTTGAGAAATCAAGCAAATGCAGTGATCCTTCGTCGCCCCGGCTCCTCTGCATGATACACGGCGCTAAGCCTTTTGTATTCACCGAGCCGGAATCGCGCCCTGGCGCCGCGTGTCATGCCCCAGATTGGCAGCCCAAGCTGTGGGCGCTCAGGATGACAGCCGTCCGTTTTCAACAAGCGCCAAGCATGCTTTTGGCAGCTTGAAGCTCAGAACAAAATTACCCTGGATCACGACGCATCGCCATTGACAACTTGGCGCGTTTTATTCAAATTGGACAATCGACAAGTGATATCCTGTGTCCGGGAAGGGCCGCAGGGGACTGCAGTCAATATTGAGGACATGTGAGGAGTAACGTTGATGGAATTCAAGAGGAAGATTCTCATCGCATTGGTCGTGATCATTCTGGCGAGCTTGGCGAGCGCCTGTCATAAGGCGCCTCCAGTCGCACCCACGCCTGTGGCAGCGGCGCCCTCGGCTACGCCGCCGCCCGGACCGCCCACGTGCGACCTGACGCCCTCGCCCACGACAGTGGAGCTGGGACAAGCCGTCACGCTTTCCTGGACGTCCGAGGATGCTGTGACGCTGACGCTGAATCCCGGTCTTGGCGAGGTGCAGGCCAAGGGCTCGACCTCGGTAACTCCTTCGGCTCCTACGACCTATTCGCTGACCCTGCAAGGACCTGGAGGCGCTGGAGAGTGCGAGGCACGGGTCACGGTGACTCCGCCGAGCACGACGGCGCCCTCCATCAGCGAGTCTAATATCGGTGCTGGTGGCGCGGCCGGGGCTCCTGGAGCAGCGGCTGCAAATGCCTTGCAAGACGCTTTCTTTGATTTCGCGACCTCAACCCTTCGTCCTGATGCGGTCAAGGCTCTTACTCAAGACGCAGATTACCTGAAAGCCCATCCCGACATGAAGATTCAGATTGGGGGATATTGCGACCAGCGTGGCAGCGAAGAGTACAACCTTGGCCTGGGAGAAAGACGGGCCGAAGCAGCCCAAACCTTCCTGGTGAACATGGGAGTTCCGGCAGACAACATCACCACGATTTCTTACGGTAAGGATCGCTTGTTCTGCACGGAGGCGACCGAGACGTGTTATCAAAGCAACCGGCGCGATCATGTCCTCATTCAAGGGCAAGCGCAATGACAAGATGATGCCTTATGTTTCCCTTTCACGGCGTTGATTTCGCGGCCTTTGATGACCTGCTGAGCGATGAGGACAAGCTCGTCCGCCAGACGGTCCGTGAATTCGTTCAGCAGGAAGTGATGCCGGGGATCGAGGAGTGGAACCGGGAGGCGAAATTTCCATGCCATTTGGTGCGCCCTATGGCTGAGTTGGGCTTGTATGGTGCTAGCCTTCACGGATACGGCTGTGCAGGTATGACGCACATCCAAAATGGGCTGATCATGCAGGAGCTCGAACGGGGCGATAGCGGTTTACGCAGCTTTGCCTCCGTGCAAGGGTCGCTCGTGATGTTTCCGATCTATGCCTACGGCAGCAACGAGCAGAAGAATCGCTGGCTACCCGAACTACAGCAAGGCAAGGCCATCGGCTGTTTTGGACTGACGGAGCCGGACTTTGGTTCGAACCCGGGAGGCATGCGAACGCGCGCCGTTAAAGACGGGAGCCATTACATCCTGAACGGAGAGAAGGCTTGGATCACCTCCGGAAGCATCGCCGACGTATCCCTCGTGTGGGCGCGCGCGGAGGACGGCATTCGCGGCTTTCTCGTGGAAGAAGGGACGCCCGGATTGAGCGCCAGGGACATCAAGGGTAAGCTTTCATTGCGGGCTTCAATCACCAGCATTCTTGCGCTTCAGGACGTCCGCGTGCCAGCGGCCAGCATGCTCCCGGGCGTTCGCGGGCTGAAGGGGCCTTTGAGCTGCCTGGACCAAGCGCGCTACGGCATTGGCTGGGGCGCTGTGGGCTCCGCAATGGCGTGCTACAACGAGGCGCTGGAATATGCCAAAACGCGCACGCAGTTTGACGAAAGGCCCATCGCCTCCCATCAGCTCGTCCAGGAACGCTTGGCGGATATGATTACGGAAATCACCAAAGCTCAGTTGCTTGCCTGGCAGGTGGGGCGACTGAAAGACCGGGATCGGGTCGAGCCGGCTCACATCTCAATGCTTAAGCGCAACAACGTCAAGATGGCCCTTGATGTGGCGCGGTGCGCACGCGACATCCTCGGCGCGAATGGAATCGCGGACGAGTACTGCGTTTTCCGCCATATGTGCAACCTGGAGTCCGTGTTTACCTACGAGGGCACGCATAATATTCATACGCTCATTGTTGGAGAGCGCGTCACAGGGATGCCCGCATATCGGTGACCGGGAGGGGCAGGCTTCCGTGGTGAAGATACTCTTTCAAAAGGGAGATATCACCGACTGCAGTGTCGATGCCATCGTCAATGCGGCAAACACGGATTTGATGTTGGGCGCCGGCGTGGCCGGGGCAATCCGTCGCAAAGGCGGAACGCGCATCCAGGAAGAATGCGATCGCATTGGTCCTATACAGCTTGGCGAAGCTGCCGTCACCCCCGGCGGCAATCTGAAAGCGTTCTACGTGATTCATGCGGCCAGCATGCAGTTGGGTGGGAAAACAGACGCAGAATCCCTTCGTCGCGCCACTCACAATTCCCTTCAACGCGCTGAAGAAAAGGCATTCAAGACCATCGCCTTCCCCGCCATTGGAACCGGTGTCGCCGGATTTCCCATGCCGGATTGTGCGCGGATTATGATCCAGGAAGTGCTCCACCATCTCGAGCGGAGAACCAGCCTGGAGAAAATCTATTTCGTGCTCTACGACGATGAGTCACTGAAGGTTTTCCAAAACGTCTATCAGGAATTAACCGCCAAACCCGACAAGCCGTGATGAGAGATGAGTGGGGGGCTGGTCCGTGGTCAGCAGCACTCCTCCGGGGCGCTGCCAGCGGTGACCCAAAACTGCGTGCCTTCGATCAATGGGTTTCGGTCAAAGACAGGACTGAGCCCGAGCCAAGGACCAGTGATCAAGGACGAAGCATCAAAATCGGCTCTCGGCCCGGCTGTCTACAATTCAAGAAAATTCGCCAACAATTGCTTTCCTGCCTCGGTGAGGACGGATTCAGGATGGAATTGCACCCCTTCCACTTTCATCTCCCGATGCCGCAGCCCCATGATGAGCCCGTCCGGCGAGGTTGCGGAAACTTCAAGGCAGGAAGGCAGACTTTCGCGCTCGACGATTAACGAATGATAGCGAGTGGCGGGAAACGGATTGGGGAGGCGCTTGAAAATGGTTTTACCATCGTGAGCGATCAGGCTGGACTTGCCGTGCATCACTTGCGGGGCACGGATCACCTTGCCGCCGAACGCCTGGCCAATGGCCTGATGTCCAAGGCACACACCCAGAATGGGTGTGATGCCGGCGAAGCGGTGGATCACCTCCAAACAAATACCCGCATCATCCGGCGTCTTCGGCCCAGGAGAAATCACGATTCGCTCCGCACGCATTTGTCCGATTTCTTCCGGTGTGGTTGCGTCGTTCCGCCTGACCACGACCTCCGCACCTAATTCCCCTAGATACTGCACCAGATTGTAGGTGAACGAATCGTAATTATCGATCACCAGAAGCATGCGACGCCCTCCACGCTCTCGCGCCGAAGCAAACGAACATTATACGATGATCCCGTTGCGGGCCGTCTGCCCGGCGCCGGCCGGTGGCGCTTTCCTGGGTACATGGAACAGAGTATTCTGTGTTGTTTCAGAGTCGCAGTTGAGCGGAGGAAGATGAAGATGCCGGGTGTGGTAGCGTTTGGCGAGGCGATGATGAGGCTGTCGCCGCCAAATTTTCAGAGGCTGGAGCAGGCGCACTCTCTTGACATTCAAATCGGGGGCGGGGAACTGAATGTCGCGGTTGGGCTGCGTCGGCTGGGTATTGAGAGCGCGTGGGTATCACGGCTTCCGGAAAACCCGCTGGGCCGGCTGCTCGAAAACCGCGTGGGCCAGATGGGCGTAGACACGTCGAGCATTGTTTGGAGCCGCGATGGCCGGCTGGGAATTTACTTTGTAGAATTCGGCGCCGCGCCGCGTCCGAGCTCCGTTCTCTACGATCGGCAGTATTCCGCAATGAGCGCAATCCAGCCGGGTGAAGTGGATTGGAAAGGCGTGCTCTCCGGACGCTGCTGGTTTCATGTGAGTGGCATTACTCCCGCCTTGAGCGATTCCGCCGCTGCGGTCACGCGCGAGGCCCTCGTTGCCGCCCGCGAGGCCGGCATACCGGTCAGCTACGATTTGAACTATCGCGGTAAGCTCTGGCCTCCATCCAAAGCGCGAAGCGTTCAGGAGCCGCTCATGGATTATGTGGATGTCCTGATTACCACGGAAGAGGATACGCGCGTTGTATTTGGCATCGAGTCCTCAGCCGGAAGTGAGTCGAATGGTTTTGAGAAGGTCTGCGCGGCGGCATACGAGGAAGTCGCCCGCCGGCTGCAGGCGAAGTTCAAATTCAGAGCCGTCGCCATCACGCTACGGGAAAACCCGCTGGTGTGGCGCAATACTTGGACGGCAATTGTCTATGCCGACGGCAAAGTCTACGACGATGTCAAGTACGACCTGGAGATTGTCGATCGCGTAGGCGGCGGGGATTCTTTCAGCGCCGGATTCATTTACGGCTACCTCACTCACAAGTCTTACGAGGCCGCGCTGCGCTATGGCAACGCCTTCAGCGCCCTCAAGCACACCACACCCGGTGACTTCAACTGGGCGACACTTGTCGAAGTGGAACAGCTCCTGAAAGGCGCCAGCCTGCGCGTAGCACGGTAGGATGCAATCCAACACCTGGAGGCCTTGTGCCGTGGACCCGTGAAAAAGCTTTGGAAAGGATTCGCAGCGTTGGGCTCGTGCCGATCGTGCGCACACCGTCAGCGGAGGATGCCTCCCGCGTCGCGGAAGCGATACTCGAAGGACAAATCGGGATCGCCGAAATCACCATGACGGTGCCCGGAGCGATTCGCGTGATTGAAGGGGTTGCCGCGAAGCATGGTGGAAGCGTACTGCTCGGCGCGGGTACGGTTCTGGACGCGGAAACTTGCCGTGCGTCGATCCTGGCAGGGGCGGAATTCATCGTGACCCCCGTGCTCGCGCGCCGCGTTGTGGAAATGGCGCGGCGATATAGCAAGCCCTGCATTCTCGGCGCGCTGACGCCTACAGAAGCCATGGCCGCCTGGCAAGCGGGCGCGGACATGGTGAAGATTTTCCCGTGTGGGCCGTTGGGCGGGCCGAAATACATCAAGGCGATCCGGGGGCCCTTGCCCCAAATCGACTTCGTACCAACCGGTGGCGTGACGTTGGAAAGCGTGTCTGAGTATATGAAGGCAGGCGCCGCGGCGGTGGCTGTGGGCAGCGAGCTTGTGGACCTTAAAGCGGTTCGCGACGGCCGGTTGGGGTTGGTCACCGAAACAGCGCGAAAGTTCCTGAAAGCGGTTCAGAGCGGGCGCGGCGAATAACTACCAACTCCCGCGTTCTCCGAGACGCTCGATCACATGGCACAGCCGCACCGCTCCATTTTCCCAGTTCGCTTCAATGGCACGCTCCGCAGCCTGCGAATCGCCTTTTTCGATGGCATGGATAATCGCGCTATGTTCCTCAACGGAGATCTTAAGTTGGTCTAGAATGGCGCTCGCATAGAGGCGCCAATAACGTTCCGTCTGAGGCTTGATTGCGGTATGTAAGGCACGCAGGCGGGATCCGGCGCTGGCATCGACGATGGTTTGATGGAAAGACATGTCAAGCTCGAAGATGCGGTTCGGATCACTCAAGCCCGTTTGCGCAAGGGACTGGAGCTCTTTGTTAATTTCCTTCAAAGCGGCCACCACGTTGGCGCGTTCACCCGGATCGAGCATTGCGGTCGAGCGGCCTGCCAGGCCCTCGAGCCGCCCAACGATGGGATAGAGTTCCTTCGCGTCCTCCTTGGTGAGTGGAGCAACCGTCAGCCGAATCTTCCGCCCGCCTTCCGAGCTAGCGAGAATATAGCCCTCTTTCTGAAGCATGTGAAGCGCACTGCGAACGGGTGTGCGGCTGACGCCGAGGCGGGCAGCGAGCTCACCCTCCATCAGGCGGCTGCCCGGGGAGAGACGCCCGTGGATGATGAGCTCACGGATTTGCTCGAGGCACCGGCGCAGGTTGGTCTGGTGCAGAGGCTGCGCAACATGCCGGGAAGAACGAGATTCCATTCGCGTGGGCGCCAAGCGTGCCTTGGGTTCCATGGTCGATATATCCTTCCTCACAACACCGATCGAATCAAGCCGCCATCCACTTGCAATGTGGCTCCCGTGATGTAGGCGGCGGCTTCGGAGACCAAGAAAGCTGCTGCCCTTCCGAACTCGCGAGGCTCACCATACCGCTGCAGCGGTATGGCAGCCCTCCCTTGCGCCTGCTGTTCTTCCAGGCTGATGCCTGCACGGCGCGCCCTGTTTCCATCCAGCTCTTCCAGCCGCTCCGTGGATATGCGACCGGGAACGAGCTGATTAACCCGAATTCCTTCCGGCGCAAGCTCCAGCGCGAGTGTCTTGGCGAGCGCCGCGACGGAAGCGCGCAGGACGGTTGAAAGTGTCAGGTGAGCAATCGGCTCTTTGACGGATGATGACGTAAGAAACAGGATGCTCGCGCCTGGACGGCCCCTCATCGACGGAGTCACCGCTCGCGCCATGCGCACAGCGCTCAGCACCAACAGCTCAAATGCCTTCTCCCAGGCAGCGTCATCGAGGGAGACAAAATCTCCCGGCGGTGGTCCGCCGGAGTTGGTAACCAGCACGTCGATGCCGCCCCACCGTTCAACCGTTCGAGCGCGCCAACGCTCGATGTCCGTCGCCACGCTTACATCCGCGGCCGTAGCTAAAACGTCGCAGCCGCCCTTGGGCTCGATGCGCCGGGCCGCCCCGGAAATTGCGTCCTCATTCCGGGAGGCGATAGAAACGGCAGCGCCCTCGGCGGCGAGCGCTTCGGCCACGGCAAATCCGAGTCCGCGGCTCGCACCCGCGATCATTGCTACCTTGCCTTTTAGACCGAAATCCATTCGACACCCTGTTTCTCCCGCATCCAATGGAGCAGATGATCGAGGGCGTCGCTCGTGCGCGCATCCAGGGACACCCCTGGAGCGCGGATTACCGCTTCAGCAATCGCGCCACGCCGGCGAAGCACCTCTTTCCTCAATGCCATTCCAATCCCTTGCTGAAACTCAAAGCGCATCAACGGGACGTAACGATAGAAAGCATCCGCCGCGCGATTCACGTCACCGGCATTGTAAAGCTTGACGACTTCGACCAACATCTCCGGATAAGCGAATCCCGTCATCGCACCTGCGGCGCCTGCCAGTAGCTCTTCGATCAAGTAAACGCCGCCAAGGCCGCCCAGAATGTTGACTTCATATCCCTTACACGCTTCCAGGATTCGGCTGGTTTTCAGCGGGGTCGGCGGATCCTCCAGCTTAATGGTGCGAGCCTTTGGAACCTCGCGAGCGATGCGAGCAAGCAGGGCCGGCTCCATCGTGTACCCCGATTGCGGCGGGTAGTCCTGAACCACAATGTCGATGTCGAGGGTGGCGCCGAGGCTCGCATAATGGTTCACCACCGCTTCCGAGTTAAGCTTGGGCATCCTTGGCGGGCTCACCATGACGGCTGCGGCGCCCGCGGCCTGCGCGCGCAGGCTGTTCTGGATGCACACCATCGATCCGTCCGCAGATGTTCCTGCTACCACGGGTAGCTTGCCACCCACGCGCCGGATTACAGTCTCCAACACCTGGTGACGCTCGCCCTCTTCCAGCCGCGCAACTTCGCTCGTCACGCCAAGCGCCGTGAGTCCGTTAACGCCGGCGCCAGCATAGAGATCGACCACGCGCTCGAGGCTGGGAATATCGATTGACCCATCGCCTCGAAACGGCGTGGGTAGTACCGAATAAACTCCTCTAAACTTCAACAGACCTCCCTACCCGGCATATCCTGAGGGCATGGCCACGAACCATCTCCCGAGACTTGCTGAAACCGGCATGAGTGCGAAGAGGTAGAACACGGATTTGAGATTGTATCCGAAGCTGCTTTCAAGGGTCAATCGATGAACCGCTAAACCCCCTGACCGTACTTCAGCAATCATCTCGGGTGCTGACCTGTGACACGCCAACTCTCTGTACCTGATGAAGCGGGGCAGGGCCGGTGGACTTGCCGGCCACAAGGTCGATCTTGATGGCGTACTCCTTCCCGCCACTTCCAGGAGCTGTGATCGCGTCGTTCAGAGCGTCGGCAGCCGTTCTTCCCAGTAGATCCGGATGCATGTCCACTGTTGTGAGACGTGGAACAAAATATGCGGCGAGGTACGTGTTGTCAAATCCCGTGACGGAAATGTCCTCGGGTACTCTCAGCCCCGCTTCGCTGAATGCGCTGATCAGGCCTACCGCGGTCAAATCGTTCACGGCCACAACGGCGGTAGGCCGTTCTGGCAGCTCAAGAATTGACACGCCTGCAGCGTAACCGCCGTCGAGGCGCTGGTTCCCCATCAATTCCGGTCCGGGAGAGAGGCCGAGCCCAGCCATGGAATTCAGGTAGCCTTCGTACCGGGAAAGAATGTTCTTGAACTTACGCTTTCCGCCAACATACGCGATCTGCCGGTGGCCCAAGTGGTAGAGGTGGTCCAGCAACTGGCGCATTCCGGAGAGATAGTTCACCTTGATGTTGCTCGCGCGCTCTGAGTTGAAATCAAGGTCAAAGCAGGTCACTGGAATCCCTCGCTCCAGGATTTCTTCGAGCCAGGCCGGACTCATCTCCGAGGTCATGATGGCTACACCGCTGACTGCCTGCTCCAACATGCTTTCCGCCGCGTGCCGCATCAGCGTGAGCTCATATCCCGTTTCACTGGCAATCATGTCGAAACCATGTTTGCGGGCCTGAGCTTCGAAGTGCTTGATCACGACGGTGAAGAATGGATTCTCGATGTCTGATACGACCATGCCGAGCGTGCGGCTGTTTCCAGCCGCCAGATTCCTCGCATAGCGATTGGGATGATAATTAAGCTTCCGCGCGATGGCTCGGATGCGCTGGCGCGTCTCCTCGCTGATGCGGCCGCTTGAATTGAAAACTTGCGAGACCGCGGCGGTCGAGACACCTGCATCACGCGCCACTTCACGAATCGTCACGCGGTTACCATCTCTGATCCTCGGCTTCCTGCCGGTTCTCACTGCCGCACTCCCGGAAGCGTTAGTTGTATACAATTCGTTACGGTCATACCCTATACTGTGCCGTTATGACGCCTTGTCGCGCTATGGTGTGGCGCGCCCCTGGCAGGGGCTGACATGCACGTGGGGCAATCATATCATGCCCGACGCCTTCATAATACCTCGTGCGCGGTAGTTGGAGGAAAGTGCTGTTGGAGGAAAGTGCTTGACAGTGATGGCTCGTATGGATTATACGGTATATCTCGCGGAGCGCGCGGGCTTCCTGTGTGAGCCAACCGACGGGAGCTGAGCATGTTTCTCATTGGCCGATACCATTCGTTGGGGAAGCGTGCTGAGTGCCGTGCGGTACGTTATCGGACTTTCGGTCAGCAGGCCCGGGAAGCTTTCACGAAAACTTTTTTAACACCTCCTCCCCACTCTAAACGGCAGCTCCCGGCACGCATTTGATCGATCCACGCTGGGGGCTGCCGTATTTGTTCTCCGCATTGCCAACCTACATCGGAGGTACCCACCCATGGATCATACCGGAAAACTTGGACGCAGAGGATTCCTCGGACTGGCCGCGGCCGGTGCGCTGGCAGCCTCGTTACCTGAAGGATTGCCTGCGAGCCCATTTCAAAATCCTGTCGTGAATACGGTGGTGCAGAACGGGAAACCGGTTATCCACGAGGCCGTGCCGTGGCAAGTGCTGCCGTTTCCCAATCCGCAAGTTCGGCTGCTTGACGGAATCTTCAAGCAGGAAATGGAGCTTAACCAGCGCTACCTGCTCACTTTGCCGAACGACCGGCTGGCCCACATGTTTCGCATCACGGCGAAGCTGACTTCCACGGCGCAGCCGTTTGGCGGATGGGAAAATCCCACTTGCGAATTACGCGGCCACTTCACCGGGGGTCATTACTTATCTGCAGCGGCGCTGCTGTACGCCAGCACAGGCGATGAAGAAATAAAAAAGAAAGGAGACGAGCTGGTTGCTATTCTGGCGCAATGCCAGCAGGCTCACGGAAACGGCTACCTGAGCGCTTTCCCCGAAGAGTTTTTCGACCGCCTGCGCGAGGGCAAACCGGTTTGGGCGCCCTTTTACACGATTCACAAAATCATGGCCGGCCACCTTGATCTGTACACCCACTGTGGGAACGAGCAGGCGCTCAACACGCTCGAAAAGATGGCCGGCTGGGTGGGTCAGTGGGTTGGGCCGCTGAGCGACGACCACATGCAGCGCGTCCTCGAAGTGGAGCAGGGCGGGATGCTCGAGGTTCTTTGCAATCTGTATGCGGTCACCGGCAAAGAGGAGTATTTGTTCATCGCCCGAAGGTTCGATCACAAAGCCGTTTTCGACCCTCTCTCCGAATATCGCGACGAGCTGCGGGGTTTGCATGCGAATACGAACATCCCCAAGATGATTGGCGCGGCGCGGCAGTACGAAGTGACAGGCATTCGCCGATACCACGATATTGCAAGCTACTTCTGGCATGAAGTGACCAGCAAACGCACGTTTTGCAGCGGCGGCACCAGCTACGACGAGCATTGGCTTGCTGAGCCGGGCAAGCTGGGACACGAAGTGGGGCAGACGATGGAAGAATGCTGCTGCGGATATAACATGCTCAAGCTGACGCGCCACATCTTCGGCTGGACGGCAAACCCACGAGCCATGGATTACTACGAGCGCACGCTCTTCAATAGCCGGCTCGGCACCCAGAACGAACAAGGGCTCAAAGGTTATTTCTATCCCTTGGGGCAGGGCTGGTGGAAATACTACAACACGCCCATGAATTCCTTCTGGTGCTGCACGGGAACCGGTGCTGAGGAGTTCTCAAAGTTCAATGACACCATCTATTTTCACAACGGACGCGATCTTTACGTGAACCTGTTCATTGCCTCCGAGCTGAGCTGGC
This sequence comes from Terriglobia bacterium, assembly GCA_030041095.1. Taxonomy (GTDB): domain Bacteria; phylum Acidobacteriota; class Terriglobia; order UBA7540; family UBA7540; genus JASHON01. Next base: position 41,687 of record JASHON010000134.1, read on the forward strand.
CGGAGAAGGGGCTGCGGCTGCGCCAAACGACGGGATTCCCGGAACAGGACGGAACTTCGCTGCTGCTTCACGTGCGTGCGCCGATACGGATGGCAGTGAACATCCGCGTTCCGTACTGGGCAACCCAAGGCGGAACGGTGCGCTTGAATGGCCAGGCGCTGCCCGTCTTTGCCAGTCCGTCGAGCTACCTCACCGTCGAGCGTGTGTGGAACGACGGCGACCGGATCGACGTGACGATGCCGATGAGCCTGCACGCGGCGCCAGTGCCCGGCGATGAGACACAGCAAGCTATGATGTATGGCCCGCTGGTCCTGGCAGGAGAGCTTGGCAGCCAAGGACTAAACTCGTCACTCACCTACTCGGGCTACGACACCGTGCCACAAGGCACACCGGCATCTACGCCTGAAATTGAAGGGAGTGAGGATGGCTCGTCGGGCTGGGTAGAGCGAGTGAGTACGTCTCCTCTTGCTTTCCAAACCGTCAGCCAGAGCCAGACGATTTCCCTGACGCCACTTTACCGGGAAGCCGGCCAGCGATATGTGGTCTATTGGAAGATGAAACGGGCCAAAAGCCGGCTCCAAGACTAGCTGGCAGATGCGCATTGAGGAAACTCTCACGCCGAAAGACAGTAGGTTTACTCGGAGGGGCAGGGGTAGCCGTTGCTGCAGGATGGTTGCTTCAAAGTGAAGCTGATGCCCGAAGGAACAGAGAGGTTCGTCTGGTTCGAAGGCGGAACGATGACAGTTCAACTATGACCAAAGATACTTTTAGCATTGGAATTGACTACGGAACCGAGTCCGGCCGTGCCGTCGTCATACGCGTTCGCGATGGCATGGAAGCGGGCGCAGCCATTGTGTCTTACGCCGACGGCGTGATCGATGAGCGGCTTCCGGGCGGGCCTCGACTCGAGCACGATTGGGCTCTGCAGAACCCACGCGATTACCTCAGCGTGGTCGAGAAGGCAGTGCCCAAAGCCTTAAAGGCTGCAGGAGTTCGCGGCGACCGCGTGATAGGCCTGGGGACGGATTTTACAGCTTCTTCGCCGATGCCTACGCTCCGGGACGGCACTCCTTTGTGCTTTCTCAAGCAGTTCCGGAAAAACCCTCATGCTTGGGTGAAACTGTGGAAGCACCACGCGGCGCAGCCTGAAGCTAACCGCATCACGCAAGCCGGAACGGAGCGCAACGAGGAGTTCGTACGAATTTACGGCGGGAAATACTCTTCGGAGTGGTTTTTTTCCAAGCTACTTCAAATCCTGAATGAGTCTCCGGAGACCTACGCCGCCGCAGAGCGGTTTATCGAATCGGCAGACTGGATCGTTTGGCAATTGACAGGAGCGGAAAAGCGAAGCGCCTGCACGGCCGCATACAAGGCCATGTGGATAAAGGGAAAAGGATTTCCCTGCACCGACTTCTTCCGCGCGCTTGACCCGCGTTTTGAAAATGTGATCGAAGAGAAAGTGGGTGAAAAGTTTTTCCGGTTAGGCTCCTGTGCAGGCGGTCTGAGTCCATACTGGGCTGAGAAAACGGGCTTGCCGGCAGGGATTGCAGTCTCCGTTGGCAACGTGGATGCCCACGTCTCCGTCCCCGCGGTAACCGTGACGCGCCCCGGAACGCTCGTAATGATCATGGGCACCTCGATCTGCCATATTCTGTTGGGCGAGGACAGGCGCACGGTTGAAGGGATGTGTGGCACGGTCGAGGATGGCGTCGTGCCCGGCTTTTGGGGATATGAAGCAGGCCAGTCTGCGGTCGGCGATATTTTTGCCTGGTTTTTCGAGCAAGGGGTGCCCGGTGCGACCGAGCGCGAAGCGCGGCGAAACAAAATGGCGCTGCACAGCTTTCTGGAAACGCGCGCAGCAGGGCTCGGACCGGGCGAATCCGGACTCCTCGCGTTGGATTGGTGGAATGGCAATCGCTCGATCCTGGTGGACGCCGACCTCACGGGACTCATCTTGGGTCTCCGGCTTAATTCCAGGCCTGAGGAAGTCTTCCGTGCGCTCATCGAGGCAACGGCGTTTGGTACGCGCCAGATCATCGAAGCGTTCGAGGCGCGCGGCATTTCCGTGAAGGACTTGGCGGCCTGCGGAGGCTTGCCGGAGAAGAACAAGTTGCTCATGCAGATTTATGCGGACGTGACCGGACGCGAAATCCACATTGCTCCGCAGCCGCTCACCTGCCCGGCGCTCGGATCGGCCATGCACGGCGCGGTGGCGGCTGGCCGGGCGCGCGGCGGCTACGACTCCATCTTTGAGGCGGCGGAGCGAATGGCATCGCTCAAACGGTCCATTTATCGGCCAAAACCTCAAAATTCCGCCATCTACGATGGCCTGTTCAAAGAATACCAGACGCTTCACGATTACTTCGGCCGCGGCTCAAATGATGTGATGAAACGCCTGAAGAAAATCGCGCAAAGAGAAGTCAGTTGCCAGTAATCAGAATTCCCTTTGCAGCCATCGGCGATCGGCAGCTTTTTTCGCATGTTCTACGCGCACGGAGATAGCCTTGTTGACTGCGGAAGGCGCCGATGGCGGATTGGCTGATTGCGAGCTTCTGACTCCTGAAAGCTTACGCTCGCCCCTGGGTAGGGGGTGAAGATCTTCAATTATGAAATCTGATCCTTTGAAAAAGCTTCGAGACGAAGTTTGGGCGGCCAACCTCGAGATTTTCAGATCCGGCCTCGTCACCATGCACAGCGGCAATGCCAGCGGGATCGACCGGAAGAAAGGATTGGTACTGATTAAGCCCAGCGGCATGGATTACGACAAGCTGCGTCCAGCCGATTTGCCGGTGACCGATCTCTCGGGGCACAAATTAAAAGGCCGGCGGAAGCCTTCCGTGGACCTTCCTCACCACCTGTTTCTTTATCACCATTGCCCGGAAATCGGAGGCGTCATTCACACGCACTCCAATTACGCAACAGCCCTCGCGCTTCTTGGAAAATCCATCCCCGTCTATCTTACCGCGATTGCCGACGAGTTCGGCGCGGCCATCCCCTGTGCTCCCTACGTGGACAATGTCGGAGACCATATCGGCGAGACTATCCTGAAATACCGAAGCGCCGCGCCTGCCATTCTGCTGGGCCATCACGGCGCTTTCGCCTGGGGTCCTACGCCCCGGGCCGCCCTCAAGGCCGCAGTCATGCTTGAAGATGTTGCCAAAACCTGTTATCTTGCTCTGCTTTTGGGCAAAGCGAAGGCGCTTACGCCCAAAGAGATCAAAAAGTGGTACGAGCGCTACCACACCACGTATGGACAAACGGAAACTGACGATTGACGCTGTTGACTCCGTGATCTGTTCTTCGATCGACGATCGTCAAGCGCCAATTGGAATGTGAGCTCTTTATGACGCATCTTCCCTGGACTGTTCCCGCTCTGTTGCTACTGGCGGCATCGCACGTTCTCTCACCCAAGGCCGTAGACTTCGTGGTGATCGTTGTTTACTTCGTGATGGTGCTGGGAATCGGTTTCTATCTGAAGAAATACACGAAGAGTGGCGAGGACTTTTTCCTGGCCGGACGGGAAATGACGGCCTGGGTGGCCGGCCTGGCTTTTCTTTCAGCCAATCTTGGCTCGCTCGAATTGATGGGCTGGGCCGGAGCGTCTGCCGAATACGGTATTCTGGCCGCGCATTGGTACTGGATCGGAGCCATCCCGGCCATGGTGTTTCTTGGCGTAGTGATGATTCCGTTCTACTACATTTGCAAAACACACTCTGTTCCCGGCTACCTGAACCTGCGCTACGATCGCGCGACGAGCGGTCTGGGCGCCATCTGCCTGGCCGTCATTACGATTCTGACTTCGGGCGTTAATATGTTTGCCATGGCGCTGGTGCTCAATGTCCTGCTTGGATGGAACATCAACGTCAGCATTTGGGTTTCGTCCCTCGTGGTGGGCGTTTACGTGGCGGCAGGCGGCCTGTTTTCCGCCATCTTCAACGAAGTGGTGCAATTCTTTCTGATCTGGTTCGGATCGCTGCTGATTCCGATTCTGGGAATGATTGAAACGGGGGGTTGGAACGGCCTCGTGGCGCGCATCCGTGCTCGCTTCCCTTACCAGGACTTCACGCATTTGTGGCGGGGGCTCGGCCACTTCAGCAGCAACCCCATGGGCATCCATTGGACGGGAATCGTCTTCGGCCTGGGCATGGTACTTTCGTTCGGTTATTGGACCACGGACTTTCTGGTGGTGCAGCGCGTGCTGAGCGCCAGAGACGTGCGCGCAGCAAAGATGGCGCCGATCATTGCCTCCTTTTTTAAAATGGCAATTCCGCTGATCGTCATTTTACCGGGATTGCTGGCGCTCGGAGTCCTTCCGTTTCACCTGGTGCCGCAAAGCACTGCGCATGCGGGACAATACACCTACAATGACGTTCTCCCGCTCATGCTGGGGCGATATTGCGGTCCCGGACTTTTAGGCTTGGGCATCACAGCGCTCATCGCCGGCTTCATGTCCGGCATGGCCGGGAACACCAGCGCATTCTCCACGGTGTGGACCTACGACATTTACCGCGCCTTTATCCGCAAGGACGAGTCAGATGAGCACTACGTCAGCATGGGCCGGTGGTCCACACTCGTTGGCGTCGTCGTTTCAATCGGCGCCGCGTACTTGGTGATGCAATTTGCCAGCATCATGGACTACGTTCAGGCGCTCTTCAGCTTTTTCGATTCTCCGCTCTTTGGCACCATCATCCTGGGGATGATGTGGAAGCGGACCACGCCGAAGGGGGCTTTTTGGGGCCTGGCGGCCGGGGTGGGCTCGTCAGTGGCGATGTTCGTGGCGGTCAAGGTGAATCCTCACCTGCTCGCTGTCTTCGCTCTCTCGTCGCACGCCCAGGTTATGGCCGATAATATGTATCGGGCCTTGTGGTCATGGCTCATCTGCGTAGGTGTGACGGTGGGCGTTACGCTCTTCACTTCACCGCGCAAAGAAGGGGAATTGACCAGCTTGGTTTACGGCCTTACCGAACTGCCTTCCGAAGGGCACCTGCCGCTTGTGAAGCGGCCGATCTTCTGGGGCGCAGTTGCGATGGCCGCTCTGGTGGCGCTGCAGATCATTTTCTGGTAGAGCGGGCCCGACGCCCCCTCCCGCGCCGGTCAGACGTTACCGACGCCATTTCAGCCGGCTGCACAGGCTGCGGAAAAACTCGACGCCGCTGCGAACGTAGTGCCGGCCTCTGTTGAATTGAAGGGAGTTGCCGGCTGGAAGCCGGTGCTACGTCAACTCCCGAAAGAGTTTCTCCGCAGCCTGTACAGCCCAAGCACGTTGGCGCGTTTGAGTTACTCTCCCCAGTAGCTGCAGTTCCAGGACAAGCTGCGGCCTACCGCGAGGTCAGGAATTTGAAAACCGTGGTTTGATGGAATGTTTGGCCGGGTTTCAGCTCCGTTGTGGGGAAATGAGGTTGGTTGGGCGAATCGGGGAAATGCTGCGTCTCAAACGTGAACGCTGAACGGTGACCGTAAACTCCCCCTATTCCATGGATCGTGCCGTCCAGGAAGTTGCCCGTATAGAGCTGCACGCCAGGCTCTGTGGTAAACACTTCCAACTCGCGCCCTGATTTTGGACTAACTGCGCGTGCGGCGAACTCCAGGCCGGGACCTTTGCGGTTCAGGATCCAATTGTCATCGTAACCCCTCGCGAATTTAAGCTGCTGATTGCCCTCGTTGATTCGCTCGCCGATCCGCGTGAGTTTACGGAAGTCAAATGGAGTGCCGTCCACGCTCTCGATCTTCCCCGTTGGAATCATCACGTCGTTGATCGGCGTAAAGGAGTCGGCGTTGATCAGGACCGCTTCGTCCAGTATGCTGCCGCTTCCCGCTCCGTCGAGATTGAAATATGAGTGATTGGTCAGGTTGATGACCGTGTCTCTGTCGGTTGTGGCAGTATAGTCGATTGTTAATGCATTGTCATTTTTAAGCGTGTAGACCACTTTCACGTGCAAGTCGCCCGGGAAGCCTTCTTCGCCGTTTTTGCTGAAGTAAGTAAGCTCGACGGCCGGGAGCGGTCCAGCGAGCTCGTGCGCTTTCCACACCTTCTTGTCGAAACCTTCGGGACCACCGTGCAGGCAATTCGGGCCGTCGTTGATGGGGAGATGGTATTCCACGCCGTCCAGATGGAATCTGCCGTTGGCGATTCGATTGGCATAACGGCCGACGGTGGCGCCGAAGAACGGATCGTTGCCGAGATAGCCGGTCATGCTGTCAAAGCCCAGGACCACGTCGGCCATTTTGCCGTGGCGGTCGGGCACGTCAATCGATTGAATTCTTGCCCCATACGTGATGATGCCCACTTTCATCCCATGCGAGTTCGTTAGCGTGTACAGATCGACCGGCGTTCCATCCGGCATTTTCCCGAATTGACTCATAGTGATTCCTTGTCTCGAAATTGACTTGGCTGCGGCCATCACTCCCCAAAAGACGAATGCGACGACCGGCAAAATCACCCAAGGGTTTTTGATGCGCGACACAGCGACTCCTTTTACAGGCGTTCAATCCTGATCCGGCGCGCCTGGGCTATAGGCATTGCCAGGTGCAAGGCGCCTGAGGAAACTTCGGCGCGTGAAGCCCTTCCGTGCCGGACTCGGTATTTTCCTCCCGCAAGCCGCTCAATGTCAATTTCGGCGGTCCGGATTATGTCTGCCCGGACTGTCACGTCGGACAATTTCCGGCGGAAGCGCTTGAATCGCGAGGACGGCTGGGTGAGGCAGGGGACGAAGATCGGAAAACAAATTCGATAAGAGACGATGCCAGTTTCGCGCAAGGTTACCTGGGACTCGGCATCGCGTACAACGCCGCGGGGCAGCATGCGGAAGCGATCAAGCCACTCGAGAAATGCGTCAAGATGGATGCACCCAATCCGGCCACTACCAGCTTGCCATCGCCTACGCCCGCACCGGCCAAAAGCAAGCATCAGCCGAGCAGCTTGTTCTGCTTCGCGAGACAACCGCTCGCGAAACCAAGAATAGCGTGGCCACTACGCGGAAGACCTGATGCAGCCGCATCAAACCGTTGAGCCATCGAATCAATGATTCAATCTCTCAATGCCAAGGGAACGGGTACATGATCCATCCGAGCGCAATGGCGATGCCCATGAAGAGTGCGAAAGACTTTATGCCGTAAAAAATCTTCTCGCGCAGGGTTTCCTTGTTGAGGGTGGCAAAGACGACGGAGACCAATAAGGAGAAAAGCGTCATGGCCGAGAAGTGGTAAATCACCATACGCTAGGACTTTCTCCCTACCGCAATGTCGAAAGCATCGAGCAGGGCAAGAACGTTTAGCATTCCCGCAGAGACCAGATAGGCCGTGCCATAATCCGCGCTAGTGAAAAACGGGTTGCCGCCTCCGTAGCCAAAAAACTTGGCCAACATCATGGGAAGGCCCACTGACAGCTCGCTGAAAAATCCAAGCCGCTCCAGGATGGACTGCGACGAGATTGAGAAGAACGTGCCCTGCATCAACAGGCCGAAGATGAACATGGCGACGATGGCGACGAAAAGAATAACCGCACGCCAGCGTTTCTTCAATCGCCAATGTCCCAAGCCGGGAACGAGCCAGGCCGCTACACAGAGTCCGGCCAGCCGGCCGAAGCTCGGCTTCGCTGCGGCGGGGCGAGCGCGCTCCTGGGCCTCAGTCTTGGTTGCGCCGGAAGCGGAGCGTTGAGCGTTTCGGGATGGGGGAGGCATTAGGAAGTTATCAGAGATCAGCTTCCAGAAATCAGCCCGCACAAGCCTGCCACAGGCTTTCGGGTAGCTCTAGACTTCGCTCGGAGAAGCCAGTCACGCGACTTTCTTCCGAGCGAGTACCAAGTTAACACATCTCGGAATGGGGCGGCAAGGGAACTGGCCGGTCGCAGCTCACCGACCCGTGGCGACGGGGAAGCAAAGGGCAGCGGGCCCCTTATTCTCTACGATCCGCGAACAACGGACCGCCCGGCTACTCCGGGTCCGGGGGGAAGACCGCATGGCGCGGTGGCGGCATGGGGACATTTCCTTTGCGCTCGCGCCAGAGGATGGCGTTGAGCACTGCGGCATTCGCCTGGTCGGCGTGGGTGAAATCCATGCGAGCGGAAGCGCGCGCGCCGGGGGCGTTCGGCAAATTGACGCGGTAGATTAAGCCGTTGTTCCGATTTCGATAATCCGCCGTAAAGGGAGGCTGATCGCCCGGTCCTGCAAACATCGGCGCTGTCACCGCGGCGTGGGCGTCGTCAACATTCATGGGAGGCAGCCCGAGCAGCACTTCCATCGTGCGAACCATACTGACGGTTGTATAGAAGTGGCTATCGACGAAAGGACGTGATGCCGAGCCGGGAGAATATTTGCTGATGACGAGGACGGTCGACCGATGGGCGTCAACGTGATCGGGGCCACTCTGGGAGTCGTCTTCCAGAATGAAAATGGCTGTATCGTCCCAATACGAGCTATGCGAAACGGCGTCCACGACGCGGCCCACAGCGAGATCATTATCAGCCACGGAAGCCTCGGGCTTTGGCATGCCTGGCCGCGTGCCTGCAGTATGGTCGTTGGGCAGACGAAGGATCACGAACTGGGGAAGCCGCTCGTTTGCTGCCAATCCTTCCTGCCGTGCCCGGACGAATTTCCGAAACTCGTTCAGGAACTCGTCCACGCGCAACTGGTCGGGATAATCAAGCCTGAAATCGGCATAGCGAGGATCGAAGTGCCCCTCAAGCGCAGGCATCGTGGCCACATCACGCGCGAGGATGGGGATCGGCCAGAGCCATGGGCTCGGCGAGCCGCGCGGATCACCCACATTGGGCGGCAGCGGCTGGCCGTGATCGATAAACGAGCGCGAGCACGCCAAGCCTTGCGCGAGCGGTGTGCCGAGCAGCGGCGACTGCGAAGCATGAAACTCATTACACCACAGCGAGGAGACGAATTCGCCGTAATTCCGGTGCGTCAGGCCGTGTCGCGCGACATTGTCCCAGATATAGCCCGTTCCGGGCTCGTCCACATCCGGCTGGTCTTCTAAGATCGGAAAGCCGTTGTTCACCACTCCTTCGTAATCGTAATGGCGCTCACGGCTGCGGTAACCGATCTCCCACGTCCGTTCCGTATAGTCGCTGTCAATAGCGGCCATGGACCAAACGTGCCCATTTCCTGAAACTTCGCCGCTGCAATAGAAATTATCGAGAGTGCCGAACTGCCGGGCCAGCTTGTGTTCGTTGGGCGTAATGTCCCAGCCATACATGGTGAGGGCCGGGTCGCCGTTGCCGGGTTTCAAGTCGCCGAAAATCTGGTCGTAAGTCCGGTTTTCCTTGATGATGTAAATCACATGCTTAATAGGATTGCCACTCTGCGCAAAACGAATGGCGCCCAGCTTTCCGTTCATCAAGTTGCTTTCTTGAACCGAGCGGGTGAGAGACGGCAGGCGGGTCAGCGTTTCTTGAATGCTCACCCGGCCGAGCGAGCCGTGGATGAGTGTTGCGATATAACGGAATCGAGGGTGGCCGTGGTCGTAGCGCGCTCCAGCCGGCGATGGCAGCGCATTCGGGCCAGTGCCGCGTCCCTTGCCCGTGGCGATGAACAGGCTGTCGCCTTCAACTTTCAACGCAGTGGGATACCACTCCGTCGGAATAAAGCCAATGGGCTGAGCTTCGCCGAAGCTGACAGGAGCATCGGGGCTTGTCCACGCTGACGTTTTGCACACTGCCACAGCGTCGGCGGCAGCGTCCGCAACAAAAAGGAATTTGCCATCACCGGTTTCGGCCAGTGCGTCCGGCACTGTCCCACCGTATCGTTCCCCCGGCAGTTTAGTAGAGATGTATCCGAGCACAGCTCCGGTGGCCACACGAATCACGGCAACCTTATCCGCATTAGCGAGTGTGACATAAACGAATTTTTGATCGGGGCTCAGCAGCAGCGCGGAGGGATGAGTGCCGGGGGCATGTGGGTCGTCGGGCCGGAGGAGAGGAATAAATCGCGACACCTTTCCGCTTGAAAGATCCAGCTCCGCCACTTCTGAAGCGTTCCAGAGAGTGCAAAATCCTGTTCGCCCGTCGCGCGTGACTACCACCCCATACGGATAGGAGGCCGGAACGTAGGGACCGGTGCTAAGATCAAACCGATGCAGGATCCTTCCAGTCGATCCATCGATCAGCAGCGCGTCATCAGCGAGATTATTGGCAACGAGCAAATCATCGGTTGCGCCCTGTGGCACAACCGCCAGCCCTGCCGGATAGGGTACCAGCATGCCCGGCGGAAGCGCGCGGGAAAGCTTCAGAGCGCGGTGGCCCGGGTCCAAGGTTTGGAGCGGTATTTTCAAGAAACCTGCAAATAACGGATGACCGTCGCGAAACTCGTAGATCCCAATGCCGTTACCTGTGTCACCAGGCCGCGCGCCGGCCGGGTCGGTCATAGAAGCAAACGAAGCATAAAGGCGCTGGCCATGAGAGCCGAACGCGAGGCCGAGAAAAAACGTCTGGTGCGCATGGGGATAAAGGCGAGCGTCAGGGTAATCGCCCAACTCCTGCGTTCGAGCGTTCAGGATGGCGATGGATTCCGCCCCGCCGGATTCTTCCGTGCCATAACCGTTGTTCAGGACAGCGAGATATTTTCCATTCGGGCTCAATGCAAGAGCAGTGGGGAAACTGTTCGTGCTCTGCGGATGGGCTGGGACCGGCGATTGTAGCAGTTTTCCGGTGGGCAGATGGATAACCTTGGAGCCGCTTTCTTTGGACGTGTTGGTACAAGCGCCGCAGGGAATAAGGACCACGCACAACACGGCAAGCAGGAATTTCAGCCGCAAGATGGCTCCTCGGTTATCGCTTCTGTAGAATTACCGAAATAGAAGCGCCTTCAATGGTTGAGCTCTCCATCGCTCCCACCACTGCCGCTTCCTCGCCGGGTAACAGCCAGGTGTCCCTCTGACCGGTCACTCGCCGTCAGAACTCGAACGCGAACGCAAGCCCTTTTGTCTTCCGATCCACCAATAGGCCCTCCGGCGGCTCCCGATGATTAATGCGGACCGTCACTTTGACAGTTTCAGAGCCTTCCGACTCTGCCTGAACGATCTTAAATGACGTGATCTTTCCATAATCGCCTTCCGGTCCCCAGTCGTGCATGAAGTCGCCAAAGGCGTAAGACGGAACGGGCTGCCAGAGCTTATAAGCTTTCTGGTAATTGCCCTTTTCGAGCGTGGTGAGAAAAGTTGTGACGGCCCGTTCCTCGGGATAATCCCAAAACTCTCGAACCGCGATTCCTATCACAACCGCGATGATAATGATGAGAAGCCACAGAGGAACGTACTTGAAGATTCCCGTTTTGGGTCTTGGAGGTCTCGCGTCGAGAAGGGTCATGGCTCGCCGGTGTGGGTCATGGAGCTTGGCCGAAGTGACGAAATCAAAAGTGACTTATCCGTCGCTGGCTAGCGCCCGGCGCCGCGCGGCGGATGAACAAGTTCAGGGAAAACGCTCCGGGCTTCAGCCGGAGTCATGTTCTGCGGAAGCAGCGAACGGTAGAGTACGCCGCCGATTCCTGCCGCGTGCGGGCCGAACATCTCACGCCCGCCACGCAGCATCACGACGACGACGTACCGCGGATTCCGCTGCTCGGAGAAGGAAAGAAACCAGCCCATTCTTCCACCATCTTCACTGCACGTACCCGTCTTGCCGAAAACGTCTTCAAACGGATTATAAGCCAGCCGCGAGGTTCCGTAGAGTACTGAAGCCGCCATGCCTTCTCTGACTTCAGAAATATACGGAGCAAGTCCCGTGAGCCGCTCTCTTACCTCGGGCTTAAAGTTGGCGATCTCCTCCGGCGTGCGCGGCCATTGAAGCCAGTAAAGCGTTCCGCCGTTGGCTATGGCTGAAGCCAGTGCAGCCACCTGGAGCGGCGTCTGATCGATCCCAGTCCCGAAACTTGTCAATCGGCCCACGCCACCTATACCCGGAGGCGGCGGGGCAGACGGGAAAACGCCCGGAGACTCGTCTGGAATGTCGAGCGCGGCCCGCTGGCCATATCCAAGCAGTTTGGCGTACTGCTCCACGCGTTCGAATCCCAGCATCTCTCCCACGCGCGCAAAGTAGCGGTTATCCGAATGAGCCAACGCGACAGTCATGTCAATCGGCCTGCCGGACATTCCGATAAGCCTGGTGTGAAGCGTGACAACTCCGTCTTTCAGCCCGGCAAGCGCCACCATGGGCTTGATGGTGGAACAAGGAACGTAGCCGCGGGTCAATGCGAGATCCTGGTTTACGAAGGCCAGGATGCGGCCGGTAACCGGGTCCACAACCAGGATGCTTCCGTTCAAATCACCAAGAGCTTTTATCGCCGCAGCGCGAATGTATGGATTCTGCCCCTCGATGTCATCACCGAACTCAGGATCCCGATTGATCGAGTTTACGCTCCACGGACTCCACCGCCGCAAGCGATGGTACGGCCGGCGGACTACCGTATGATACGCGACGCGGCGAATCCGCAGCCGGCGGTAGGGGCCCCTGCGCCGCGCGTAGTGATGAATAACCGGGTGACGCGCGCTTGCCAGTCGAGTGCGGGGACGGTACGCCACTCGCCGCGAGGTGCGGCGAACCGGGCGCTTGTGATAGGTTGATCCGCGATTGACGCGATGATGCGCCACGGCTCCGTGCACCTCAACTTGGTGGGAAGTGGATGGCGGGGACGAAAGCGTACCGGTTGCGGTGGTTGGCGAGCTTTGTGCAGCGGCGACTTGCACGCCCACACCCACGGTCATGCCGGCAATCAGGATGCTGATCGCCAGAGCGGAAGGCTTTCTCACGTGCACGTACCCCTCCATTTTATTGTCTTACGCGAATGTTTCGCGCGGCCTTGGCGCAAAACCGCTTGGACCCCACCGGCCCATTCGAATCGCCCAAGCCGAATGAATACAGGATGATGCGGAGTCCGCTGCAACTCCGACGAGCCGTTTTCCACGGCGCCCTCCCCAAAATCAACCGCACAGGGCAGTCGCTACTTTTTGCCGCTGCGCGCCGCCACGGCCTCTTGCTCCGTTTGCTCGCGCGGCAGGGTTAGAGCTTTTCGGACCTCATCCTCGAGCCTGGACCGCAGGCCGGGGTTATCTTTCAAAGTACGGCACGCATTATCGCGTCCCTGGCCAATGCGCTCACCGCCGAAGGAAAACCAAGAACCACTCTTCTCGAGAATGCTCAACGCGGCGGCAAGGTCAATCAAATCCCCTTCTTTCGAGATTCCTTCCCCATAAAGTATATCAAACTCCGCTTCGCGGAACGGCGCGGCCATCTTGTTCTTGACGATTTTCGCCCTGACGCGGTTCCCAACCACGCGATCACCGTCCTTGATGGACGCGACGCGGCGAATATCCACGCGAACCGAGGAGTAGAACTTCAGCGCCCGCCCGCCCGTTGTAGTTTCCGGACTCCCAAACATCACGCCGATTTTCTCGCGGATCTGGTTAATGAAGATGAGGCAGGTCTTCGACTTGGAGACAACGCCGGTGAGTTTCCGCAAGGCTTGAGACATGAGGCGGGCCTGAAGGCCGGGCATCGCGTCTCCCATATCACCATCGAGCTCTGCCTTGGGCACGAGCGCCGCCACCGAATCAATCACCAGCACGTCGACAGCGTTGGACCGCACCAGAGCTTCCGTAATCTCAAGCGCCTGCTCGCCGTAATCGGGTTGGGAGACCAACAGGTTGTCTATGTCCACACCCAACCTCCTGGCATAGCTAGCGTCGAGCGCGTGCTCGGCATCTACGAAAGCAGCCATGCCGCCGCGCTTTTGCGCCTCCGCCACAACGTGCAGAGCCAGCGTGGTTTTGCCGCTCGATTCAGGGCCGTACATTTCCACCACGCGACCTCGAGGCATTCCCCCAATCCCCAGGGCCGCATCGAAGGAAAGCGCTCCGGTCGGAATCACTTCGACCGCAACCAGGGCTTCTCGCGAACCGAGCCGCATGATTGATCCCTTGCCGAACTGCTTCTCAATCTGACCAAGTGCGACATCAAGCGCCCGGGTTCGTTCCGATCGGTCGTCGGCCATAAACAACTTTCCTCACTATGTACTTAATCGGCAGATTTTCGTCCGCCTCTACTCTATCATAGCGGACGCAGAAGCAAGCGCAGCAAGCCCTTTGGCGGATGCAGAATATTAGAATTTAGTCTCCAGTTAATCCGCCCCGTTCACTACTTGGAACGGAATCTGGCGTTCCGTTTCCAGTCTCAGGCCCTCCGGAGTGACCCGATAAACCGCTTCGTATCCCGGCGGGAGTTGGTTCTGTTCGACCGCCTGAACGTACTCAGGTTCCTTGAGGTAACGAAGTGTGACGGTCTGGGGTGTGACAGCGATCTTGCCGTCGTAAAGATCAGGTCTTTCCCAAAGATCCTTCAGCGTTTTTCCGTCGAAAGAGTACAAAATGGCAGTGAGGCGCGGCTGGCTCTGACCGTGCATCGAGCCGAAAATGATGAAGCGGAAGTCACCGTGTGCGCCTGGCTGAAGGAAAGCGTAATGAAGGTCGGTTTGCGGCACGAAGTCTGTCTCCGCTACTTTCGTGGTCTCTGTCGCCCGGTGCTCGTAAAGAGCGAATGCGTTAACGGTATCAAACCGGGTCCAGCCAAGCGTATACCCGGCGCCGATCAGTTCCTTGTCCTGCCACTTGCGTACGAAGACTGAAGGCTCGCCGTACCATGGATAGTGAAGTTTTGAAAGATAGTTTTCGAGCTGCATCCGCACCTGAACATCGAGTCCGTAAGCCGCTTCCGGGTTCCAGGGGGCCTTCCCGTTCAGCCACTTTGTGAGTGCGCCAAAGACAAGCGTTTCGATCTTGCCGGGAATATCTCCTGCCTCGTAGTAAGGGACCCCGTAAAGCTGCCTTGCCAGGGAATTGACCTGATTGGGCAGAGACTGAGCCTCAGCGGCCGGGGCTTTCTTATGCCTCGCGGGGATCGGCCGGGCGCAGAGGCACACTTGATGCCAGCCTGCCGGAGTGGCGGCCAGAACCGCCAGGCAGGCAATCCAGGTCAAGTGTCCTGGACGGATCGTGGGCATGGTCAATCTCATTGTAATCGACTCCGGCAAACGTGCAAGGGCATCAGCGCCAAAATCGCAGCTTGTTCATCGCAGCCGCTCTTCCGGGTTACCATTTTGCCGATTCCAAGCTCCAATAATGCTAGAATCCAGGCGTGAGGCCACCCAAACAGCCAGGTATTTTATACGGCGAGTCGAATTCTTCGATCGAATCATTTATCCGCGCGCTCCCAAAAGTGGAACTGCACGTGCATCTCGAAGGGAGCATCGACCCCAAGACACTGCGCGAGCTTGCGGCCAGCAAAGGGCGCCTGCAGGAAAAGACCGAAGCCTGGATCCAGCAGCAATCGGCAAGGCAGTTTCGCTATCGCTCGCTTCCTAACTTCCTTGAAGCGTTCAAGCTGGTTACGCTGCTCCTTGACTCTCCGTCGGATTACGCTCTGGCCACAAAGCGGCTGATCGAGCGGCTGGCGGCCCAGCGCGTCCGCTATGCGGAAATTACACTTTCGACGGGCGTCATACTGTGGAAGAAACAGCAGGTGCCCGCTATTTTTGAGGCCATACTCGCAGCCGCCAAAGAGGCCACGAAGGCTCATAGCGTGCACGTCCGCTGGATCTTCGACGCCGTGCGCCACTTTGGTCCCGATCACGCCCGCGAAGTCCTCGGATGGTCCCGAATCTTCCGGGATGACGGCGTAGTCGCATTCGGCCTGGGTGGTGACGAGGAGCGTGGGCCCGCGGAATGGTTTAGGGATGTTTACGCGGAAGCAAAGGACCTGGGCTTGCACCGAACTGCCCACGCCGGCGAAACCGGTGGGCCGGAGAGCATCCGCAAGGCTGTCGAGCTGCTCAACGCCGAGCGTATCGGCCACGGATTGACGGCCGTGCGTGATCCACAAGTGATGGACTTGCTTCGCCGGCGTCGCGTCCCGCTAGAAGTCTGTATCACGAGCAATGTCGCCACAGGCCTCGTGGCCTCCGTTGAAGAGCATCCGCTGCCTCGATTCCTCGAAGCTGGCATTCCGGTGACGCTGAATTCTGATGATCCCGCCTTGTTTCGGGTGAACCTGGAAGAAGAGTTGATCCTCGCTGCAAAGACCTTCAGCCTTTCTCCTGCGATTCTCACCCGCATGATGCGAAACACCGTCCAAGTGTCTTTCTGCCCGGACGGCGAAAAACGTGCGCTTCTCGCCGATTTGCCTTCTGTCTAATGTTGAGATGCCGAGCGGTCGAAGATTACCTGAGAGACCATCATAACTCCTCCGGGAGAAGAGTGCTCGCCTATGAACGCTCCCACTTCCTGTGACGTGAGCCCCGAGCTCACCGGCGATGCCGGTACGCGTGTGCGCCATTCCTCGCCGGCGCGGTTTGTGGCCCGCCAGCCTATTCTTGACCGTAGCCAGCGAACCTTTGGGTACGAACTCCTCTTCCGCACCACGGCGGAAAGCCTGTTTAGCGCCGAGAGCTCGGACACGGCCACCAAACTCTTGTTGGATAACGTGTTCCTGCTGGGCTTAGACACCGTTTCTGACGGCCACCCCGTGTTCATGAACTGCACGCGAAATATCCTGACCGGCGGCATGGCTGCTTTATTGCCCTCTGAACGGGTAGTCCTGGAGGTGCTTGAGACCGTCGACCCGGATGATGGCGTGGTGCAAGCTTGTGTCGATCTCAAAGCCGCAGGTTACCGGCTGGCCTTGGATGATTTTACACTGGCCCAGTTTCCTCACCCCTTGCTCCCTCTCGCCGACTTTGTGAAGGTCGACTTCCGCTTGAATACAACCAGCGAAAGGGGCGAGCTTGCCCGTCAACTGGGTTCGAAAGGAGTTCACCTGGTTGCTGAAAAGGTTGAAACACAGGAAGACTTTGAGGCTGCCCTCAGAATGGGGTATCAATATTGCCAGGGATTTTTCTTCGCTAAGCCCAAAATGATGACGGCCCGTGCCGTCCCTGCGTTTAAGCTAAATTTACTTCGGATCATGCGCGAAGTGTGCCAGCCGGATTTTGACGCCTCACGGCTCGAGAGCACCATCAAAGCTGAGACGTCGGTTTGTTTTCGCCTGCTGAATTATCTGAATACTTATGCATTCTCCTTCCGCTCCGAAATCACCTCCATACGCCACGCTTTGGCGCTGCTCGGGGAGAGCAAGGTGCGCCAATGGCTGTGCCTGGTGGTTGAGACCGCCATGGGCCAGGACAAGCCGTCCGAACTGGTCGTCACCTGCCTGATTCGCGCGCGATGCTGCGAGCAGCTTGCGAAATCGGCCGGCATGCCGGTCTTCGAAACCGATCTTTTTTTAACCGGGATGCTATCGGCCATTGACGCCATCCTCGACAGGCCGTTGGAGGAGATCCTGAACGAACTGAATGTCTCCCACTGCATTCGTTCTGCATTGATCGAAAGCAAAGGGCCTTTGCATCCCTTGATTGCTGCCGTGCTTGCTCTGGAGACAGGCGATTGGGGGGAGATGAGTGAAATGACTCTCCGAGCCCATCTGCCTGAGCGAGACCTAATGGATGTTTACGCCAAATCGCTTGAGTGGGCCCAAACCGTCTTCCGGATGTAATCTCCGCCTCAGCCCACAAGACTGACATGCGTGCCCTCCGTGCAAGTGTGTGCTACGCTCGACGGAGCAGTGAGTGAAAGCCGCGTGTGGAACGGGCGAGCACATGAATATCGGAAGCAAATGGACGGAAGTCGCCCGAGCACTCGAACGGCTACTCCAGCAGCGCCATTCGTACGAGGATGTTATCCGCGACAGCCATTGGGCTGAAGGCCCGATTTACGTAGTCAGTGAGACTGCTTCGCGCGGGGCAGGCTGTTTGACGGTGCGAGCACTCGAGTGGCTCCTGGGCTGGCTCGCTGTCCTGCGAGGGGCTGAAGAATTCTGCGCTTATTCACTGCCTATGCTCCGCCCGCGCAGTGTCCTTCTTGCGGTCACGCCTGAAGGTAAAGATGCGTCTGTGCTTGATTCTGTGCGCCGTGCCGCCCGGCGCGGTGTGGTGTGTTACGCCCTCACGCGCGATCCGGATAGCCCGATCTCTCGTGCCGCCCGCGGCAACTTCACTTTGCCGGCGTGTGACGAAGGGCTTTCCGCGCCGTTCAGCACATTCTTGGAGGAAACGGCGCTCGCTTATATTTCGTTCCTCGCGGCGCGACTCTACAATCCTCGCCATCCCGAGCTTGAGGCCCTGGAAAAGGGGTTCGCGGAACTGCCGGCACAGCTCGAGTGGATTTCCCTTCAGCTTCCTGATGCCCTTCGTTCGCTCCTTGGGCGACTGAAGGGTTTTGACCGAGTGGCCTTTTGCGGCGAAGGATTTCACCACGACGCGACTCTCCTGGCAGCGCGCTTGGCGCTCGGGCTCGGCTGGCCCGGTCTGCGCGTGGACTATCCTTGCGCTTTTATGCGTCCCGATAGCCGCCAAGCAATTGTCTTGGTGTCGGGATCGAGCTGCAAAACCAAGAAGACCGCTCTCTCCGTCTCAGAAAGCCTGAGGAAACGGAAGATGCCCGTGTTTTCTATAACCGACCATAATGATCACCAGCTCGCAGAAGCTTCCGACCTCGCCATTATTCTGCCGCCCAGTGCTGAATTGACTGGATCGCTGCTGGCTCTTGCTTGCCTCGATTGGCTGGTTCTCGATCTTGCATCGTGAGGCTCATGACGCATGGGTTATAATCATCCGTTCCCCTGACGCGGATTATTGCCATGCGCTATAACAACATTCTCGAAGCCATCGGGCACACTCCCCTCATCAGGCTGAACCGTATTCCCACGGATTGGCGGGCCGAAGTGTGGGCCAAGTGTGACTATCTGAATCCGGGCGGCAGCGTCAAAGACCGGATCGGCGTGGCCATGGTGGACGAGGCGGAACGCAAGGGATGGCTAAAGCCTGGTGGAACGCTGGTGGAGGGGACGTCGGGAAATACGGGCATGGGCCTGGCATTGGTCGCTGCCGTGCGCGGCTACAAGGCCATTTTCACCATGGCGGATAAACAATCCCGCGAAAAAGTGGACACGCTCAAGGCGCTCGGCGCCGACGTGATTGTTTGCCCGACCGCTGTAGTTCCCGAAGATCCCCGGAGCTATCATTCGGCGGTGAACAAGCTGGCCAGCGACATCCCGAATGCGTATCATCCGGATCAATATCACAACCCCGCAAACCCCGAAATTCACTACAAAACGACTGGGCCTGAAATTTGGGAAGACACCGAGGGCCGCGTCACTCATTTTGTGGCGGGCATGGGCACGGGTGGAACAATAACTGGAATTGGCCGTTTCCTTAAAGAAAAGAATCC